>CAYVOZ010000010.1:9684-19276 GCA_964453325.1 uncultured Christensenellaceae bacterium | reverse complement strand
AAATTTCTCAGGAAACGGCGGCAGCATTATTTTCACAGCCTCCGGGAACACGCGCACGCTTATGGACTTTCGCTACGACAAGAAATTTATAGCGCGCAGCGGCGACAACGGCGCAAAGAACAACATGACGGGCAGCACCGGCGAGGACGTCGTTATAAAGGTGCCTGCTGGTACGGTGATAATCGACGCCGAGACGGGGCGAGTCGTCGCGGATATAAAAGAAGGCAGCAAGACCGTGCTTTACGGCGGAAAGGGCGGCAGGGGCAACGCGAAATTCGCCACGCCTACGCGCCGCGCTCCGAGATTTTCGACGCCCGGAAAAAAGACGGTGGGGCGTTACGTCTATCTCGAGCTTAAGACGATAGCCGACGTTGGCTTTGTGGGATATCCTAACGCGGGAAAATCAACTCTGCTCTCCGTGATAAGCGCGGCAAAGCCCAAGATAGCCGATTATCCGTTTACTACTCTCGATCCGAATTTAGGAGTCGTGCGCTTCGGCGAGGACAGCTTCGTCGCTGCGGACATTCCCGGTATAATAGAGGGCGCGAGCGAGGGTACGGGACTCGGCATAGAATTTCTGCGCCATATAGAGCGCACGCGCATGCTCGTGCATATAGTCGACGCGTCGGGCATATCGGACAGAGACCCTGTGAACGATTATCTGAGCATACGTCACGAGTTAGAGGCGTACAGCGCCGCTCTCGCGGCAAAGCCGGAGATCGTCGTCGCGAACAAGTTAGACGTTACCGGCGCAGAGGAGAATGCGGAGCGGCTGCAAAAGCTGCTCGGAGACAAGAAGCTATACAGGATGTCGGCTGTAACGCACAGCGGCGTGAAGGAGCTTTTGGGCGCGATATGCGCTGCCTTAAGAGAGCTGCCTCCGGCAGAAGAGATATCCGGCGAGGGTGTTATAGAGGAATGGAGCGTGGACAGGGGAGAGCTGACCTATGACATTTCCGTAGGCGAGGACGGCATCACCGAGGTCAACGGCAACGCTATAGACGAGATATTCCGCCGCATAGACCCGAACGATCCCGATTCCATGAGGCACTTTGAAAAGCTGCTAAATGACTTCGGTATAGTGCCTGCGCTGCGTGAGGCTGGGGTAAAGGACGGAGAGACAGTCAGAATGAACGGAGAGGAATTCGACTTTGTCGATTAAACGGTGAATTATTATGACGAGCAAGAGAAGAGCGGAGCTCAGAAGCTATGCGAACACGCTTGAGCCCATATTGTATATAGGCAAGGACGGCATATCCGAAAACACGATAAGGGAAGCAGAAGATGCTTTAAAGGCGAGAGAGCTCATTAAATGCAGCGTTCAGAAGACGTCGGAGCTGACTCCAAAGGAGGCCTCGAGGGCGCTTTGCGACGAGACGGGCGCCGAAGGCATACAGGTCATCGGCAGACGGTTTGTGATATACAGAGAAAACCCGGATAAAAAGGCGTATTCCGGCGACTGAGGATAGTTGCCGTCTGAGTAACGTTTAATTACTTTTAAAGGAAAAATTCGGTGCGTCGCCATCTGAAAATACCGCGCATGACCGTAAACAGGAGTTACGGCCATGCGCGGCAAAAACCTACAGCCCGCGTTCAGTATAGGGCAAACGCGGGCTGTACTTCAGGCACCGTCAGCAGCCGCAGCCACAGCCGCAGTTCTGATTGTTGCCGCATGCGGAGTCGTTGCCGCAGCCGCCGCAGAGCAGCAGAAGAAGTATTATCCAGATGCAGCTGTTGTTTTCGCCGCCGAAGCAGGAACCGTTGCCGTTACCGCAGCAGGAAAGCAGAAGCAATATCCAGATAAGGCTGCATGCGCAGTTATCGCCGTTTCCGAAAAAATTCATTAATGAACATCCTCCCCATAGATTTGTATGATACTCGGCCTCGCTTCCCATTGAGCGCGGGGCTTACTGTATAATACGCAGGAGAGGAATTTCGGTGCCTTAATCCCCGGATTTTTTATCGGCCGGATAATCCATCCAGTTTTCGTCAGTGCGCCAAAGCCGCTCGATGCTGTAGAACTCGCGCTCATCGCGGTGAAATACATGAACGAGCACGTCGCCAAAGTCCAGAACTATCCAGCGTCCCTCGGAATAGCCCTCCATACGCTTCATAAACACGCCGCGCTTTGCCATCTCCTCGGAAAGCTCGTCCGCGAGCATCTTTACATGGTTGGGAGCCTTGCCGCTGCATATAAGAAAGCAGTCCGCTATCACGGACACGTCCCTTATATCGATCAGCATTATGTCCTCGGCGTTCTTCTTATCGAGCACCTCTGCCATTTCGAGTACGGTTTCACTGAATTGCTTTGTCAAATTTTATCCTCCGTTTTTAGTTCTTTTAATAGCGAGTTATATGTTTTTATGCTCATATCGCATATGGCCTTGTTTTCGGCGAGGAGAAACAGCAGCACCTCGCGCACTATTATAAAGGTTCCGTGCTTAAGCTCGTTATATACCGCGCTGCGCAGCCTTTCCACTCCGTCATAGGAGCGCGTCTCCTCTATAACGTCTGAATCGTATATGACCTTTTCGAGGTCGCTCATGCCCGGTCTGCCCGTGGTATGATACCTTATTGCGTTTAGAATATCCTCGTCCGTTATGCCAAGCTCGTGTTTTGCAGCTTCCGCCGCGAGTGCGCCGTGATATAGGTCGCTCTCAAAGTCCGAAAGCTCCGTGAGATCCACTCCGTATTTTTCCGCAAGCGAGGTCTTGTCCTCTGAGGAAAGGCATTTGCAGGAGTCGTGCAGCAGAGCCGCCGTCTGTGCCGAGGCCACATTGACTCCGTGAAGAGAGGCGAGCTTTATAGCCATCTTCTCTGTACCAAGAGTATGATCGAACCGATGCTTTGTCAGTCTGCCGGATATATAGTTTATGTATACGTCCCTTGTTTCCTTACTCAAATACTTTATTTTCAATTATGTACTCCAAAACCGGGGGCTCGAGTCCCTCGGGAACTTTTCCTGCGGCAAGAGAGCTTCTGATCTCCGTAGAGGATATGTCCGGTCCGGTCGTCCTTGAGAGGAGGATATTTGCGCCGTATTCTCCCCTTAGCCTTTCGATCTCCTTTAAAACGCTGCCGGTGTCGTCACCTGGGCGGGGTACGCAAATATAGGTACACATTTTTACAACGCGTGCGCTGTCCTTCCAGTTTTTAAGCTCGAAGAGCGTATCAGTGCCTATAATATAAAAGAACTCCGCTGCGCGCCCGTATATCGTATCGAGAAGCGAAAGCGTATCGACGGTATAGGTATATCCGCAGCGCGACGTTTCTATCTCGGACACGGACATGTACGGAACGTTCCTCGTCATGATGCGCAGCATGGCGAGCCTGTCGGCGTCCGATGCCACGCCTATAGTGCGCTTATGCGGCGGTTCTCCGACGGGTATAAATACTATGCCGTCGAGCGAAAACTCGTGATAAATGCCGTCCGCTACGCGAAAATGACCTGTATGAGGCGGATTGAACGTACCGCCCAAAAGACCTATTCTTCTCTTCATGTGCATATTATACTGCAATGCGGCTGTGATTTCAATCCGGCCGGAGTAAACATTGGGCGAAACAAAAACTTTGCATTACGGCTTCGTTTTGCTATAATATACTTTATTCGTTCGGTGAAAAACCGTACGAAAGACATGCACGGCAATGCGATTTTTTATCAATACTGTATCATAGGTATATACTGCATTAAGAAAGGTCAGAACATATGTGCGGAATAGTCGGTTATATAGGAGAGAGGCAGGCAGTCCCCATAATGCTGGACGGCCTTGAAAAGCTCGAATACAGAGGCTATGACAGCGCCGGAGTAGCTGTTTTTGACGGCGCCAACATAAATGTCATAAAGAAAAAGGGCAGGCTCGCGGTGCTCGAAAAGACCCTTGAGACGCAGACGCTCACCGGAACGGAGGGCATAGGCCATACGCGATGGGCAACGCACGGCGCGCCCGCGGACATGAACGCCCATCCGCATACGAATGCAGCCGGCACGATATCCATAGTCCACAACGGCATAATTGAAAACTATGTGAAGATAAAGGAATGGCTGTCCACAAGGGGTTATTCCTTCAAATCCCAGACCGATACGGAGGTCATCGTTCAGCTCATAGATTTTTACTTTACGGGAAATCTTATGGACGCTGTCAGCCATGCGGTCAGAAGGCTGTCGGGTTCATACGCCTTTTGCGTGATAGCCAAGGACGCGCCGGGAGAGATAATAGCCGCGAGAAAGGATAGCCCGCTGGTTATAGGAACGGGCGAGGGCGAGAACTTCATAGCCTCGGACATACCGGCTCTGCTCAAGTATACTCGCGACGTATATTTTATGGAGGACGACGAGCTCGCCCGCATCACAGCCGACAGCATAGAGATATTCGACGCATACGGCATGCCCGTGGACAGAGAAGTATATCACGTCGACTGGAAGCTTGAGGCGGCAGAAAAGGGCGGCTATCCGCACTTTATGCTTAAAGAGATCCATGAGGAGCCGCGCGCGATACACGATACGCTGGCGTCGAGGCTCACGCCCAAGGGCAAGCTCGATATATCCGACTTAAACCTCACGAATGAGGAGATAAAGGATCTTAAGCGCATCATAATAGTCGCATGCGGCACGGCGTTCCATGCAGGACTCGCGGCAAAGTACTGCTTTGAAAAGATACTCGGCATCCCCGTGGAGGCGGATATTGCGTCGGAATTTCGATATCGCTCGCCGGTCATTGAAAAAGGCGATCTGTTTATCGCGATAAGTCAGTCGGGAGAGACGGCGGATACCCTCGCGGCCCTGAGACTTGCCTCCAAAAAAGGCGCAAAGGTGCTCGCTATAGTTAACGCTGTCGGCAGCACGATCGCGCGCGAGGCGGACGCAGTACTGTATACCATGGCGGGTCCGGAGATAGCCGTCGCGTCCACAAAGGCATATTCCACGCAGATAATAATGCTCACCATGCTGCTGGCGGCGCTCGGGAGCATACGCGGCTCGATAGACAAAAAGCGTTACACCGACCTTATAGAGGAGTTGGAGGCTATGCCGGACACTATGCGCATAGTATTAAACAACGATAAAAGGATAAAGCGCGCCGCGCATATATACTGCAACGTAAACGATATGTTCTATTTCGGCAGAAACGTCGATTATGCGGTCTCGCTCGAAGGCTCGCTTAAGCTCAAGGAGATATCCTATATACACTCCGAGGCATATGCCGCAGGCGAGCTCAAGCACGGGCCTATCGCGCTCATAGAAAAGGGTACGCTGGTCTTTGTCTTTGCGACGCAGCCCGAACTTTACGAAAAGACCGCCTCGAATATTAAGGAAGTCAAGGCGAGAGGCGCACACGTTATAGCAATATGCTCGCGGGATGCCGATCTGGTGATGGATCTCGCAGACGAGGTCATAAAGCTGCCGCTGTGCGACGAGCTGCTGACTCCCGTTCTGGCGGTGATACCCGCGCAGCTGTTCGCATATTACTGTGCGGTGGAGAGAGGCTTTGATGTGGATAAACCGAGGAACCTTGCTAAAAGCGTAACGGTGGAGTAAATGAGATTTGTACATCAGAATCAAGGCACATGCTCAAGAGCTGTCAGCTTTGATATCAATAACGGAATAGTGACTAACGTAGTGTTTGACGGCGGCTGCAACGGCAACTTGAAGGCCATCGCAAAGCTTGTGGATAAGATGCCTGCGCAGAGGATAGCGGAGCTGTGCCTCGGAAACACCTGCGATACGAATCCTACATCGTGCGCGGATCAGCTCGCGCAGGCGGTGCTTATGGCTGCAAAGCAGGAAAAAACGAAATGAGACCGGAAATACTCGCGCCTGTCGGCGGAGAGGAGCAGCTTATAGCGGCAGTGCGCGCGGGAGCGGACGCCGTATACCTCGGTACGACTGCCTTCAATGCACGCCGCGGCGCGGTTAACTTTGACGCGGACGGACTTGGAAACGCAGTCTCGTATTGCCATGCAAGGGGCGTCAACGTTCACGTGACCTTAAACACTCTCGTTACGGACAGAGAGCTTGCGGACGTTAAGAAAGAAATAGAAAGTATCGCAAAAAGCGGCGCGGATGCTGTCATAGTACAGGATCTCGCCGTTTTGAGTTTACTGAAAAGCTGCTGTCCGGATATAGCTCTTCACGCTTCGACGCAGATGACGCTGCATAATCTGGACGGCGTTTTGCAGGCCCGCGAGCTCGGCTTTTCCCGCGCCGTTTTAGCACGTGAATTGGAGCTCGGGGAGATAAGGACGATAGCCGGGCTCAGCGGCATCGAAACGGAGGTGTTTTTGCACGGCGCGCTGTGCATGAGCGTATCGGGTGCGTGCTATCTTTCCTCCGTCATAGGCGGCAGAAGCGGAAATCGCGGCAGATGCGCACAGCCGTGCAGGCTCGACTTCCGCACCGACGACGGCGAGGCGTATGCTCTGTCGCTTAAGGACATGAGCTATATTGAGCATATGCAAGAGCTTGCGGAGGCGGGCGTCTGCTCCTTTAAGATAGAGGGCAGGCTTAAGCGCGCGGAGTATGTCGCGAGCGCCGTGAAGGCCGCGAGGGACGCACTCGACGGCATAGCTCCTGATATGGATACTCTGCGCTCGGTGTTCTCGCGCGGGGGCTTTACGGACGGGCATCTTACGGGAAAGCGCGGAAACATGTTCGGCATAAGAGAAAAGGAAGCGGACGAAAGCGACGCACTTGCGCGCGCCCGAGCGATATACAGAAACGAGCGTCAAAGCGTCGGAGTTAGCATGAAGCTGACCTGCGGCGACAGGTGCGCGCTTACGGTATCGGACGGAGTGCATACGGAGACCGTATTCGGCGCGCGTGCGGAAAAAGCACTATCGGCTGAGTTTAACAAGGAGAAAGCCTTGGGCAATCTTTCAAAGCTCGGCGGAACGCCGTTTTATCTCGAAAACGCGGATATATGCGTCCCGCGAGGCATGACGCTGCCTTATTCACAGATAAACGCCATGCGCCGCGAGGCTGCGGCTATGCTGCTTGAGAAAAGGGGAGAGACTTGCGAAAAAGCCTGTTTCGACGTGCAGACTGTAAAGCCGGCACCACACGTCACGACCGGAAAAGAGCTTTTATATGCACGCTTTTCCAGGACGGACCAGGTATGCGCCGCTGACAGCTTTGAGTATATAGTATTGCCCGCCGACGAGATATTGAGGGCGCCCGAAAAAACGCAGCGCTTTGAGCATAAGCTCATAGCGGAGTTACCTGCAATTGTCTTTCAAAAAGATATGCCTGCGCTTAAGGAGAAATTAAACGGGCTTAAAAGGCTCGGAGTAACGGGCGCATATGTCGAAAACGCAGGCGTGCTGCGCGCAGCGCGGGAGGCGGGCTTTGAGCTGCGCGGCGGTGCAGGGCTCAATATACTTAACAGCGTTTCGCTGTCTGAGTATGAGCGAATGGGGCTCCTTGACGCCGTGCTGTCCTTTGAAATAAACGCGTCCTCCGTCGCCTCTCTCGGCGGATACATAAAAAGGGGAGCGATAGGCTACGGCTATTTGCCACTCATGAGGATGAGAGCATGTCCGTTTGCGAGAAACGGCTGCAAGGACTGTAAAAGCGTGAGACGCCTTAAGGACCGCACAGGCGCGGAGTTCATGGCGGACTGCTGCAATAAGCGATTCACGACGCTTTATAACAGCGTACCGCTTTATATCGGAGACAAAACGCCGGATGGTCTCGACTTTTCACTGTTATATTTCACATTTGAGGACAGAAAACGCGCGGAAGAAGTCACGGAGCTGTATAAAAACAAACGCCCCTTTGATGAGGGGCGCACTAACGGACTCTATTTCAGAAGGCTGGAGTGACGGTCAAACCGGCGCGTAATGCAGCTTTACGCCGTTCTCGGCAAAATACTTGACGTATTCATCGTCTATCGGAGCGCAGGTTATGACGTTTTTGATCTCGTCGGGCTCTGCGTATTTCATCATGGCTGTCTTTGAAAGCTTGGAGTTATCGATGAGCAGATATGACGCGGTGCTGTTCTTTACGGCATAATTCTTCATCTCAAATTCCCATGTCGAGCCTATCATAGCGCCGCTCTGCAGGCTGAAGCCGGACGCGGCAAAGAAGGCCTTCGTTATGTTGAAGCGCTTAAGCATGAGATATGCGCCTATATCCTCAAAGGAGTTGGAGTCGCGGTTAAGCGTGCCTGAAAGCGTATAGAGACGTATGTTGTCCATGTTTGCGGCCTTCATTATGACGTTAAGGCTGGCTGACAGCACGGTTATCTTTTTGTTGGGCAAAAAGTCGAGTATGTTATGCACGGTAGTACCCGGGTCGAGATAAACGACGTCCCCGTCGTTAACAAAGTTGGCGGCATATCTGCATATTGCTATTTTTTGGTCAAGGTTGGATATATATCTGAGCTTGAACGGAGTAAGTCCCGTGTCCTTGTTGGCCTTTACGCCTCCGTATACCTTGGATATGCTGCCGTCCTTCTCAAGCATGGAAACGTCACGGCGTGCGGTATTGATCGAAATGCCAAATCTTTCACAGATATCCTCAAAGCTGACGGCGTCGCGCTCGAAGATAAAGTCTTTCATTTGCTGTAATCTCAATGCTCTCATGTAGGGGACTCCGTTTTCCTTAATAATTTGAACATCATCTATACAATAGCTTTATAAATTATAAATCATTTAAAATGATCGCGCAAGAAAAATATGAGCCATATAGTCATGTGTTTATCATGGATTGATAAATTTTGCTCATAAAATACCCATCATTTTCAAATGTGCTGAAAAAAATAAAATAATTCATAAAAACTGTTGACAATATAATGGATTATGGGTATATTATATTCACAGGCTGGGCGATGAAAGTATAAGAGTTTATCAAAACTTGCCCAAGCGCTTTAAACAGAAATAACCGATACATTCCAATATTCATTTCTTTATCGGAGGAGGGAGCCGTAAAAAGCTCCCTCTTTTGATATTTTATGAAGTAAGTGACAAAAAACGGAAGAGTTAAGCAAAGATATACTCATCAAGCAGCTGCGCCACACAGTCGTGGTCGCAGTCGTTAAGTATGACGTCCGCAGCGGAGAGCACATCCGGCATGGCGTTTGCGGGCGCGGCTCCGAGTCCGGCCTCCTTTATCATGCTTATATCGATCTGCGTATCTCCGATGGCGGCAGTCTCGTCGCGAAGAAAGCCGTAATACTCGGTGAGAAACTTAAGAGCGCTGCCCTTGCTCGTGCTGCGGTCGTAAAACTCGAGAAAGCATCGCTGCGACTTTACGATATTGAGATACGGATATTCACTCCTGAACTGCGCTTCAAGAGCGTCTATCTTGTCTTTCTCTGTGACCATAAGGAGCTTTGGGGAGCCGTAGCCTTCCGCAGATAACAGCTCCGGCATGAAACAGCCCTTCAGACCCGTATGGGACATGTAATAATCTATCTCCGGCCTGTATTCGTCATAGCAGAACATATCGCCGGTATAAACATGGGCATGGACTCCGAGAGCTTTTGCGCGCTTCAAAAGGCTTCTTGCGTCCGAGTCGTTTATGCCGCATCTGTATATGCTGGAGCCTTATAATCCGAATAAAAAAGTGATTGTCTTAATCCATGGTCTGGCCAGCAGC
>CAYVOZ010000010.1:0-9674 GCA_964453325.1 uncultured Christensenellaceae bacterium | reverse complement strand
CCTCCGCTCGCTATGACAGGCGTTTTAAGACCGAGCTCCTTATAATAGGGCAGTATGCTCGACAGCGTACGGCCGGTCGAAAGCACAAAAAGGACGTCTCTTGCCTCACACAGATCTATAGCACGGCGGTTCTTTTCCGATATGGTGCGGTCGGAGGAAAACAGCGTATCGTCGAAATCACAGGCTACTAACTTATAGCGCATAGAATACCCCTCGCTTGCATTGACTTATCCCGGATAGTATAATATAGAAAAAAAAGAAAGACAAATACTTCTTTTTGCGGAGTACTATATGACGGATTTTGTGCATCTGCACGTTCATACCGAATACAGCCTGCTTGACGGCGCCTCGCGCATAGGCGAGCTTGTGGCGCGCGCAAAGGAGCTTTCTCAGCCAGCGATAGCCATAACCGATCACGGCAATATGTTCGGCGTCATAGACTTCTACCGTGCCGCAAAGGACGCGGGCATAAAGCCCATAATAGGGCTTGAGGCCTATGTGGCGGGCGGCAGTCTTGAGTGCAAGGACTCCGGAATGAGAGAGTATTCGCATCTCGTTCTGCTCGCAAAGAACAACACAGGCTATAAGAATCTCATGAAGCTCTCGTCCATAAGCTTTATAGACGGCTTCTACTATAAGCCGAGGATAGACTATTCCACGCTCAAGAAGTATTCCGAGGGGCTCATATGCTCGTCGGCCTGTCTCATGGGCGACATACCCGCTATGCTGCTTTCGGGCAACATAAAGGAGGCGTACGGACTCGCCTCTGAGCTCAAGGACACGTTCGGGGACGATTTTTACATAGAGCTGCAGGATCACGGCATTATGGAGCAGAAGCAGGTATATCCGCTCCTGCTGGAGCTGGCGAGAAAGCTCGATATAAAACCCATAATAACAAACGACGTGCACTATGTCCGCCGGGAGGATGCCGCTGCGCAGGACGTGCTCATGTGCGTTCAGATGAACAAGTTCGTTGCGGAGGACGGCTCCTTACAGTTCGGCTCGGATAATTTCTATCTCAAGGACGGGGACGAGATGGCGGCGCTTTGCAGGGACGTTCCAGACGCCGTCACAAACACGCTCGAAATTGCCGAAAAATGCAATGTTGAGATAGAGTTCGGCAAGCTGCATATGCCCGTATTCGACGTCCCTGCGGGCTATACGCACGAGGGCTATCTCGAGAGCCTTGTGCGCGAGGGAATGAAAAAGCGCTATGCCGATCCCTCCGAGCACGAGGAGCGTATGCTCTTTGAGCTCGACACTATAAACAAAATGGGCTTTACTGACTATTTCCTCATAGTATGGGACTATGTCAGCTTTGCGCGCAGAAGCGGCATACCCGTCGGCCCGGGCAGGGGCAGCGCGGCGGGCAGCCTTGTGGCATACTCGCTTTATATAACGAATATAGACCCTATAAAGTACGATCTTCTTTTCGAGCGCTTTCTGAACCCCGAGCGCGTGAGCATGCCCGATATCGATATGGACTTCTGCTATGAGCGCCGCCCCGAGGTCAAGGACTATATCGTAAAAAAATACGGCGAGGACAGAGTCGCACAGATAATAACCTTTGGAACACTCGGCGCAAAACAGGTCATAAAGGACGTCGCGCGCGCCACTCGCATAAGCATCACCGAGGCGGACAGGATATCCAAGGCGATACCGCGCGAGCTCAATATGACCATAAGGCTGGCTCTCGAGCGCAACCCAAAGCTCAGGGCAGAATATGACAGCGACCCCGCTGTACACGAATGGCTCGATATGGCTATGAAGTTAGAGGGCATGCCGCGTCATACCTCGACTCACGCCGCGGGCGTAGTCATATCCGAGCTGCCTGTCACGGAGTATATGCCGCTGCAGAAGAACCAGAAGGATCAGAGCATCACCACGCAATACGCCATGGGGCATATGGAGCCGCTGGGGCTTCTTAAAATGGACCTTTTGGGCATAAGAACGCTCACGGTCATGCACGACGCCGTGGAGATGATAAAAAAGAACCGCGGAGTGGATATAGACATCGACTCTCTCGACCTTGACGATCAGAACGTCTACGGCATGATATCCTCGGGCAGCACGGACGGCGTGTTTCAGCTCGAAAGCGAGGGCATGCGCTCGCTCATGACGCAGCTAAGACCGCATAATATAGAAGAGATAACGACGGGAATATCGCTTTTCAGACCGGGTCCGATGGCAAAGATACCCGACTATATCGCCGGGAAGAACGATCCCTCGACCGTGAAATACGAGCATCCAATGCTTAAGGAGCTCTTGAGCGACACCTACGGCTGCATGGTATATCAGGAGCAGGTCATGCAGATAGTCCGAGCAATGGCAGGGTATTCTCTCGCCCGAAGCGACCTTGTCCGCCGCGCCATGGCCAAGAAGAAGGCCAAGGTCATGGAGAAGGAGGAGCAGATATTCATTTACGGCGGCGACGGAGTGCCGGGCGCGATAAAAAACGGCGTTCCCGAGGCCACCGCTAAAAAGATATTCTCCCAGATGATGGACTTTGCGGAATACGCCTTCAATAAATCGCATGCGTGCGGCTATGCTGTGATAGCGTATCAGACCGCTTATCTGAAGTATTATTACGAGCCGGAGTTTATGACGGCGACGCTAAACAGCTTTATGTCCGACTCCGGCGGGCTGACAAAATATCTTCGCTATCTCGGAAAGACAGATATAAAGGTGCTGCCGCCGGATATAAACAGATCGCAGAAGCGGTTTTCAGTCGATAAGGACGGCATACGCTTCGGACTTTATGCCCTGAAGAACGTGGGAGAGGCGATAGCCGGAGTCATAAGCGAGCGCGGGGAGCACGGCGATTATGCCGACCTCGAGGATTTTATAGACCGCAACTATGCGAGGGTGAACAAATCGCAGATAGAGTCGCTTATACTCTCGGGCTGCTTTGACTATACTGGAGCTCACAGAGCACAGCTCATGGCGATATACGAGCTGCTGCTCAAGAACGCGCAGGACAGAGAAAAACGCGAAAAAACGGGTCAGATGACCTTTTTCGATATAGCTCCGGACGACGGTAAGGGCAGACGTACTCCGCTGCCCGATGTAAAACAGTACGACCTGAAGCAGCTTTTGACTTTTGAAAAGGATAAGACCGGGTTATATATAAGCGGACACCCGCTTGAGGAATATGCGGCTGCCTTAAAAAAGCAAAGGTTTACGGTGTCGTCCATATTGGAGGCGGAGGACGACCTCAGCGCAGCGCAGAGGCTCGACGGCGAGAGCGTATCGCTCTTGGGCATACTGAGCTCCTTAAGAGTGCGCACGACAAAGGCGTCAAAGCAGCTCATGGCAAACGCCGTATTGGACGATATGACCGGCAGCATAGGCGTGATATTCTTTCCTAGGACCTATGCCGACCTCGGAGACAGGCTCGTGACGGATACCGTGCTGCGCATCACGGGCAGAGTGCTCATAAACGAGGACGCACCGCCCGAGCTCATCGCCGAAAGCGTGAGACGGGAGAGCTCCGACGGAAAAAGACAGATACTGTATCTGCGCATAGCGGATAAAAGCGACTCGCTTATCGAGAGCATACGCGTTATACTCGGAAGGCATCCGGGAGAGAATGAAGTAAGAGTGTTTGTAGAAAAGACGCACAAGTACTATAATGTTATGGAAAACAAAGGCGTAACGTTTTCCGCTGATATGACAGGCGACCTTGAAGCACTGCTGGGTAAGGAAAACGTGATAGTTAAATGAATATGGTTTAAATGATTTTTCAGAATATATTGGAGGTTCGGTAATGAGGAAGATCGGTATTTTGACGAGCGGCGGAGACACGCCGGGAATGAACGCCGCTATAGAAGCAGCCGTTATGACCGCAAAGATCAACGGCATTCAGATAACGGGCGTTATGAAGGGCTACCGCGGTCTTTTGGAGGGCAGGCTTTATGAGATGCGTTCCTCGGAGGTAAAGGGTATAGCCGCAAAGGGCGGCACGATACTGAAAACGGCGCGCTGTCTCGATATGCTTAAGCCCGAGGGTCAGCAGCAGGCGGTGAAGGTGCTTAAGGCGTTCGGAATAGAGGGACTTATAGTGATAGGCGGCGACGGCAGCTTCAAGGGCGCGCAGGCTATTGCCTCGCTCGGCATACCTACTATCGGCCTCCCCGGCACGATAGACAACGACCTTGCGTATACCGATTTTACTATAGGCTTTGACACGGCGGTCAATTCGGTAGTAGCGGAAATGGCAAAGATAAGGGACACCATGGACTCTCACGAGCGCATAGGCATAATAGAGGTCATGGGAAATAAATGCGGCGATATCGCACTCTTTTCGGGAGTTGCGGGTGACGCGGAGTATATAATACTCCCCGAGGTGCCTTATAACATAGACGATCTGTGCCAAAGCCTGCAAAACCGCTGCATAAAGGGTCAGATGACGAGCCTTGTAGTGCTGTCCGAGGGAGTGGGCAAGGGTGCGGAGTATGCCAAGTATATAAAAGAAAAGACCGCTTTAGACGTAAAAGCGATAGTCTTGGGCTATATTCAGCGCGGCGGTGTGCCGTCCTCCTTTGACAGGATAATGGCGACGAACATGGGCTCAAAGGCTGTGCAGCTTTTGATACAGGGCAAGGGCGACCGCGTGGTCGGCATAAGAGACAATCATATACGCGATTATTCCATAGAGGAAGCGCTCAAGATGAAGATGCGTTTCGATAAGGCTCTGTATCAGAGACATTTCGATACTCACGCATATTGATAAAAGAGGCTTGTATGGAAGACAAACGCGAAATATACATGACCGGGAAGATAGCGGCATTTATAGACTATTTCTGCAAGGTGCTGCCGGACGACGTCACCGCCAGACTTAAGGAGCTGTCTGCGCAGGAGACGGAGCGGCTGCCGAGGCTCGTATACGATACGATGTTCGAGAATCAAAGGCTTGCTAAGGAGCTTTGGAGGCCGTCATGTCAGGACACGGGCGTGCTGCAGTTTTTTGCGAGCGTAGGCACGCGCTTTCCGCTCATAGACAGTCTGCCTGAGATATTCAGGGAGTCCGTCTTGAAGGCGACGAGAGAGGCGCCTTTAAGGCACAACTCCGTAGAGACCTTTGACGAGTACAACACAGGGCTCAACGTCGGAAAAGGCACTCCCACAGTATTCTGGGATATAGTGCCGAACAGCGACCGGCTTTCGCTCGATATTTATATGGCGGGCGGCGGCTGCACGCTGCCGGGTCACGCCATGGTGCTTATGCCCGGCGCGGGCTACGAGGGCGTAGTGCGCTTTGTGCTCGATATTATGACGTCCTACGGACTCAACGCATGTCCTCCGCTTTTAGTGGGCGTGGGCGTTGCGACGTCTGCGGAGACGGCCGCGCTGCTTTCTAAAAAGGCTCTTATGCGTCCCTTGGGCAGCCATAGCCCGAACGAACGCGCAGCGCTTTTGGAACGGGAGCTCGAGAAAAGCATAAACGCCATTGGACTCGGACCGCAGGGTCTGTCCGGAAAAAACTCCGTCATGGGCGTGCATGTGGAAAACACCGCGCGTCATCCCTCGACGATAGGCGTGGGCGTAAGCGTGGGCTGCTGGTCGCACAGGCGCGGACACATCGAATTTGACAAGGAGCTTAACTATACCATTAGCTCTCACAGCGAGGCGCGCATATGAAGAAAGTATTAAAGATGCCGATTTCGGCCGAGGATATCAAGGACATAAGCATAGGCGACGTGATATATCTTTCCGGACATATAGTGACCTGCCGCGACGTGGGACACAGGCGCGTCGTGGAGCAGGGACGGGAATGCCCGGTGCCTTTAGCGGGCGGAGCGATACTGCACGCAGGGCCTATAATAAGAAAGCTCGGAGACGGTAAATACGAGATGGTCTCCGTCGGCCCGACGACGAGCATGCGAATGGAGAAATTCGAGCGCGAGTTTATAGAAAAGACCGGAGTGCGCGTAGTGGTGGGCAAGGGCGGCATGGGGGAGAAGACCATGCAGGCCTGCCGGGACATGGGCGCGCTGCACTGTGTTTTTCCCGCGGGCTGCGCGGTCATAGCCGCAAATCAGGTCGAGGAGATAGAGCGTGTGGAGTGGACGGACCTCGGCATGCCCGAGTCGTTATGGGTCTGCCGTATAAACGAGTTCGGACCGCTCATAGTCTCCATAGACGCACAGGGACGCAACCTTTTTGAGGAAAATAAAAAGGTATTCAACGAGCGCAAGGAGAAGGAATACGAACGGCTCTGCGGGCTTGTCGGCTTTATAAAATAACGTCCGATCTCCGGACGCTATTTTGACTCAAAGACGTCCGCGGTAATATCGTCAAGGCGCAGCTTTACAAATATGCATAGCTGCGCCTTTGCGTTATATGTAGCCAAAAACACATCCTCCGCACTTTCTATGCCGCGCGAAGCGAGAGAGGAGATAAGCCATTCCCTGTCCTTGCCTATATACGCAAGATTGCTGTCGATTATCTCGCCGTCCAATATGAGATTGGGCGAAAGCCGCTCCTCTGTGAGCTCCGCGCCCGTATCCGCCGCCGTCGCGGGTCTGTATGCCGCCTTCGGGAGTATGCTTATCTTTCCGTTGTGCTCCATGAGCGCGGTATGTATCTGGGACATATCAAAATAGCCCTGACTGCGGCATTCAGCCTCAAATTCGTTTATATCCAGCTTCGCCTTTTTAAAGCTGTCGCGATACAGCCTGCCGTCCGAGGCGAGGACTATAGGCGTTCCGTTCAGGAACTTTCTCGCGCGCAGGCTCCTGTCCGTCAACAAGGACACTAAGAATGTAAAGACTCCGTATAAAACGAGTGCTATGAGCGCGGGTACGATCTCGTCGTCCTTTGCCAGAGCGAGATCGCCGCCCAGCGAGCCGAGTGTTATGCTCGTTATATAGTCGAAAATGCTAAGCTGGGATATCTGCCTTGCGCCGAGCAGCCGGGATATGAGAAACATGACGCCTATGGAAAGCAGTGTCTTTAGAATAAAGCCTGTTATCAATTCAGGATCCCTCCTTTAAAGGGACATTATGTACGATTGAAGATGCAATTATACAGGCGTTGAGCTCATATAAAAGGTCATATAGATACGGGCTGTTTTCTTTCCGGATATACACTGTTTGACAAAAGCAATGCTTTCGCATATTGTTGATCCATACAAACGAAAATACGCGTATAATAACGGACGGATATCGGCCGCATAAGGGGGATGTCAGATGAGTAAAAGCGCGGTAATAGCAGAGCAGGCGAGACCTCTTGATTATTTACACGACTTCGTCGTTTTGCCGCAGTGCTACGGTAAGCCGGAGTATGATTCGCGGGAGGACGTTATCGCCATAAGGGAGGCGGTAAACGCCGCCCTTGATAAACTGGACGCGCGTGTCGGCTTCACCGGCCGGCTTAAGGGCCATAGACCGGTCATAATAAAGCCCAATCTCGTCTCTGTGTATCATGACAGCGGCTTTGACGAACGCGATTATCCCGAGACCACCGACCCGAGGGTCTTTGACGCGGTAGTGCGTTATATCGCAAGGTATACGGACGACATAACTATTGCCGAGTCGTCGGGCAAGCCTATGCCTACTACGGCGAGCTTCGGTATAGCGGGCTATGACCGAATTGCAAAGCATTACGGCGCAAAGCTCGTTGCACTTGAGCGCCGTCCGGTCGTACGGTATATGCTGCCCAAGGCCGAGGTTATGAAGGAGGTCTATATTCCTGATACGCTCGACAGAGCCGTAAAGGGCGAGGCTTTCTATATTTCCGTTCCGAAAATGAAGACAAACCTGTATACAGGCGTGACGCTTGGTTTTAAAAATGCCATGGGTACGATACCGTATTTTCTGCGCGAACGCAATCACAGCTATCTGATAAACAAAAAGCTTGCAGACCTGCTGTATCTTTTTAAGCCCGATCTTACGGTCATAGACGGCATAATAGGCGGGGAGGGGAATACGCCCGCTCCGGTCGACCCCGTGAGAGTTGGGCGCATCGTAGCGGGCAACAACAGCGTCGAGACCGACAGGGTCGCCACGCGCATGATGGGCTTTGATCCGGACGGGAACGAGCTTATGCTCGAGGCCGAAAGACGCGGCTTCGGAGACCCGGATGCCGAGATATCAGGCGACGTCAGCCCGATACAGTTTCGCCCTGCGATAAGCTCTTTTATGGACGAAAAGACCGAGAGAGAGTTTCCGAACCTGCTTGTGCTTGCCGGACACACCATAAACGGAGCGCCCGAGATCACCGACATAAACTCCGTGACTCCGGAAACGGCGCTTGCTCTTGAGCAGGCCTGCACGGGCGGATGTCTTGCCGCCGCAAAGACCGGGCTTGACTATTATAACTTTAAGAAGAGCGTAAAACGGGATTTTAAGCTGTGTATAGTTACGGGCAGCGGAGTCGATATAGAGGGGGAGCGATACTGGTTCGATAAGACGGGAAAACCGTATTCGACAGCCGATATAAAGGCTCTCGACATGCACAGGCTCGCTCTCGGAAACTGTGCCGCAGCCGCGCGCGAGGCGTGCGATTATTCGGCGGAGGGGTGCTGCGACCCTGCCGTATGCATGGCGGTCGTATGCCGCGCTGCCGGAGTGACTATGCCTATAATGAGCCTGAAGAACAAAGGGCTCGTCAGAACCGTTCTCGGTATGAAAGGCACTGTTTTGGCAAGGAGAAGACATATACGCAAAGGCCGCTATATAGACTGCCCGCGCTGTCACGAGGACAGGATATTCGGCCTGCCGGAGCTATCCCCGGAGGACAGCGAAAAAGACTATGTCGAATGGCCTCTGCCGCCTATGACGGACGGTGAGAAACGCCAACAGCTAAAGAACCAGTGGAGCATAATCACGTCCGCAATGAAGACAGGCAAAAGAAGGAAAACAAGTCTTTTGCAGCTCGCCGGTTACGCCTTGACCGCTATCATTTGGACAGCCTCGATAATAGCGGCTCATGCGTATGCTTTCCCGTGGATACTGTGTGCGCTTGCCGCGCTTCATATCGCGGAGACCGTTATTATTGGATACAGAACAGGCAAAGAAAGGGGAGTCTCCGGCGCGCAGAGCATTGTTATGTGCCTGCTTTTCGGCTTTATATGGTGGCTGCCGCTGAGGCTGCACAAAGACAAAGAGCAGAATAAGGACATTGCTCACAGAGTTGAAATGCAGGGATAAAATGCTAAAGTGAAGATAAGATCATAGAAATTTTCAGATAGAAAAGCGCAGCCGCTAAGAACCACGTCTGCGCTTTCATATTATCCGTTATATATCGGCTTATAAGACCTTGTTCAAAAAGTCCTGAAGCCGCGGATTCTCGGGAGCGGAGAAGAATTTATCCGGCCTCGCTTCCTCCAATATATGACCGCTCTCCATAAACAGGCAGCGCGTAGCGACCTCGCGGGCAAAACCCATCTCGTGGGTGACGACGATCATGGTCATTCCGTTCTCCGCGAGCTGCTTCATGAGGTCCAAGACCTCGCCGACCATCTCTGGGTCAAGAGCGCTCGTAGGCTCGTCGAACAGCATTACATCCGGGTTCATGGCAAGCGCGCGTATTATGGCTATGCGCTGCTTCTGACCTCCGGAGAGCTTTGACGGATAAACGTCCGCTTTGTCCGACAGACCTATCTGATTCAATAAAGAACTTGCCTTGTCGTTCGCTTCCTCGGAGGACATGAGCTTGAGTGTGATCGGCGC
>CAYVOZ010000009.1:16323-27608 GCA_964453325.1 uncultured Christensenellaceae bacterium | reverse complement strand
GCCGGCTGCTCGACCGGCGAGGAGGCCTATTCCCTGGCTGCAGAGCGCCAACGAGGAGCTTTTTGGTCGAATCCGACGAGGGTCGCCTCATCGAGCATATCAAGGCCCTCGTCGGCTACGAAGAACTGGCCGGGGACGCCCGCGTGATAGACACGCCCGGCTTCAGCATACTCGACGCGATAGATATAGAGCCGGAGTATTTGAAGGACTGGTATCCCGAGTTTGAGGGTATAGAGTGCAGGTTCGCCGGAAAATGCGTCCACGATAAGGAGCCCGAATGCGGAGTCCGGGACGCCGTCGCCGCGGGCTGCATATCAAAAGAAAGATACGAGAGATATATCGAGCTGAAGAAGGCTCTCACCGAAAGAAAGGAAAAGAAATATGATTAAGGTCTCGCCGTCCATAATGACGGCCAACTACATGGACATGCGCGCAGCCGTGGAAAATATGAGCAAATGGGGCGCGGATATGATACACTGCGACGTCACGGACGGCACCTTCGTGCCGAGCATAAGCTTCGGTCAGCAGATGATACGCGACATGCGCGCGTGTACTAAGCTTCCGCTCGACGTGCATCTCATGATAGACAAGCCCGAGCGCTATATAGACGAGTTCGTCGACGCGGGCGCGGACATACTGACGATCCACGCAGAGGCGACGCTTCACCTCGACCGCGTTTTAAAGCGCATAAAGGAGCTCGGCGTAAAGGTCGGCGTCGCGCTGTGTCCGTCCACGCCTCCCGAGGCGCTTAAATATGTGCTCCCGGTTTTGGATATGATAACGATACTATCCGTGAACCCCGGCTTCAGCGGTTCGCCCTTTGTTGAAACGTCCTATAAAAAGCTCAAGGACACACGCGCGCTCATAGAAGGCTACGGCATAGCATTGCAGTGCGACGGCGGAGTGAATCTTAAAAACGCCGCGCGGCTCGTCGCCTGCGGAGCTGATATACTCGTCTCCGGCTCCTGCGTATTTCGCGCGGAGGACCCGGCCGCGACCATTGCAGCGCTGCAAAGAGCGGACGCGTAACCGGGAAACAGTTGAGCTTATAAACGGGCGTTACTCATATAGCAGCGCCCGTTTCTTGTTTGAATTATTGTATTATTTCGACCTCACGCCTGAGCTATGGCTATATCCCCTATCTCGGCTTTGAGCAGGTCGGCGCGTTTTTGCAGCTCCGCCTTGAGCTCGACGTTTTTGTTATACCGTCTCATAGAGCCCGGATAAATAATGAAGCAGTTAACGACAAATATAAGCGCAAGCAGTATTACGAACACGGCGACTCCGAAGCAGGCTACGGCTATGGCATAATTGGTCGTTATCTTGAAAACATACTCCGTTATAAGCCAGCCTGCCAGCGCGGACAGCGCAAGCAGCAGAACATATATCCACCACACCATTCTCGGATACTTCCGCGGCGTCTTGCCGGGCAGCTGCTGCAAGAGCACGTCGGTCTTGTCGAACTCCTCTAACTTCACATACTTCCGGTAGTTCTCGCCCTCCGTATCCCGTGAAAAAGTCAGCTTAACATAATTGACCTTCTGAGTGACGGTATAGACGGTGTCGTCCTTTTGCTCGGTATGCGCGTTCTTGCTCAGTATCTCGTGCGCGTCCTCGAGCGTCCATCCGTATCTCTGCATCTTCTTTACGGTCTCGTCCTTCTTTAAGGGCGTTACCTTCAGTTCCTTTGTCTCCGGCTTTGCCATGTTCTCTCCCTTCTGCATAGTTTATTTGATCGACTGTAGCTTTAGATCTCCGTCCTTTATCCAGCCTATCTTTCTGAGTATCCAATAGAAAACGAACGTCAGTGCGGCAGGCGCGGCAATATGCAGCAGCAGCACCTTCAAAAGCAACAGTATAAAGCTCTCGCCCGGCATTGCGGCAAACGTCCCGAACTGTCCCACGAGTCCGCTCGTTCCCATGCCCGCGCCGGAGGCTATATTCTCCATTTTGAAAATGCAGGTCGATATCGGGCCGAGTATAGCCGCGGCGAGCGTCGGAGGCAGCCAGAGCTGCGGACGGCGCATTATGTTGCCGAACTGCAGCATGGACGTGCCTACGCCTATAGAGAGCAGGCTCGATACGCCGTTGTCCTTATAGCTCATAACGGCAAAGCCCACCATCTGCGCGCAGCAGCCGGCGGTCGCCGCGCCGGCGGCTATTCCGCCGAGGTCCATCATTATGCACAGCGCGGCGGAGCTTATAGGCGCGGTGAGCGCCATGCCCACTATCACCGAGACCACTATGCCCATCGGGAAGGGCGCGAGCTCCGTTGCGCCCTCTATGACGCCGCCGAGCCACAGCATAAAGCTGTTTAAGGGCGCGCCCACCAAAAGCGCTATGCCGCCGCCCGCTATTATGGTGACTATGGGCGTCACTATTATATCCACCGGCGTCCTGCCCGCGACGAGCTGGCCTATCTCCGCGCCCACGACCGTCGCTACGTATGCGCCCACCGGGCCGCCGAGGCTGTATCCGAGCGCGCCGACCGCCGCGCTCGAGAACATCACGAGCGGCTTCGCCTTTAAGCCCCACGCTATCGCCACGCCTATCGCCGCGCCGCATACGGGCGACGCCGCGCCGACTATGGACGCGATATCCGTAAGAAACGACAGTCCGGGTATCTTTCCGATCTGAGAAATAATAAGCCCTATTATGAGCGACGAGAACAGTCCGAGCGCCATCGCGCCCATCGCCTGCACAAAATATCTGTTCAGATAGTACTTCACAGTCCCCCAGAAGCCCCGCCTCTGCTTTTCCTCATTCTCCATCCTTCTCGCCTTTCGTCCGCATTAGCGGCTCAAGTTTTATATCGGCAAGCTCGGTATCCTTACCGATCCTGCAGACCAACGATTTTTCAAGTGCGCTTTCTATGAGCGCGTCTACGTCGAGCACGCTCTCGCTCTCGACTATGCGCTCGAGCGCAGGACGCGTCGCGGGGTGCTTTGGCACAAAGACCGTGCAGCAGTCCTCATACGGAAGTATGGACGTTTCGTATGTGTCTATGGCCTTTGCGCGGTCCATTATCTCCTGCTTGTCCATGCCTATCAGCGGACGGAAGACCGGCAGCCTGCATACGCTGTTCGTGCAGTTCAGGGCCTCCATCGTCTGAGACGCTACCTGGCCTATGCTCTCGCCCGTAATGAGCGCCTGTGAGCCCGTGCTTTCGGCTATCCTCTCGGCTATGCGCATCATGAACCGGCGCATAATGACCGTGAGCTGACCCTCCGGGCATTTATCGTATATCGTGAGCTGTATGTCCGTAAAGTGTATTATATGCAGCCTTATCGGGCCGGTGTATTCGCTCATTATGCGCGCGAGCGTCATGACCTTCTCGCGGGCGCGCTCGCTCGTATAGGGGAAGCTCTCGTAGTGCACGGCATTGAGCGTGACGCCGCGTTTGCTTATCATATATCCCGCTACGGGGCTGTCTATGCCGCCCGAGAGCAGCAGCGTAGCCATGCCGTTTGACCCGAGCGGCATGCCGCCCTGTCCGGGGATAGACTCGAGATAGACATACGCTCTCTCGCGTATCTCAATAAAAACCTTGAAGTCCGGCTTGTGCACGTCCACCTTGAGCGACGGGAATTTTTGCAGTATATATCCGCCGCAGTCCGCGGAAAGCTCCATGGAGTTCATCTTAAAGCGCTTGTCCGCGCGCTTGCTGTCCACCTTGAAGGTCGAGACGCCGTGCTTTGCGATATACTCCCCGACGTGCCTTACAGCCGTCTCGTATATTATATCGAGCTCCTTATCCACCTCGTCCGCAATGCTTAAGGAAAGCACGCCGAATACTTTAGTGAGCGCCGATACCGCTGCGGGATAGTCCTCGTCGGAGAGCCCCTTTACATAATAGCGTCCCTCGCCCTTTGTGGCCTGAGCGCCCTCAAACGGCTTCACAGCCGCCTTTATGGCGGAGAACAGCAGTCGTTCAAAAAACGGGCGGTTCAGGCCCTTGAGATGTATTTCACCGTATCTTACGAGTATTACCTTCATAGTTCTTATCTTCTCCTGAATTTTGTAAATTGCGAGAGCGCGGAGGCTATCTTATCCGCCGCCTCGTCTATCTCGTCTGACGTATTGAACGGACACAGGCTTATCCTGACCGCGCCCTCGAGCACCTCGTTTTTCAGTCTTGTGTGCTCGTGTATGCGGAAGCTCCTGCTCTTTTTGCTCGAGCAGGCCGCGCCCGTGCTTATGGATACGCCCTCTCTCTCCAAAAGGTGCAGCAGCACCTCTCCCCGCATGCCGTCGAACGCGGCGTTATATATATGCGGAGCGAAGCTCTCCGCCGGAGACAGCGCGTGAAAGCCCGGCATTGCCGAAAGCCTTGCGTCGAGCTGTGCGCGCAGAGAGAGCATATGCGAGACATACTCCTCGCGTCGCTGCGCGTATATACGCGCAGCCTCGCCGAAGGCCAATATCCCGAGCGTGTTTTCCGTTCCGCTCCTGAGATTCTTCTCCTGACCGCCGCCCTCTATGAGCGCCTTTATGGGCGCGCCCTTTTTATAGAATATCGCTCCCGCGCCCTTGAGCCCGTGTATCTTATGCGCGCTCACGGTATAATAATCGATGCCGGACGTAGCAAAGTCCAGCGGCACTCTCATATACGCCTGCACGCCGTCCGAGTGAAAGAGCGCATCCGGGTTCTTCGCCTTGACCGCCGCGCAAATGGCTTTTATATCGTTTACCGCGCCGGTCTCGTTATTGACGTGCATGACGCTCACGAGCGCAGTATCCTCCCGCACCGCGTCCGCAACGTCCTCTGCATGGACAAAGCCGTCCTTACGCGGGCGGACGTATATCACGTCGTGTCCCTGCTCCTTTAACGCGCCAAAGGCGTTATAAACGCATGCGTGCTCATAGGCGCTCGTAATGAAGGAGAGCTTCCTCGCTCCTCTGCCCCGCCAGCCCCTTAAGGCCACCGTATTCGAGCCCTCCGTGCCTCCCGAGGTGAATATAACGCCGTCCTTTGCGGCCGATACGCCCGCCGCTATTGCAGCGCGCGCCTGATCCATGCGCTTTTCGATATCCACCGCCTCCGGGTACATGGCCGAGGGATTATACCAGCCGTCCTGCATATACCGTTCAAACAGCGCGCGTATTTCGTCAAACGGCCTCGTGGTAGCCGCATTATCCAGATATATACTCAACAGAAAACCTCTCCCGAAAAATCAATAATACGATGCTCTTTGCATACTTATTTTATGATACCACATATATGCTCAAAATAGAATCACAATTTTAGCGTTTATCTCCGATTTTCGGCGCACATTTTCGCACTTTTTCGCATGTATAGCTTTGCGGTTTTGTTCTTTTTTTGTTTTCGCGGTAAACATTATGTGACCGATTGTCTAAAACACGGTTTATGGTGTATACTGTCTCTTGTACTTGAAATGCCCGGAGAGTGCCATGAAAAACAAGGAACAACGACTGTTTGTGAATACAAAGCTCATAAAATGCATCGACTGGTGGCTGATAGGCATCGTCCTTGCCATCGTCGTTTTCAGTATCATATCCATAGTCAGCGTCACCTCCACAGGCTTTTCGGAGGACGAGCTCACGTTCTGGGAGTTCGTGGAGACGCTCGATTTTTCATACGCCAAGCTTCAGCTCATATTCTTCGGCGTCGGCATAGCCATTGCCGCAGCGGTCATGTTCGTGGACTACAACAATCTTCGCGATTTTACTGATCTTCTGTACGTAGTCGTCATTGCGCTGCTGATCCTTGTGCTGATATTCGGAAAAGAGATCAACGGTACAAAGGGCTGGTTCAAATTCGGCTCCCGCAGCTTTCAGCCCGCCGAGATCGGCAAGGTCGCCATGATAATCATTTTCGCTAAGCAGTTTGCGAAGGTGACCGAGCGCACCAAGCACGGCATATCCACGATAAAAGAGCTGTTTCCGCTGCTGTGGCGCTTTCTCATACCCTTTGCGCTGATACTGCTTCAGCCGGATTTCGGCACGTCCATAGTTTACCTGTTCATTTTCGCGATGATGCTCTTCGCCGCGCGGACGAGCTGGAAGCTCATAGGTCTGCTCGTGCTCGGCGCGGGAGTCGCCGCGCCTATAGCATGGTTCTCGTTCTCTCCGTATCAGAAGGACAGAGTTCTTAACTTCTTCGATCCTTCGCGCGATATAGAGGGCTCGGGCATGAACGTGGCGCGCGCAAAGTCCGTCATACAGTCCGGGGGTGTCCCGGGAAAAGGCTTTTTCTCGCCGCAGCTGCTCACGCAGTCGGGCAGCTATCTGCCCGAGGACCATACCGACTTCATATTCTCCGCCACGAGCGAGGCCGTGGGCTTTTGGGGCGGAATGCTGCTTCTGCTATTGTACTTTTTACTTCTGGGACGCATGGTCATGCTCGCGATGCGCGCAAAGGACGACTTCGGCTGCTATATCATACTCGGAGTCGTTTTCATGATGTTCTTCCATATCTTTATCAATATAGGCATGAATATAGGCGCAATGCCCGTGACCGGCATACCGCTGCCGTTCTTCTCCTACGGAGGGTCTTATCTTTTGACGAGCATGCTCGCCGTGGGGGTCGTGCTGAATGTCAATATGAGGCGTATCCGATATACCGTATAGGGATAAGTCTGCCTGTGCGCCGGTAAAAACCGTGTTTTTACCGGCGCTTTCCGTATAGGCTCAGAGCGTACACGCCGCCCCGGCAGCCTTCACTCCCATGAATTTATGTCCGCGAACACCGCGCCTCCGCGCAGTGTTTTTATATTGCCTATATTCTTGTCCGCATAGACTATGTACTCGCGGAAGTACAGGCCTATATGCGGCAGCTTGTCCGCGAGCATATTGTTGAGCGCGGTATAGCTGTCCTGCTGCTCCTTCTCCGTCAGCGCGGCCTTTGCGCCGGATATGAGAGAGGCAAGCTCCTCGTTTATATACCCGCCGTAATTGCACTCCGCATTAAGACCGAAAAGATAGCTTAGGTCGTTGTCATAGGTCGTATAGAAGCTCGTGAAGGCCAGATCGAAGTTTCCGTTCTCAAGAGCCTTTTCATACTCCGCAGTCTCCAGCTCCTTTACGTTGAGCCTTATGCCTATCTCCGCAAGGTCGCCCGCTATGAGATCCGCTATCGTGCCTCTGTAATAAAGCTCCTTTGACTCGCAGTAAATGAGCTCCATCGTTATATAGCCCTTTGAGCCGTCAAGGTTCTCCTGATATCTGTAGCCCGTATCGCTGCTTTTATAATACCCCGCATCCTCCAGCAGAGTCTCAGCTTTTGCGGTGTCGTATTCTATAAGAGAGCTGGCAGTTCCCTGGAAATACCAAAGGTCGGACCGCATCGGCGTTATGGCCGCCACTCCGCCGCCCATGGCTCCCGTGGATATTATCTCGCGCCTGTCTATAGCGAGAGATATCGCCTGCCTTATCGTCTTATCCTGCAAAAAGCGGTTGCTCATATTGGGCACGAGGGCCTCGTAATACTGCGTGTTTGTCTTATACGCCGTCGTATTCTTCTGCGCGCGGTAGCTGTTCGCCGTCATCTCCGTCATAGCCGCAAAGTTATAGGTCCCGAGCTGATACCCCGCAAGCTTGCTCTCGTTGTCCTCGACGGGCAGCGCCGCTATCTCTGTTATCGACGGCGCGACTCTCCACCAGCTCTCGTTAAGACGAAGCTTCATGCCCGTATCCGAGGAATAGCTTGCCGCCTCATAAGGGCCGGTGCCAACGGGCAGATCCACGGAGTCCTTCGTCCGCGTGGAATAAACGAGCTCGGGTATCACCGGGAAATTCATGAGGTAATATATATCCCCCGTCTTATACGACATATCGAGCTGCAGCTTATAGGTGTCTATTACGGTATACGACGATATCAGTCCCTTATACCGCGAATAGCTGCATTCGCTCTCATCCGCCTCCGTTATGAGATCGAGACAGAATTTTAAATCCTGCGCCGTGACCTCTCCCCTGTTTCCGTGAAATTTCAGTCCCTTGCGCACGGTGAAGATCACCGTCGTACCCGTCTCGTCAAACGTCCAGCTCTCTATAACCGATGACGACGGCTTGTCCGAATAGTCTAACTTTATCGCAGGCTCGCATATGAGGGACAGCAGATTTTTGGTATCCTCGTCCATGACATATATAGGATGCAGCGTGGGCGGATTTTTAAGCATGGTCGTGGTTATGGAGGTCACCTTGCCCTCGGTCTTAAGCTCCTCGGGCAGCGGCAGCTCCTCCGCCACGGGAGCGCTCTCTATAGCTGCGGCCTCCACCGCGGCCTCGTCCGTCCCCGAGCAGCCCGCGCAAAGCGCGAGCGCTGCGAAGAGCACAGCACTAATCGATACTATAAACAGTTTTGTATATTTCAAGCGCCCGTTCCACCTTTTTAACGTAATTTGCCGTTTCCTCATACGGTATATCCTCATAGGACGAGCCCGCATTGAGCGTGCCGTCCGCTATCCATTCGTCCACTCTTCCGTGTCCGGCATTATACGCCGCTATCGTAAAAAACTCGCTGCCGTCATAGCGGTCGCTGAGGTATTCAAGATACCATGTACCTATGCGAATATTGATCTCCGCATCCTTCAGCTGCGCGCTTTCAAAGCCCTCTATGCCTAACTTTCCGGCTATCCATTCCCCGGTGTCCGGCATTATCTGCATGAGCCCGACGGCTCCCCTTTTCGATACCGCGTCCGCGTCGAATTTGCTCTCCGTGGCTATCACGCCGTATACAAGGCTCTCACTGAGCCCATGCTTTTCTGCGTACTCTTTTATAAGCTGCTCCTGCGCGAGCGGATAATACTTATCGAGCAGCATATATCCGCCGAATACGGCGAGCAGCACTAACGATATTATCAGGTATAACAGCAGAGCGCCCTTTCTCACGGGCTTTCTGTCAGCATTCATTCATTTTCTCCGCAAAGAGCGCGTCAATTTGCGCATAAAGCCAGTTGATATCGCCCGAATTATCTATCACCCTGTCTGCATAGCGGCGCTTCTCCCCGTCGCTCATCTGATTTCTTATCCTGCCTATAGCCTGCTCCCTTGTGAGCCCGCTCCTCTTGCACGCGCGCTCTATTCGGGTCTGCTCGTCCGCGGTCACGAGCCATACAGTATCGCAAAGCTTCTGCAAGCCCGTCTCTATAAGAAGCGGCGCGTCTATGACCGTGAGTCCGCCGAAGCTCTCGCAGAGGCTCCTTATCTCCGATAGTATCGCGGGATGAGTCAGCTCCTCGAGCGCACGCCTTTCGTTTTCGTCCGCAAAAACGTGCGCGCCCAGCGCCCCGCGGGCGATCTCGCCGTCCTCTTTAACGTATTCCGGAAAGCGGGCGCACACCGCGTCGTATGCGACGCCGCCCTTTTTAAGCGCGTCGCGGGCTATTTCGTCCGCGTCTATGACGTATGCTCCGAGCGTCCTTAGCCTCTCTGCCGCCGTGCTCTTGCCCGACGCTATACCGCCCGTCAGCCCTATGACCTTTTTTTTCAAAGCTTACTTGGCCTCCATCCAGTTATCGCCGCAGCCCACGTTGACCGACAGCGGCACGTCCAGCGTGCAGACGTTTTCCATGGCGTCCCTTAAAAGCCTCTTCACCTCTTCCGCCTCGCTCTTTTCGGCGTCGATTATGAGCTCATCGTGCACCTGTAGTATGAGCCTTGACCTGAGCCCGCGCTCCGTAAGCGCGTCGTGGACGCGTATCATCGCGCATTTAATTATATCCGCCGCCGTACCCTGTATGGGCGTGTTCATGGCGGCGCGCTCTCCGAAGGAGCGCACGTTGAAGTTCGCCGAGCGAAGCTCGTCGATATATCTTATCCTGCCGAAGAACGTGCGCACATATCCGTCGCGCTTCGCGTCCTCTACGGTCTTCTCCATATAATGCTTTACTCCGCTGAATTCCTCAAGATATCTCTTTATATAGTCTGCGGCGACGTACCTCGGCACGCCAATGTTTCTCGCGAGCCCGAACTCGCTTATGCCGTATACTATGCCGAAGTTGACCGCCTTGGCGCTGCGGCGCATCTCGTTTGTGACGAGCTCTCTCGGTACTCCGAAAACCTCGGACGCCGTGCGCAGATGGACGTCCTCGCCGCTGCGGAAAGCGTCTATCATATTCATATCGCCCGCCATGTGCGCGAGAACTCTCAGCTCTATCTGCGAATAGTCGGCGGACACGAGCACCCTTCCGTCGTTCGAGGGCAAAAACACCTCGCGTATCTCGCGCGATTCCTCGCGGCGCACGGGTATGTTTTGCAGGTTCGGTTCGTTGCTGGATATCCTGCCCGTCGCTGTGGCGGTCTGAGAGAACGTGGTATGCACTCTGCCGTCTCCTCCCGCGACTGCCAAAAGCCCGTCTATGTATGTGCTCTTTATTTTTGTGAGCTTTCTATACTCTATGAGCTTGCTTATCACGGGATGACTGCCCTCTAAGTTCTCGAGCACCTCTATGTCCGTGGAATAGCCCGTCTTGGTCTTTTTGCCCGCGGGCAGGCCGAGCTCGGTAAAAAGCACCTCCCCGAGCTGCTTTGTGGAGGCGATATTGAAGGTATGCCCGCACAACTCGTATATCTCGCCGGTCAGCGTGTTTATGCGCAGCTCGTACTCGCCCCTCAGCTGCAAAAGCCGCCCCGTATCCACGCGAAAGCCCTGCCTCTCCATATCGAAAAGCACGCCTACGAGCGGCATTTCTATATCGTAAAGCACGGTTTCGAGTTCTTTTTTTTGTATTTCGTCAGCCTGTTTTGCCGCTATGTCCATTACCGCGCACGCCTCGCCGCCGGAGGAATACGTTTCGACGAGCTTTTCGAGCGAGTAGTTTCTCTTAGTCGGATCGAGCACATACGCCGCTATCATAGTATCGAACTCCAGACCCTTGAGCTCAAAGCCCTCCGCGTCGCATGCATGCATGAGCTCCTTTGCGTCATGCGTGAGCTTTTTTATGCCGCTGTCCGCGAGCACGGGCCGGAGCGCCGCGAGCGCGGCGTCCCGCGAGACGCCCTCGCCGAAAAGCGATGCGTCGAGCGGCGCATAATACTCCGTTTCGCCGTCCGTCGATACCGATACCGAGCCGCCCGTCAGTACGACAGCCGCACGCTCGCAGCCCTCGAGCGCTTTTGCGAACTCGGCGGCGGACGACGCCTCTATGCGCCTGTATTCGCGCTCCTTCTTTTTGATGCTGAGCCGCTTCAGCATCGAGAAAAAGCCGAGCTCGCTCAATACCTCGCGCAAAGCGGATTCGTCAAAGCCCGGAAACGCTATATCCTCTATATTTTCGTCAATAGGCACCGCAGTATCTATCGTGGCGAGCGTACGTGAAAGATAA
>CAYVOZ010000009.1:14508-16313 GCA_964453325.1 uncultured Christensenellaceae bacterium | reverse complement strand
TTATGAGCTTTTCCTTTACGCCGCTCTTAGGCATGCCGTCTATGTCCGCATAAAGGCTGTCTATGTCCGGATGCTCCGCCAACAGCTTGAGCGCTGTCTTTTCTCCCACTCCCGGCACACCGGGTATATTGTCCGACGAGTCGCCCATCAGCGCCTTCATCTCTATTATCTGCGCAGGAGCCAGGCCGAAGACCTCTTTTAAATGCCCGCAGTCGTATACCTCCGTCTCCGTCACGCCCTTTTTCGTCATGACCACTCGGGTATGCTCGCTTATGAGCTGCAGCGCGTCGCGGTCGCCTGTTATAATATATGTGTCGACTCCGGCGTTATCCGCCTTTTTCGCGAGTGTGCCGAGTATGTCGTCCGCCTCGTAGCCGGGTCTGCTTATGACGGAGACTCCGAGCCGCTTAAGAGCTTCCTTTAGCATATCGAACTGACCTATGAGCTCGTCGGGCGTCTGCCTGCGCCCCGCCTTGTATTCCGTAAACAGCTTGTGCCGGAACGTGCCGCCCTTCAGGTCGAAGGCTACGGCGAGCCTGTCGGGAGAATACTGCTCCACGGCATGAAGAAGCATTGTAAAAAAGCCGTATACGGCGTTCGTATGCGCGCCGTCCTTTCGCTTCATGGAAAGCGGAAGCGCGTAAAACGCTCTGTGCATGAGGCTGTTTCCGTCTATTATGATTGCCGTTGACATATGCTTTTTCACCGTACCGATCTAAAATATTGCGGGTGTTCCTGCTGCCTATTATAGCCGCCCCCGACGTAGTCTCTTCGCAAAAACCTTATCATATTCGGAACGCAAAATCAATTTTTGATATGTGAACAAAGAAAAAACGCCCCTGCAGAAGCGCGCTTTTCTTCCCCATATGTCAATTTACTTTTTAGTCGCTGTCCTATATGATAGAATCAGTCAAACGGAGGTATAGCGCGTATGGACAGCAAAGGCGATATCATTATATATCAGACACAGGACGGCTCAACGAGAATCGAAGTACATCTGCAAAACGATTCGGTTTGGCTTACAAAAAACCAAATGGCAGAGTTGTTTCAGCGCGATCGTTCTGTTATAAGCAAGCATATTAAAAACATATTTGACGAAGGAGAGCTTGACGAGAAAAGCAATGTGCAAAAAATGCACATTGCAGATTCGGATAAGCCTGTTGAGTTTTTTTCGCTTGACGTTATCATATCCGTGGGGTATCGGGTAAGATCCCTGCGCGGCACTCAGTTCCGCATTTGGGCTGCAAACGTGTTAAGGGAATACATGACCAAGGGATTTGCCATGAACGACGATCTGCTTAAAGAATCCGGCGGCGGAAATTATTTTGACGAGCTGCTTGCCCGTATTCGTGATATTCGTTCCTCAGAAAAGGTATTCTATCGCAAAGTTCTTGAAATATATGCCACTAGTATTGACTACGATCCGAGGGCAAAGACAACACAGGCGTTTTTTGCAACGGTACAGAACAAAATGCACTTTTCGGCGCATGGGCACACCGCCGCAGAGATAATATATGACCGTGCGGACGCAAACGCGGACTTTATGGGGCTTACGAGCTGGACGGGCTATCTGCCGCATAAAAGTGACGCAGAGTATGCTAAAAACTACCTTACACAGGATGAGCTTGAGTTGCTGAACCGCATTGTGACGCTGTACCTTGAATTTGCAGAGCTGCAGGCACTAAACCATATTCCCATGTATATGAAAGATTGGCTCTCAAAGCTGGATGAGTTCTTGAGGGTGTCCGGCAGAGGCGTTCTTGATCATGCGGGTAAAATTTCCGCAGAGGTGGCAAGACTTAAGG
>CAYVOZ010000009.1:5856-14480 GCA_964453325.1 uncultured Christensenellaceae bacterium | reverse complement strand
TACGTACCCAAAATGAGCTGTCTCCTGTTGAACGACATTTCTTAGCGTCTATCGAAGCAGCACAAAGGAAACTAAAGCCGTAAGCAGAGCAAAGACTTATACCTGCTTTTACAGTTCTTGAACTTCCATTTTTACCGTTGCGCAAAACATACATTATATGCTAATATTGAACGGTATGAGGGGCAACGCCCCAAAATCGAAGAAACGCGCAGGTGGATGTTACGTTAGAGGTCAAATTTTTTGCACTTAAAGAAAAGATATGCGCATGGGAGATAAGCGACACCGAGACCGGCGCATATAACGCAGGCTGCCGCTACTCTCGATCAGATCATACCGTCCGATTATTTCGGCCTTCCCTACACAAAAAAGCAGATCAAGGCGGCCGCGTATATAGGCGATTTCAAGGACGTCATAGAGACGCTCTTTAAAAACGCGGAGGCAATACAGCCCTATGAAAAATACGGTGGGATATTGAAGCAGACCTTCGGCCCGACGAGCTCGATATGCCGTCTGTATGACGAAAAGGCTACCGATCCGCGCTTTGCCCCGAACAAGGCGGAGCTGTATATCGACTTTGAGGCCATGAACATGCGCATATGCGGATGGTACGCGCAGTTAGTGGACGGAGACAACACTATAGAGTTCTCCGGTCTGTCAAAGCCCTTTTCCGACGAGCGCCGGCTGCGCTGGCTCTGGAAGAGCACCTATCAGAAGATGCTGCCCTATTCGCTCGACGACATACTTCGCGCAAAGCACATACACGCATACCGCTCATACTTTATAGAGCTCTTTAAACGCGCGCGCCATATATACACCTACGGCGACACGGACGCGCTGTTTTTAAAGTATTCCTTCGGGGACGAGCTGTATAACTTCTTCCGCGTAAAGAACGTGGATATGAGCGTTCGCATGGGCAACCGCACGCTCTCTCTCGACAAGACCTGCGCTCTTTTGGGCATAACCGTCGAGGGCGACGAGCACGACCCCAAAAACGACGTTTTAAAGATGCGCGCATATATGGACAAGGTCAAGCAGCTTTAACTAAAAATAATACCGACGCAACATGTACACGCCTCCGGTCATAGATTAACCCGGAGGTGTTTTTTATGCGATTCTGCTGTTTTCGACAAAAGGCTGTAGTCAACATCATTGAGGGCAAGCAGCTCGGCTATGTGACCGACGCGGTCATAGACGAGTGCACCGGGCGCATCTGCTCCATCATCGTACCGGGCTGTCCGGGGTGGAAGACCCTTTTCAAGTCCAAGAGCTACTGCATTCCCTGGTGCAATATAGTCAAAATAGGCGACGATGTGATACTCGTGGAGGTGGACCTCGCCGGCACAGGCACCGTAGATTAGATATTTGTTGAATTCCGCACACTATATGTGGTAATATGAGATTACTATAAATCGCGAGGTACACTTCATTATGAAATGCATATACTGCGGCTATACCGACAGCAAGGTCGTCGATTCACGTCCCCTTGACGACGGCACCTCCACAAGGCGCCGCCGGGAATGTCTGCAATGCGGCAGACGCTTCACGACGTATGAAAAGGCCGAGCAGACGCCCATGATGGTCATTAAAAAGGACGGCAGCCGCGAGCCCTTTGATATAGAAAAGATAAAGCGCGGGCTCATAAAGGCATGCGAGAAGCGCGCCGTCTCCATGGACGAGATAGAGAGCATGTGCAACGCGATAGAAAAACGCGTATACAGCAGCGAGGACCGCGAGATATCCTCGTTCAACATAGGAAATATGGTAATGGACGTTCTAAAGGACGTGGACAAGGTCGCATATGTCCGCTTTGCGTCCGTTTACCGCGAGTTTAAGGACGTCGGAACGTTTATGGACGAGCTCAAAAAGCTCGTGGAGGATCATGGCCTACATTGACTGCATAACGCGGGACTTTGAAACCTACGAGAAAAACGGGCTCGTGCTCATGCGGGTCCCGGCAATAGAGGAGACCGGCCTTTACCGCCACGGCTTTTCCACGCGCATCGGCGGCGTATCCGACGGCTGCTACAGCACTCTCAATCTGAGCCTTACGCGCGAGAGCAACCGCGATAACGTCAGCGAAAACTATACGCGTCTCGCGGACGCCCTGGGAGTGGATAAGACGCTCATGTGCGCATGCAACTACGAGCACGGCACGAACACGGTCATATTGCGCGAGGGCGTCGGCGGCGCGGGAGTCATGCGGGACAACGACCTGCCGCCCTGCGACGGCGTTATAGTCACGGACAAAAGCTGCGTCGCTCTGACGCTGCACGCGGACTGTACTCCGCTCTTCTTTGCGGATAAAAAAGGCCGCGCGGCGGGCGTCGCGCACGCGGGCTGGAAGGGTACGCTCGGCGGCATAGCCGTAAACATGATAAATGGTCTCGGAGTGCCTGCTGACGATATCCTTATAGGCGTCGGGCCGTCTATACGCGTATGCTGCTTTGAGGTCAAGGACGACGTCGCCTCGCTTTTCACCGAAAAATACGGAGATACAGTCCTTTTTTCAAGAGACGGAAGACTTTATATAGACCTTATCGCCGTAACGCTCATGCAGCTCGAGGGCTGCGGCATCCCCCCGGAGAACGTCACGCTGAGCCCGCTTTGCACCTATTGCGAAGAAAAGCTTTTCTACTCTCACCGCCGCGACAGGGGCAACACCGGCGCTATGGCGTCCGTCATAGCCTTCGCATAGCACGGGTCTCACCTTTCACACAGCTTTTGCATATTTTATACCATAAGGGAGTCAGGTCGGCTTGGCTCTCTTATGGTATTGGCTGTGGCAAAGTTGACAAAACCGCCCGGGAATGCTAAGGTTGGTTCGTTGTATAAGCATTAAAAGGCGGTACTGCAATGATAATTTCCACAAAGGGCAGATACGGTTTAAGAGCGGTATTCGTGCTTGCTCAGAAGCAGGCGGAAGGGCCGCTGAGCATTAAATATATATCGGAGGATCAGTCCATAAGCGAGACCTATCTCGAGCAGCTTTTCAGCACTCTGAGAAAGGCGGGCATTGTTAAAAGCGTGCGCGGCGCGGGCGGCGGATACATACTCGCCGAAAAGCCCTGCGATATCACTGTCGGCAGGATCTTAGAGGCTCTTGAAGGGCCGCTGGCTCCGGCCGAATGCGTAAAGGGCAGCTGTGCCGGTGCGGACGATTGCTCCACTCACGCGATATGGATGAGGATATACGACGGAATAAGCAATGTCGTCAACTCCATATCCCTGCAGGATATGCTCGACGACTGCGAGGAAAAAAGCAGCTCCCTTAATCATTCGAGGTGCAAATAGATGATCTATTTAGACAACGCCGCCACTACCCGGGTGCGCGGAGAGGTCCTTGACATAATGCTCCCCTACCTTAAGGAGGGGTTCGGGAATCCATCGGGAACATACGCTATAGCGCGCAGCGCTCACGCGGCGCTGGACACGGCTCGCGGGCAGGTCGCCGAGGCCATTGGCGCGGCTCATGCACGCGAGATTTTTTTTACTGGCTGCGGTACGGAAAGCGATAACTGGGCTCTTCGCGGAGTCATGGAGCACGCGGGCTATAAGGGTCACATTTTAACGACAAAAACCGAGCATCACGCCGTGCTGCACTGCTGCGAGGCTCTCCAAAAGCTGGGCGTCGAGGTCACATATTTAGACGTCGACCGCTTCGGAGCGGTCAGCGCGGACGATGTTCGCGCCGCAATGCGCGAGGATACGCGCATCGTATCGATAATACACGCAAATAACGAGATAGGCACGGTAAACCCCATACGCGACATATCCGCGGCCGTTCACGAGCGCGGCGCGGTGCTGCATGTCGACGCCGTGCAGTCGGCGGGTCATATACCCATTGACGTTAAGGCCATGGGCATCGATCTTTTAAGCATATCCGGTCATAAGTTCCACTCGCCCAAGGGCGTGGGCGCGCTCTATATAAAGGGCGGCACTCCTATCTCCCCCCTTATATACGGAGGTGCGCAGGAGCGCGGACGGCGCTCCGGCACGGAAAACCTCGCCTCCATAGCCGGTATGGGGCTCGCAATAAAGCTCTCTGTCGAGGAGCTTGCGGAGGAGTCTGCACGTCAAACGGCCATGCGCGATTATATGATCGCGCGGCTCATAACCGACAATCACGACGCACGGCTCAACGGACACCCCACCGAGCGTCTCCCGGGCAACATAAACGTGTCCTTCCCGGATATACGCGCGGAGGCTCTGCTTTTGGATCTCGACCTCGAGGGCATAGCGGCGTCGAGCGGGTCGGCATGCTCCGCGGGCGCGATAGGCGCGTCTCATGTGCTGATCGCCGCGGGTGTGGACGAGAGATATATATCCGGCGCCGTAAGGTTCAGCCTTTCGCGCTATACGACTCTTGAGGATATAGAGACAGCGTGCGACGCCGTAAAGCGAATATTGCCTCAATTAAAGAAATAAAATGCACTTTCGCGGTTAATAGCTTATAAATGCGCACAAACTATCTCCAAAACCGTGAGAGGAGCGTACAGAATATGAAAACCGGATGTTTTATACTCGGAGCCGTTGCAGGAGGCATGGCGGGCATGACCGCCGCGACACTGCTCATGCCCAAGCTGAATCCAAAATGCAAAAGGGTCGTGAACAGGTGCAGACGTAAGCTCATGAGCATGATGCCGTAATTGCAGCGGGCTGCGCGGTAAACGCGCAGCCCGCTCTGCGTGTCAAAAAAGTGGTTTACCACTTTTTTGAGATCACCGCATTTGTACTGTTCGCTGCGCAAACTATATGCGCGGCTCTTTAGTTTATCTCGCATCTGTTATATCTATTCAAGATTTGTTTATAAATCCGTGTTATTTTATAGGGTGCGTGGATTGAAATGTTCCGCAGCGTGGTATATAATTTAAAAAGACCTGCAAAAAGGGGAGAAAAAATGAACGGCGAAACCACTACTACTTTCAAGCTGCCAAAGGAAATGGAGAACCCCGTAAGCGCCATCATCGCTCTCGCGTGCGAGGCTATGAAGGAAAAGGGCTACGACCCCATGAATCAGCTCGTGGGCTATATACTTTCCGGCGACCCCACCTATATCACGAGCCATAACGGCGCGCGCAAGCTCCTTTCCCGCTTCGACCGCGACGAAATTTTAGAGGAGATCGTCCGCGTGTACCTCGGCGCTCTCAGATAAGGACAGGCGCGTGTTCACAAAACGTATAATGGGCCTCGATGTAGGCGATAAAAGAATAGGCATATCCCTCTCGGATCCGCTGCGCATCACCGCGCAGGGGCTCGAGACCTTTGAGCGCAAGGCGACCGAGGCCGAGGATATAGCATATATAGGCGAGCTTATAAAAAAACACGATGTGGAATACATCGTATGCGGTCTGCCTAAGAATATGAACGGCACCGTCGGCCCACAGGCCGAGAAGGTGCAGGCGCTGATGGACGCCGTAAAGGCCGCTCTCGGCATAAGAGTCGAGTATATAGACGAGCGCCTCACGACGATGCTCGTGGAGCGCACTCTTATAGAGGCGGACGTATCGCGGTCAAAGCGCAGAAAGGTAGTCGATAAGCTGGCGTCTGTGACGATACTGCAAGGCTATCTCGATAACGGTCAGTCAAGGGCGTTTTAAGCCCTTCAATAAATAAGGAGATTTTTTTAAATGAGCGAAGATAAGGATTTCACCACCGAAGAAGAAATGGACAACGTGATAGAGCTCGTAGACGAGGACGGCAATTCCGTAGAGTTTGAGCATCTGCTCACGTTTGAATACGGCGAGCGCTTTTATGTAGCGCTGCTGCCCGTGGAGCCCGTCATGGACATGGAGGACGGCGAGGTCCTCATAATGCGCGTCGAGGAGGACGGCGACGAGGAGACCTTCCTGCCCGTCGAAACCGAAGAAGAGCTCGAAGGCGCATGGAACGCGTTTATGGATATCTATTACGAGGATGAGGACGAGGACGGCGAAGAGGACGGCTGCGAATGCGGATGCGGCTGCCACGATTGCTGCAAGGAGTGCGGCGAGGAAGAGAAATAAGCCTTTTGCTATCCCCTTTCACTCATGTATTTATTGCGTTCCTTGAATGCTTCGCAGTAATAGCATAAACGGTCCCGGTTTTAATACCGGGGCCGTTTTATTTACGCAAAAACGCGCTTTTTATCGTATTTTTTCCTCTTTTCCCGGGTACTGTTATCTCGTCATAAAAAGTTTACGCACACGACACAGCTTTAATTGACACAATTGCCGTTTCTGTCGACTATTATACATGGCGATCTCGTCATGACGGTTGAATCGTGCGTTTTCAGGGTAATATAATAGTCTTGAAAGGACATGGTACGCGCTTCATAAAAACGTGAACGCTATTATTTATCAGGAGGCAAATACCATGGCTGTAAAATATCTGCTCACGGGCGCGGCAGGCGATCTCGGGAGCAACGTTGTAAAGGAACTGCAAAAGAAAAACGCCGATATGCGCGCGCTCGTGCTCCCCGGAGACAAGGCCGCCACAAGGCTGCCTGACTGTGTGGAAAGGATAGAGGGCGACGTGCTCGATATCCCCTCTCTCGAGAGATTTTTCGACACGGACGGCGAGCTCATAGTCATACACATGGCGGGCGTCGTGACCACGTGCTCCCGCTTTGTCAGAAAGATATACGACATTAACGTCAACGGTACGGCGAATATAGTGGAGCAGTGCTTAAAGCACGGCGTTAAAAAGCTCGTCTATATAAGCTCCGTACACGCTCTGCCCGAGCTGAAGGACGGAGAGACCATAACCGAAAACACCTGCTTTGAGCCGGATAAGATAGTCGGCTTTTACGGAAAAACCAAGTCCGCAGCGTCGCGCATTGTCGCGGAGGCCGTGCGCACGAGAGGCCTCGATGCGTCGATGATATTCCCGAGCGGGCTTTGCGGGCCCTTCGATTACGCCAAGGGGCATGTCACACAGCTGCTCATAAACAGCGCCGGGAACAAGATACCCGCAGGCGTACACGGAGGTTATGACTTTGTGGACGTGCGCGACGTCGCGCGCGGAGTCGTCGCCTGTGCCGAAAAGGGCAAAAAGGGCGAGGGCTATATAATGAGCAACCGCTACGTCTCCGTAGAGGAGATATTCCGCCTGGTGCACGAGCAGACCGGCTCGAGGCAGATAAAGGTCATGCTGCCCATATGGATCGCGCGAATGGCGGTGCCGTTCTTTGCGATATACTGCCGCATCAAAAACGAGAAGCCGCTTTTCACGAATTACTCGCTGTATACTCTGACCTGCAACTCGAAATTCTCCAACGAGAAGGCAAGACGCGAGCTCGGCTATACCGTAAGGCCTTTTGAAGAGACCATAGCCGACGCCATAAAATGGCTGCGTGAAGAACGTCTGCTGCCTATGAAAAAGGCCCGCGCCGTCGGATAAAGGCAGTGGCATTAACACCGCCGTCCCGGCAGAATACCGAACCTACAGTTATGCCGTCCGCTCCCGGGCGGCATAACTGTTTACATATCTCGGGCTTTACTTTTACCGGCCGATACGTTATACTTCTCTTTGTCAAATCGATATATGGTTTGCCGTACTAAGCGGGGAGTCAGCGGTGCCCTGTAACTCGCAATCCGCTATAGCGAGGCTGAAGATCCATGTGCGGAGGTCATATCTCGGAGACGGTCCCGGGTTCGAGGCGTTGACAAATGGGTCCTGTGCAATACGGATCCGTGAATCCTGTCAGGTCCTGACGGAAGCAGCAGTAAGCGGGCTTTCGTGTGTGCCGCAGGCATGCCTGTTTCGAGTCTTCCTGTCCGGATTACCTTCCCTGATATGTCGACAAGCATGGATGTACGGCAATTTTTTTTATTCTTTTTCAGGGGACTGTGTCCGCGCGCTTTGCCGTTCGCGCCGTGAGAAAAGGACCGCCGGGAAATAATACTTCCGAGCGGTCCTTTTTCATATCAACGCTGTGCGCAGTTGGATCATTCCTCAGGTCATGGCGTCGGGGCGGGAGCAACATACCCGAGACCTACGATCGTGAGTCCGTCGTATGCCTTATACGTCGACTCCGCCAGCTTCTCGCGTCTTATCTCCTTGCCATCCTTTAGGTATATCTTATAGGACTGCCACTTGGAGCCCACTCTTCTCTTTACCTTTTCGAGTATGTAGGTAGGAGGCTGTGCGGGATCGACCTGTACCACCGTCTCGCCCGCGGGCTGGATATCCGCAATCTTCTTTGAAGAGGTCTGTATCTCGTCAAAGTCGCCGGAGAACGGCGCGCCGTATATGTCCACATATATCCTGTAGCCTATCACGTAGGATACGACTATTATCGGCGAATCCGTGTTGTTCTTCCACTTGAAGTCTATCATATTTCCTACGGAGTTTATCGTAGCGTCGAGTCCTCCGTCCACATAGCCGCTGCGCTGCGTATGGTTCTGGCGGTATACAATCTCGAGATCCGCTCTGACTACGGCGTTATAAAGCGTCGTAGCGACCTGGCATACGCCGCCTCCGGGCTGCTTCACGGTCTCTCCGCCGGAGAGCGCGCCCGCGTCCTTCCATCCGTTTGCCTTTGTGCGCACGCCCATAGCATCGTTTGTCGAGAACGTCTCGCCCGGCTGAACGACCTTGCCGTTTATGAGTCCGGCAGCCTTGGTTATATTGAACACGCGCTCGGG
>CAYVOZ010000009.1:1310-5846 GCA_964453325.1 uncultured Christensenellaceae bacterium | reverse complement strand
TAGCCGTAATTGCTTCCCCCGAACTTCGTATAGAAGCTTGAGCGCAGTGTTATCGTGCTTTTCAGATACTCCACCGTCACCTCTGCGGCAATGGGCTCCGTGGGTATCTCTATTTCGCCGTATTCCTTGCGCGATACCTTGTCCGCAATAGTGTTTTTGAGGGTCGCAGTGTCAACGTCGAGGCCGTTCACCTCGTCGATATACTGGAATTTATCCGTGTCCGTAGGATCGACTATCTCGTCCTCGTCCTTCTTCTCGACGTCCGCGAGGTCCTCTGCGGTCACCGCCTTGTAGTAAAAGTTTGCGTCGACGGGATCTACGTGCAGCTCGTGCGCAACAGTCTCTATCGCCTTGTCGAGCTCCGGGCCGGGCGCTACGGTGAACTCTGTGTTGTAGCTTCTGCCGACGGTCTTTATGTCCTCAAGCTCTGCTACGAGCTCGTCATAAGTACCCTTGCGCGCAAGGGTGAAAGCCTCGTTCAGCACGTCGTCGGTATTATAGGTGCGAACAAAGTAGCTGCTCGGTATTATATAGCTGCCGTTGGCGTCCTTATCGAGAGCCACGGGCACAAACGGTTCCTCTGCCGGAGCTTCCTCCACAGGAGCTTCCTCTGTGACCTCGCCGCCCGCCAGCTGCTCCTCCGTGAGCTCCTCGCCGAGGTCCTCAATGACCTCCTCGCCGCCCGCGGATTCCGCTGCAGCCGCAGCCTGGGCCGCTTCCTCCTGCAGGCGCTGCTCCGCCGCCGCCGCGGCCTCGTTTGCCGTGGTCATCGCGGCCTTTGCAGCCTCGCTTACGGTCAGAACATACTGTATCTCGCTGTGGTCCTCTGCGGCCTGCGATTCCTCTAATTTAGCTTTCGCTTCTTCAAATGTGAGGCCGGATACGTCCACGCCATCGACGTTTACGCCCTCGGGCAGCGTGAGCGCCGTGACCGTCTGCTGAACGAAGGCCTCTCTTTTACGCGCGGGCGTCAGTCCCATGGAGTCGAGTATCAGATATGCCGCGCCTAAAAGAATAGCCACGCCGAGTACACAGCAAATGACTATAAGGGCGGTCTTTTTTCCGCCTCCTCGCTTATTATCCGAGCCGTCGCGGTCTCCCCTGCCGGACTGTCTGCGTCTCGGCGGTTCCTCCTCGATCGTCTTTATCCTCTCGGGCGACGGTCTCTCCGCGGCTCTCGGGGATGAAGGCCTGTCCGCATTGCCGCGCACCGAAGCGCTTTCGGACGATGTTCTGCGCGGACGTTCTCCGTTTGAAGAAGCTGCTCCGTTTCCTGACGCTGCTCTGGGCTCCGGAGCTGTATATACATTGATCTTTCTCATATATCGAATACCATACCTAACTGTAGTTTCGGGAACGGCAAATACTAGCGTATCACAGATCCCGCTGCAACAGTCCCATTATAAGTGCATAAGCGATGCTTTGTCAATATCGGCGGCCCGTCCGGCCGTCCCCTCCGTGCTGTATTTACGCAACTTTTACAGCGCGTACATTGGGGTATGGAAAATGATGGTCGTCCGCTCTCGAGCGGTATAAACACTTGACATAACGAAAATAATATGAAAAAATAAAATATAGTTTATTATTTCATTATAGGAGATCACTGTGGAGTATATCAAAAGAGAGCTTGAGAGGAAGTTTCTGCACATGAACAGTTTTTTTAAGGCCATCCTCGTTACGGGCGCAAGGCAGGTCGGAAAGACCACGATGCTTAAGCATCTCTGCGAAGGTCAGGAACGCACCTATGTGACGCTTGATAATATGATGGCGCGGACATTGGCGCAGACCGATCCCGCACTGTTCTTTCAGACCTACAAGCCGCCGATACTCATTGATGAGGTGCAGTACGCGCCCGAGCTGTTTTCCGAGATCAAAATGCTTTGCGACGAGAGCGACCAGACAGGACTATTCTGGCTCACCGGCTCACAGCAGTACAATGTAATGAAGAACGTGCGGGAAACGCTTGCGGGCAGAGTAGGCATACTCACGCTGTACAGCCTTTCTCAACGCGAAAAGGAAGGTGCGCTGCTTTTCGATCCTCTCGATTTTTCTTTACCGTGTTTACAGAAAAGGCAGAGCGTCATGAAAAAGAATGATATTCATGCCGTATTCGACCACATTTGGCGCGGGGGCTATCCGCAGCCATACCGGGCCGACAGCGAACAGAGACAGGAGTTCTTCAATTCCTATGTCGATACTTATCTCATGCGTGATGTTACCGTAGCGGGAGGCATCACGGATTATACGCGCTTTAAGAAGCTGCTGTCCGCCTGCGCCGCGCTCGTCGGAGAGCAGATAAACTATAATACTCTGGCTGAGGCTGCCGACGTGACCCCTCCGACGGCAAAAGCGTGGGTAGACCTGCTCGAAGGGCTTGGCGTCGTGTACCGCCTGCAGCCGTATTCCAACAATGCTCTCAAGCGTCTTGCAAAGACCCCGAAGCTCTATTTTTGCGATACAGGGCTATGCGCGTTCCTCTCCATGTGGCTTACAAAGGACACTCTGATGAACGGCGCGGCAAGCGGCCATTACTATGAGAATTACGTTGTGATGGAGCTTGTCAGGAACTATGCCTATGCAAAGTATAAGGCAAATCTGACCTACTTCCGCAATTCCAACGACAAGGAGATAGATGTGTTCATAGAGGAAAACGATCTGATTCATCCCTTGGAGATAAAGAGATCCGCCAATCCCGACAGACGCGAGATTCGGAAGTACGACGTGCTCGACAAGGCCTCTATTGCCCGGGGCAGCGGCGGCATCGTGTGCATGTGCACAGAGCCCGTTCCCATCGACGCCGAAAACTGCTTTATTCCCGGTAATCTGATATGATATAAGCTTCGGGAACGCTTAAGATCGGCCATCCCGCCCGACACGTTTACATATCGCGCCGCATTGTGGTATCATTATAATATCAGGACGGCAAACTATAAACAGAGGTTTTATTCCTATGGATAAGCAATACTGGCGGGATCACGATCTCACACTGAGAAAGCAGCGTATTCGCGACGCTTTTGAAGGCAAGCCTCTTAAATGCGGGGACGATTTTCCCGTGCTGACCGGAGCACCCTGCTACTTCGCCTTCGGCAGCAAGCCGAGACCCGTCGAGTACTGGACGGACCCTGCGGTAATGCTTCGCTTTCAGCAGGACGGCTGCGAGAAGCATCTTTCGCTCGTGGACGACGATTATGTACCGTATTTCATGCCGTGGTTCGGCACGGGCGTGCTCGCCTCCGCCTTCGGCTGCACCGTAAAGCCCGCAACGGGCCGGGGCGACGACCCCGCCGCGTGCGGTCCCTGTGTTTCCTCCGTGGCGGAGGCCGCACGGCTCAGACGGCCCGATCTCAGCCGGGACGGACTCGTGCCGACGGTGAGCCGGTTCATGGAATACGCCGCGGCGTACGGCGATCTGCCCGTGGGCATGAGCGACCTCAACAGCCCGTTTTCCACCGCGGCGCAGATATGCGGCTATGACAAGCTCTTTATATGGATGTATGACGAGCCCGAGCTCGTTCACGAGCTGCTGCATACCGTCACGGACGCCTTTATAGAATGGGTCAAGCTGCAAAAGAGCATCGCGGGCGAACCCATGGACGGCAGCAGCGGGCTGCAGGGCATATGGACTCCTAAAGGCGGAGTATGGCTCTCGGACGACGACCTCGTCTCCATAAGTCCAGAGCTGTATGAAGAATTTTTAGTGCCGGAGTACACGCGCGTATTCGATACCTTCGGCGGCGGACATCTGCACTGGTGCGGAAAGGGCGTCCATCAGCTCAAATGCTTTAAAATGATACCCTCCCTCACTGCGATAAACAACTCGCAGCTGGGAGACGCGGACAGCTTTGAGGCCACGGTAAAGGGCCGCCCTAAGGGTACGGTCTTTGAGATGCAGGACACCTGCACCGCCGAGCCCGAGGCATACTACGACCGGCTCTTCAGCCGCATAGACGACGCCTCGGGCATGCTCGCAACGGTATGGCTGCCCAGGCGGCTCATGATGACGGACGAGGGCGGCTATACCGCGTGCGAATACGACATATACGCTCACGCCGACCGGGTGTCCCGTGCAATAAAAAGCGCGGCCGGAAGGGTCGCAAAAGAAAAATAGAGCATAAATTTCAAAACGGGCGAGCGGATACAGGATATCCGGACGCCCGTTTCTTTAACAGCACATACCCATTACATCGTCGGATCGTCCATCACGCCCAAAAATAACGGCGTGCCGTTTGATATATCGACTATCGCGTAAACAAACGGTCTGTCGAAGCTGAGCTCGGCGTCGGGCTCCATAAAGCCTCTCGTGTTCACTGCGATCTCTGTGACCGCGGCCGCCTCCGTGCCCTCCTCGTCGGTCTTTACGCGCACCTTTTGAGTGACGCCGGAGATAAACAGCGAGCCTTCCTTTGCACTGCCCATTGCGGAAAGGTCTGCCTTATCCTGGTCAAACGCGTCCGTGAGCCCCATGCTCTGCAAGAGAGAGCCCATCTCCACGGTCTGTGCACAGTCGAATTTCGGCATTGACAACACCACCTGCTT
>CAYVOZ010000009.1:0-1300 GCA_964453325.1 uncultured Christensenellaceae bacterium | reverse complement strand
CCGAGGGCAGAAGTGCAATAAACGCCGTGCGTCCGTCGTCATAGGGCATCATGACGCCCTCATAGCCATCCGCTTTTATATACGGTCTTTCGCTCGTCTCGGAGTGCATGAACGGCGTCGTTACGTCTCCGCCCTCGGCCTTAAATATTCCGTCCTGCGTCGCATCCTTCATAAAGGTCTGCTGCCAAACGGCCTTGAAATACACGGTGTTGAGCAGCACTGCGACCGTCATGGGCGAATAAGGCTCGTCTCTCAGCTTGTCGATAAGCCCCTTGGTGTTATCGCTGACCCATTTATTTATGCGTGCGACGGCCTCCTCCGACGAAAGCTTTTCTTCATATGCCTGTGCGCCGTATATTTCCTCCAACAACGCCTGATATTCCTCGCTCAGCTGCATTTTTTCGGAATCCGTCCATACCGACCCGGCTATGTCCGTCTGCGTGCTGCCCTGCACGTCCTCGAGGTATTTCTCGAGAGCGGTGCACAGCGCGTTTGCGTCCCCGATATTTGCGCGGAGCAGGGCTTCAAACTGCGAAAGCGTCTCTCCGCCCGCGCCGTTCGCCGCCATGGCGAGTGCATAATACGCGGAGACCGGCGATATGACAGTGTTCTTATCCCCTGTCTTAAGCGCCTCCGACATGAGCGCGGACGCAAAAGCCGCAACGGGAGCATATAAGCCCTGCGGCGTCTCTGTCGGCGCGGGCTCCGCAGAAGGCTCGTCCGGCTCCTGTGTTGAAGCCGGCTCCGACGGCGTCTCCGTTTTCTCCGGCGTCTCCTGCGGCTCCTTCTCCGGCTCCGCCGCGGGCTGCGCAGCAGTGCAGCCTGTCACCATGAGCATTGCAGCTATAAGCAGTATCATCAATTTTTTCATTTCTACCTCCGTAAAAAGCATTTTCCGCTTTATACAGTGTTTGACGCAAAATTGCGCCGGATTGTTCCGTCAGGCAGCAAAAAAGGGACGAGCTCACCCGTCCCCCGAAGTCCGTTTTGTAATTCGGATCATTCCTACAGCAGCCTTATACCGGCCTTTGCGCACTCTGTTTTAGTCTTTTCGTCCCATATGCTCGCGTGCACCTCGCCTATATGCGCGTTGCCCATCATGAGCATGCACAGGCGGGACTGCCCTATTCCTCCGCCCATGGTGAGCGGCAGCTCGTCGTTTAAAAGCATCTTATGGAACGGCAGCGAGCGTCTGTCGTCGCAGCCCGCAAGCGTCAGCTGTCTGTCGAGCGATTCCTTATCCACGCGTATGCCCATAGACGATATCTCAAACGCGCGTCCGAGCACGTCGTTATAGAAG
>CAYVOZ010000008.1:233-27789 GCA_964453325.1 uncultured Christensenellaceae bacterium | reverse complement strand
GATGCGCTTTATAACGGAGAGCAGAGACGCCGAGTATTATGCCGAAAAGGTCGCGGACACGGGAGGAGTATATCTTGTGCCGGCGTTTACGGGCATAGGCGCGCCGTACTGGAATATGGACGCGCGCGGCATGATAATAGGCATCACGCGCGGCACGAGGCGCGAGCACATAATCCGCGCGGCGCAGGAGTCCATCGCATATCAGAGCATGGACGTTTTCGAGGCCATGAAAAAGGACACGGGGAGCGAGCTCAAGTCGCTGCACGTGGACGGTGGAGCCTCGCGGGATAAATTCCTCATGCAGTTCCAGGCGGATATCATGAACACCGTAATAATAAGACCGAAAATGCGCGAGACGACGGCGCTCGGCGCGGCATACCTTGCGGGGCTCGCCGTGGGCATTTGGAGCGGACTCGACGAGATAAAGAGGCTAGGCAAGTCGGAGGACGAGTTCGGTCCGGACATGAATGAGACCGAGCGCGCGGCGCTCATAGACGGATGGCACAGGGCTGTATCGCGCAGCCTCGACTGGGCGCAGAGATAGGGGGACACGATGGCAAAGCTCTATTTCAAGTACGGCGCGATGGGCAGCGCAAAGACGGCGCAGGCGCTCATAACCAAGTTCAACTATGAGGAGCGCGGCATGAAAGTGCTGCTCATAAAGCCCGCGACGGACGACCGCGACGGAAAGGACATGGTGCGCTCGCGGATAGGCATGGGGCTCGAGGCGGAGGCGGAGGTCATCTCCTCGGAGCAAAGCGTGATACAGCGCGTCTTTGCCGTGGCGAACGACACCGACGTTATAATAGTGGACGAGGCGCAGTTCCTGACGCCCGAGCAGGTGGACGAGCTCAAGCTGCTCGGGGATAAATACGATATCCCCGTGCTGTGCTTCGGACTGAGGACGGACTTTCTCACGCATCTTTTCCCCGGCAGCCGCAGACTCATGGAGATAGCCGAATCCATAACCGAGATAAAGACTATGTGCGAATGCGGGCGCAAGGCGACCGTAAACGCGCGTATAGACGGCACGGGCAAGGTCGTGACGGAGGGCGAGCAGGTTTTTATAGGCGGCAACGAAAGCTATGTGGCGATGTGCCACAAATGCTGGCGCAGAAGAATAGAGGAGCAGAGGGCAAGGGAATGAAAAGATTCAAGGTCGATCTCAATGCGGATATAGGCGAGAGCTACGGTGCATGGAAGATGGGCATGGACGCGGACGTGGTGAAATACATATCCTCCGCCAACATAGCCTGCGGATGGCACGCTGGCGACCCGGTCACTATGGATAAGACCGTCGCCATGGCAAAGGCTCAAGGCGTCGCGATAGGCGCGCACACGGGCTACCCGGACATATTGGGCTTCGGGCGCAGAAATATGACGGTATCCCCGGACGAGATAAAGGCATATGTCAAGTATCAGCTCGGCGCGTTTTACGCATTTGCAAAGACCAACGGCGTAGAGATACAGCATGTAAAGCCGCATGGAGCTATGTATAACATGGCGGGCAAGGACATAAAGCAGGCCGTTGCCATAGCCGAGGCCATAAAAGAATTTGATCCCGGGCTCATACTCATGGGGCTCGCGGGCTCAAAGCTTGTGGAGGCGGCGGAGACAGTGGGACTTCGCTCCGCGAGCGAGGTCTTTGCGGACAGGGCATACGAGGAGGACGGCTCGCTCGTCGCGCGCAGCAAGCCGGGCGCAATGATACATGACGAGGACGAGGCCATAACCCGCGTGATAGGCATGATAACAGAGGGACAGCTCACCGCGATAACCGGAAAGGTCATTCCCGTGCGGTGCGAGTCCATATGCGTGCACGGGGACAACGAGAGAGCCATTGAATTTGTAAAGAAGATACGCGAAAGACTGACCGCTATGGATATAGAGATCGGCGCGTTAAAGTAGACGGGAGCAGGCGCTTGTACGATAAACCGAAATTTTTGATATCCTCCGATACCTCGCTTTGCGTCGAGTTCGGAGACGAGATAGACAGGACTATAAACCAGCATATCAGAGCCTTTGAGCTGCTTTTAAAGGAGCATCCCATAGAGGGCATTGCGGAGACGGTGCCGACCTACCGCTCCGTGCTCGTGCACTATCACCCCGAGATAATAGGCTATGACGAGCTCGTGACCCGGCTCGGAGAGCTTTTAAGGACCGTGGAGTACATGGAGATCCCCGACGGCAAGCTCGTTCGCGTGCCGGTCATATACGGCGGAAAATACGGTCCGGATCTCGAGAACGTGGCGGCGCATAACCACATCACCACGGACGAGGTGATAAGGCTGCACACGGGAGCGGAGTATCTGATATATATGTTAGGCTTTACGCCCGGCTTTTGCTATATGGGCGGCATGGACGAGCGCATCGCCACGCCGAGGCTCGCTGCTCCGCGCGTGAAGATCCCCGGCGGCTCCGTAGGCATAGCGGGCAGCCAGACTGGCATATACCCCATAGACTCCCCGGGAGGCTGGCAGCTCATAGGGCGCACTCCCTTAAGACTATACGATCACACTCGCGAGAAGCCCGTGTTCTTTGAGGCGGGGCAGCGCGTGCAGTTTTATGCCGTGGGCGAAGAGGAATACAGAAGACTGAAAAAGGAGTTCGCAGCGAAAACATGATAGAATTCAGAACGGCGGGGCTCCTCACCACGGTACAGGACAAGGGCAGAACGGGACATCAGCGCTACGGAGTGGCCATGGCGGGAGCTATGGACTGCTTTGCGCATTCACTCGGGAACGTGCTCGTCGGCAACGACCGCGACGAGGCGTCCCTGGAGGCGACGGCGATGGGTCCGGCGATAAAGTTTCATACGGCGAATATTTTCGCGGTAACGGGCGGCGTTTTTTCCACGACGCTCAACGGCGAGCCCATAGAGAACAATCGCGCCTATCTCGCAAAGGCGGGGGACAGGCTCGAGCTCGGCATAGTAAAGAGCGGTATGCGCGCATATATAGCGTTTGCGGGCGGGCTCGACGCTGACGACGTAATGGGCTCGAAGTCGACGTTTATAAAGGGCGGCATAGGCGGGATCGAGGGCAGAGCGGCCGTCAAGGGCGATAAGCTCGGCTTTCCCGCTCCGAAAACGCAGCTCAAAAACTTTGAATACAGAAGACTGGATGCGGGTTTCGGTATGAAATACTCCGATCATCCTGTGCTGAGGGTGCTTTTAGGGCCGCAGGACGACTATTTCTCGGATGCAGGCAAGGCCACTCTGTTCTCGAGCGAGTATACCGTACAGAAAGAAAACGACCGCATGGGCTATCGGCTCGACGGGCCGGATATAGAGTATGCCGAGGGCAGAAACGGCAACATCATATCAGACGGCATAGCGCGCGGCGCGATTCAGATACCGAGCGGCAAGCCCATAATAATGATGTCGGACAGGCAGACGACCGGAGGCTATGCCAAGATAGGCAGCGTAATAAACGCCGACCTGCCAAAGATAGCGCAGTTAAAGCAGGGCGACACCGTGCGCTTCACGCCCGTCGATATACACGAGGCACAAAGGCTGCTTTTGGAGAGAAAGAGGCTTTTTGACTCGCTGGAGACGCTTTTTGAAAGCAGCATCGTAAAGCGCTCGGACAACGCCGTGCGCATAAACGGAAAAAGCTTCTCCGTGAGCGTCACGGAGTATGTGTAGATGCGTGAAGCGTGACTATACGGCAGGCTCTGTATAGAAAAACCGATATAGAATACGATACTTAAACGACCCTGCCGCGGCAGGGCCGTTTAAGTTATTAAATAATGTTTTTTCTCACTTTTATTTACATATATTATAGACAAATGGTATAACACCGGGCGCGGCATCGTGTTCCTGTTATGAGGGATGCTCCGGCAGCATTATACGTACAGCAAATAATGCACAAATGTGCAAGATTAAGCCTGCGCTCGATTGACAATATGTATTCGTATAAGATAGTATAAAAACAGACAAAGAACTGAATGTAAGGCGTTTTGGGAGATGCGCCCGACCTTGATCGAAATGTGATTCTTAGAGGAGAGATGTAATGACTTCTAAAGAGCGTGTTCGTGCTGCTTTCAACTTTGAGCATCATGACAGAGTGCCTGTAAATTACAGATATAATGACGGTATCGACGCTAAGCTGAAGAAACATTTCGGTTTGGGAGCGCGCGACGATGAGGGGTTGAGAAAGGCCCTCGGAGTCGATTTCAGAATGGTGGAGCCGGTATATACAGGGCCAAAGCTGTATAACGATATACCGGGCAGAAGGATCGATCCCATATACGGACACCATATGAAATGGGTGGAGCACGAGACGGGCGGATATTGGGAATACTGCGATTACTTTTTGGAGAACACCTCTGTTGAGGATATAGAAAACTTCAAGCTCCCGGATCCCGACGACTTCGATTACGACGGGCTTATCGACCAGTGTGACGAATACAGGGATTACGGCATAATTGCCGGGAACAACGGCATAGGCGTCGTGATATGCAGATCGAGCTTTTATCGCGGCATGGAGCAGGCGCTCGTAGATCTTATCACGGACGACGAGGCCGGAATGAGACTTATAGACAGGATACTCGATTTTCAGCTCGGACAAATGGAGCGGATATTCGATAAGATAGGCGACAGAGTGGACGTGATGTGGATGGGTGAGGATCTCGGGACGCAGATCGGACCGCTTATAGGCATGGATACATTCAGAAGCATGCTCTTGCCGAGACACAAAAAATTCATCGACCTTGCGTCGATGCACGGTATACCTGCGATGCTCCACACCTGCGGCAGCAGCAGCTGGAGCTATGAGGACTATATCGCATGCGGGCTAAGAGCGGTGGAAACTTTGCAGCCAGAAGCCGCGAACATGTCTCCGCGGTATCTGATGGAGCATTTTTCCGGCAGACTGGTCTTTCACGGATGTATATCCACTGCCGGAGCTTTGACCTACGGGAGCGCGGCCGACGTTTAAAGAGAAGTAAAGGAAACGCTCGGTATAATGATGCCCGGCAGGGGCTACTGCCTTGCTCCTACGCACAGGCTGCAGGACAATACGCCGGTCGAAAACGCGCTCATGATGTATGAGGCGGCGAGAAAATACGGTGTTTATTGAACGCTTCAGTCTGTCAAAAAACTATGTTTTTTGACGGGATTGCCGGGTTTTGACTGTGACCGCATAAGCGGTCACGGCCGTCAAAATCCGATATGTATAGGCCCCGGGCGTACACGCCGCCCTGCGCCTATGAATTAAAGCTTACTAAGGTCAAGGTCTTTTTTGACACTCTGCGGCGTTTATTAAACGCTTATAGGATATACCTAATGAGAAGATTTTAATGCGAGAGCATTTTATTAAAAAGGGAGGTAAAGAAGAAAGATGAAGACCAACATGAGAAGGGCGCTGATCCTCGTTATCGTACTGCTCGTTACTGCTGCGATGTGCCTGGCATTCACGGGCTGCGGGAGCAAGAGCAAGGGTGTAAACGGCATTTCCAAGATCGGCTTCCTGCATCAGGATGCAACGTGGGAAATGTACCAGATCGAAGAAGCCGCCGTTAAGGCCATGTGCGATGCGAACGGCATTGAGCTCGTATCCGCAAACCCGTCAAACGACGCGTCAAAACAGCTCGAGCAGTTTGACAACCTTGTAAACGCGGGCTGCAACGCAGTCATATGCGTGACCATCGACGGAAGCGTTATGCAGAACGCCGTACAGGATGCGGCAAAGAAGGGCGTAATGTACATCTCCGAGTTTGTTCCGGTCGAGGGCGCTGCCTGCAACATAGCAGTCGACGAGTACGGCTACGGCTATGCCATCGGCAAGATGGCCGGCGAGTACTGCCAGAGCAACTTCGGCGACGAGACTGTCGAATGCGCACTGCTCAGAATGCACGACTATGAGCCCGGCATCGAGAGAGGCAAGGGCATGGAGGACGCGTTCAAAGAATTCTTCCCCTCCGGCGTGGTCGTAAACGATCAGGACTCGGTAGACGTTGAATCCGCAATGACCGCTACAGAAGCTATCTTAGCGGCAAATCCGGACTGCAGAGTGTTCCTTTGCGATTCGGACGACACCGGCGCAATAGGCGCATATCAGGCTCTTATGGCAAAGGTCAAGCCCGAGGATTATGACAAGTACGTGGTCATAGGCGCTGACGGCACCGCACAGGGCATAAAGCTCACCAAAGAGGGCGGAATGTACAGAGGCACCATAGATCTGCAGTGCGACAAGCTCGGCGAGCAGGCCTTCAACATCATTATGGACCTTGCGGCAAAGAAGACCGTCGAGGATCCCCAGTATGTAGTCATAAAGGAAGTCAACTACGACGTAGCAAACTCCGACTATTGATAGGAGCGCACGACCGCTGCGGAAGCGAAGTCTGAAATAAGCTTCGCAGACTAAGCTGTGTCGCTGCGGAAGCCATGCTTCCGCAGCGACACACAGTCACAATACGGTCACTTTCAGAGATAACATAAGACAGACGGACAGGGAGCAAAGTCAATGGAAAACATTTTACAAATGGAGGGCATTACAAAGCTATATCCCGGCGTCGTAGCTTTAAACAACGTAAACTTTACACTGGCAAAAGGCGAGGTCCACGCTCTTGTGGGAGAAAACGGCGCCGGAAAATCGACGTTGATAAAGATACTCGCAGGTGCTACGCACTGTGACAGCGGGACGATAGTATTCGACGGAAAACAGCTCGGCAAATACGATCCGCATGAGGCTCTTCGCATGGGGATAAGCGTAATATACCAGGAGATAAATCTGGTCGGAAACATGACAGTAGAGGAAAATATTTTCTTTGGCAGAGAACTGACAAAGAGAAACGGGAAGAGCGTTTTCTTAAATAAAAAAGCAATGCAGGAAAAGACCTTGCAGGTCTTTAAGAGTCTGGAGCTTGACATAGATCCCAAGGCGGTGGTCGCGACCCTGAGCGTGGCATATCAGCAGCTCGTGGAGATAGCAAAGGCCGTCGTTTATGACGCAAAGATAATAGTAATGGACGAGCCGTCGGCAACGCTGACAAACAACGAACTCGAAATACTTTTCAGGCTGATAGAAAAGCTCAAGAGCAAGGGAACGTCCGTGATCTATATATCTCACCGTCTGGAGGAGATATTCGCCATCGCGGATCACGTGACCGTTTTCAGAGACGGAAATTATATAGATTCGCTGCCGATAAAGGATACGAACCAGAACGAGCTTATAAGGATGATGGTCGGCCGCGAGCTCAGCGGGAGCTTTCCCGAGAACAAAAGCTCGTCCGACGAGATAGTGCTCGAGGGCCGCGACCTCTTTAACGGGAAGGTAAAGCATGCCAGCATATACCTTAAAAAGGGCGAGATACTCGGAATATCCGGCCTCGTAGGCGCGGGAAGAACGGAGCTTGCACGCATACTGTTCGGTGCGGATCCGTATCTCGGAGACATAATCGTAAAGGGAAAGCCCGCAAAGATAAGGTCCCCGAGAGACGCTATAAAATACGGAATAGCGCTGCTGCCCGAGGACAGAAAGACGCAGGGGCTCATACTCCGCATGGAGGTGGATATAAACGCGTCTATGGCGGCGCTCGATTATGTATCAAAAAACGGATGGATGGATTTCGCAGCCGAAAAAGAAATGATAAAGAAATACGTGGAAGCCATGAAGATAAAAACGCCGTCTCTTAAACAGACGGTATCGCATCTTTCCGGAGGCAATCAGCAGAAGGTAATACTCGCGAAATGGCTCGCGAGCAAATCCGACATACTGATATTCGACGAGCCGACCCGCGGCATAGACGTCGGAGCGAAGTCGGAGATATACGAGCTCATGAATCAGCTCGTAAACGAGGGAAAGAGCATAATCATGATTAGCTCCGAGCTGCCCGAGCTCATAGGAATGAGCGACAGAGTATATGTCATGCATGAGGGCAGTATCATCGGAGAGCTCAGCAAGGAAGAGATCGACCAGGAAAGAATACTTATGATGGCGTCAAACATAAAAGGAGAAGTGTCATGAAGGTAAAGAAGAGAATGACGGGAATGGAGTTCTATAAAAAATTCGGCATACTGGTGATACTCGTCGGTATCATCGTGCTGTTCTCGATATTAGCGCCGAATTTCTTCAACGTAGGCAATATTTTCTCGATACTGAGGCAGCAGTCGTTCCAGGGCATACTGGCTATCGGCATGGTGCTCTGCATGCTCACCGCCGGTGTAGACCTGTCAGTGGGTTCTCTTACGGCCTTCTGCGGCATGGCGGGCGCTCTCGTCATGCGCGCGTGTCCGATACCCTATACGAGCTTTAACCCCAATCCCATAGTCGGATTCATAATAGGCATCGCGGCGGGCATCGCGTGGGGCTTTATAAACGGCGTGCTCATAAACGAGATAAAGATACCCCCGCTTATCGCCACTCTTGCCACATACGAGTCCATAAGAGGTCTTGTGTATATCATAACGGGCGCGCTGCCGATATACGAGGGACTTGAGGATTACTTTGTATTCTGCGGACAGGGCTCTCTGTTCGGCATTATACCGATACCGGTAATATTCATGATAGCGCTGTTTGTGATCTTCTGGATAATACTGTCAAAGACGACCTACGGGCGGCATATATACTGCGTCGGAGGCAACGAGGAGGTCGCAAGGCTCTCGGGCATAAACGTAAAGAAGATAAAGTATTCCGCATACATGATAAGCGGTGCGATGTGCGGCGTCGCGGGCATGCTGCTCGTGGCGAGGACGAGCTCGATGCAGCCGAATGCTGCGCTCGGATACGAGTTTGAGGTAATAACAGCCTGCGTTTTGGGCGGCGTCTCCATGAACGGCGGAGAGGGAAGGCTTTGGGGCGCGATGGTAGGTATAGTCATAATGGGCATACTTCTGAACGGCCTCATACAGGTAGGACTAAACGACTTCTACAGAGAGGTGTTCAGCGGAGTGGTCCTCGTCATAGCTGTCGGCATAGACTCGTATTCGCGCAATCATAAGGAGAACCTGAACGAGCTTTTAAAGAACGAGGAGCAAAAGACGGAGACGGAAAAGCTGCAATAACTGCGCGGCATTACCGGGCAGAGGCTTATAAAGCACATTGAAAAAAACAAATAAGAGCTTATGGCTGCCGCGTCCCGGATAAGGACGCGGCCCCGGAAAAATGCGGACGGAAGGCGTCGGGGACGTCAGTACTCCCCGCTTTCGAGGCAGTTGAGCACGGAGAGCGCGGCGATCTCGTCGATGACCATAACGTCGATGTATCCGCCTCTTGCGCCCGCGATGAGCGAGCATGTTTTATCGGTGCCAACCGCTGCGGCGATCTTCAGCGGGACCTTGCGCAGCGTGGCCGGGTCGACGGAAAGTATTCTGTTATCGAGTATGGTATGAGGAATGCTTCCGTCGGCGGCGAGCCTCGTGCCGCATATATCCGCGCCGTAGCCGCTGTCCACCAGGTCCTTTGACTCCTCGAGCGTTATATAACCGGATATGTACGAAACGCTGCGCGAGGGCATAGACGAGCCGAGACCGATGCAGGCGATGTCAAGTCTGTCAAAAAGGCTGACGTGCTGCGCGATCACGCTCTCCTTGAGCAGCATGTCCTTTAAAAGCGGTTGATTCACTATATAAGGGACCTGAAAAAGCGACCAGTTCGCCTCGGCCTTGGATGCGAGCGTGCGGATTATCTGAGAGCCGTCCGTATAACCCTGATTGAGTACGGACTGAGAACAGATATTACCGGAAAGCTGCACAAACGTAGCGTTGCCGAAGCTTCTGCCCGGCATGAAGAACCGGGCGAGCGTCTGTATGGTAGAGCCCCACGAAACGCCGATATACATTTTGTCGCGCATTTCGCCTGCGAGGTATTTGCTCATCATTATGCCTACGTTATTTTTAGACTCCTCGGGAGTGGAGCCGGAAGGAGCGATCATTATTTTCTTTACGCCGAGCATATCGGTGAGCTTTGCGGAGAGAGAATCGCGTCTGCTCTCCGGGGCATTGATGGTAAAGGTGACTATCTTCTGGGAACGGCATTTCTTAAGGACACGGGATATCTTGAATCTGGAAACGCCGTATATATCGGCAATGTCGGCCTGATCCATGTCTCCGAGATAGTATAACGTGGCGATGTCGGAATAAACCTCGCGCTTTTCTTCAAATTCCATGCTTGTCGACCTCCGGCGGATTGATGGGATGCATGCAATTTTGTGCATGTATCATATGCATTGTATCAACGGATGAAAGGAAAAGCAATAGTCATGAAGGATTTTACGCGGCAAGATAATGCGTTAAGGACGGGGCATAAGCTGAATGACCGTATAGCTCTTTTCTTGCACGAATGTGCAAGATATATTTTGAAAATCAAGTAATAGCGACTGATCGGTTGTATTATAGTAGTGTAATAGGACATTGATCCCGTAATACGCAGCGGGAGCGCATTAAGGAGGATATATGGAAAAAAGATACGTTATAGGAGTAGACATAGGAACGACGACGGTAAAGGCGGTGTTTGTCGATACTAAGGAAAACCGTATCGCGACCACGCAGATCGAGGAGATATTCCCGGTCAAGGCCGAAAGGAACGATTATATAGAATACAAGGCGGAGGACTGGAGGACCTGTGTAAAGAAGATACTCGCGCAGGGCTTTGCCACCGGCATAGCTCCGGAGGAGGTGGCGGGCATAAGCCTGCTAGACTTCACGGTCATGGCTTTTTTAGTGGATAAGGACGGAGAGCCGCTGAATAATCCCGCACATTATAACGATATGAGACACCTTTGCGTTTTAGAGGAGCTCGAGGACAGGATAGGCAGCCTCAGCCTGGAACGCAACGGCAACTATATGGGCATGTATAACGGCCTCGGTAAGCAGTATTGGTGGAAGGTATACAAGCCCGAGATATACGAAAAGGCCGCCTATTTTACGACCGGCGCATGCTGGATAAACTATCTGCTCACCGGAGCATGGACGATGAACAGGCCTACGGCCGGCTTTTACGGACAGTATAACGCTCACACCCGTGAGTGGGACGACGAGATATTGGAGCGCATCGGCATGGACAGATCCAAGTTCCCGCCGCTCTATGACTCGTGGGAGGTCGTGGGCAGCGTGACGAAGGAGGCCTCGCTCGAGTGGGGACTTGCCGAGGGTACACTCGTATTTGCGGGTATGGACGACGCCTCGCCTGTGGCGCTCACCTGCGGCACGATAGAAAACGGAGACTGCTATATATCGTCCGGCTCGGGCGCGAATGTTGTGCTCATGTCGGACAGGATACTCTCGCATCCCACCGCGCTGTGCTATCCGCACTGCATACCCGGGCTCAACATGTGCGTGTCCGTGCTCACCTGCACCGGACTCAGCTATAAATGGATGAGAAACGCGCTCGGAAGCATGGAAAAGGCCGTGGCGGAGATCACGGGCGAGGATACATACGATATTTTGAACCGCGAGGCTGCGTCCGCTCCCGTCGGGAGCAACGGGCTCATATTCCTGCCGTATCTCGACGGCGACTATACCCCGAATAACGATCCTAACGCAAGGGGCTGCTTTATAGGCATAGGCACCTCCTCGAGCAAGGCGGATATGGTGCGTGCGGTGCTCGAGGGAGTGGGATATTCCTTCCTGAGCGGTCTTGAAATGATGCGCGGGCTCGGCGGGGAGCCGAAGAGCCTCACCATAGCGGGTGGACTCGTAAAGAGCCCGCTCTGGATGCAGATAATATCCGATATAACAGGACTGACGCTGTCCGTGCCTAACGAGGCGGAGGGTGCGCCGCTCGGCAGCGCGCTTGTAGCGGGCATAGGCTGCGGTCTGTTCAGGGATCATGCGGACGCACTTAAAAGGATAGTCGTGATAGAGCACGATAAGTATGTGCCGGATGAGCGTGCGCACGCGCAGTATATGGAGCTCTATAAGACCTACAGCAAGCTTTATGCGGCCTTGAGCCCCACGTTCGCGGAGTTATGTGAATACAGAGAGAAGTACTGCCGGCAATAGGAACGGCCGACAGCGCATATAAGCAAAACCGGAGGAAAAAGAGAAATGAAGGTCTTAGTGATCGGCGGCGGCATAGGCGGATATACCTGCGCCATACGCGCCGCGCAAAAGGGAGCGGAAGTAACGCTCATAGAAAAGGAGCATATGGGAGGCACCTGCCTGAACCGTGGATGCATACCCACAAAGGCAATACTCCATTCCGCGAAGCTTTATCATGAGGCGCAGAGCTTCGGCGAGCTCGGTATAGAGATAAACGAGCCGTATATAGACCTCGAAAAGGTCATAGAACGAAAGAACGGCATCGTGAAGAAGCTCCGCGGAGGCGTGGAGTATCTTATGAAGAAGAACAAAATAACGGTCATAAAGGGTACGGCCCGGCTTACGGGAGAAAAGACCGTTGAGGCTGTCACGAACGAGGGAGTCATAAGCCTGACTGCGGACAGCGTGGTCGTTGCGGCAGGCTCGCGTCCGTTTGAGCTGCCCTTTGCGCCTGCGGACGGTGAAGTGATACTGAACAGCGACCAGCTCCTTAACATGACGGAGCAGCCGGACTCCATGATAATAATAGGCGGAGGAGTGATCGGCTGCGAGTTTGCGCAGGCCTTCGCAATGATGGATACACAGGTCACGATCGTAGAGATGCTGCCCTCCGTGCTCGCAAACCTCGATCCCGATCTGTCGGAGCTCATGTCAAAGGAGCTGTCCGGGATGGGAGTTGAGATACTGACAGGCACGCGGCTCACAAAGGTGGAAAAGGCCGCGGACGGCGTATCGGTCACCGTCGAAAAGGACGGGGAGAAAAGAGAGCTGCAAGCGGAAAAGCTGCTCATAGCCATAGGACGCACGCCCAATACGGACGGTCTCGGCCTTGAAAGCTGCGGTGTGACGACCGATAAAAAGGGCTGCATAACCGTGGACTCGGGCATGCGGACAAATGTTGAGGATATTTACGCAATAGGAGACGTCACGGGCGGCATACAGCTTGCGCACGTTGCGGCACATCAGGGCATGACGGCGGCGGACAACATCTTCGGCGAGGATCGCGAGATGAATTACGATATCGTACCGTCGTGCATATATACCTCGCCCGAGCTGGCATCCATGGGCAGGACCGCCGGGAACGCCGGCGTACCCGTAAACGTGGGCATATTCCCGATGAACGCAAACGGACGCTCTATGATAGAGAGCAGCACGGACGGCTTTGCGAAGGTGGTCGCGTCAAAGGACGACGGCACGATATTAGGCGTTCAGCTGGCGGGAGCCAACGTCACGGAGATGATATCCGGCATGGCCGGAGCGATAGCCTTTGAGGCCAACGCGGAGGACGTATCCGAATGGATATTTGCTCATCCGTCCGTTTCGGAGGCGATATACGAGAGCGTTTTGGATCTGAGTAAAACAGCTATTCATAAATAAGGAGGTTTGCTATGGCAAAGAAAAGCAAGGTGAGTATCACGGTATACAGAAAATTCGACTGCGACGAGCTTCCGGACTATTCCGGCGGGTGTCACGCCTTTGACGTCGGCGCACAGTTCATCGTAAAGGAGGACGGCAAAATGCCGGAGGGCTTCTGCACATGGGCGTGGAACGATATCTATCCCATAATAATGACGCTGAGATTCGGCGGAAATTTCACGTACTGCAAGACGGAGGGAATGATGTACGGCTGCTGCTCCGACGGAATGTCTCCCACGGTCTTCAAAATAGAGAGAATAAACGAATAGCTTATTAATTTACATATAAGGAGAAAGAGAAATGCTTAAAGACCTTAGAGAAAGAGTTTTGTTAGCCGGTAAAAAACTGAGAGAATATGACCTTATAGTTATGGCCGGCGGCACAGTGAGCGCGAGAGACCCCGAGACGGGACTCATCGTCATAACTCCGACGGGCATGGAGTATGACGACCTTAAATGGGAGGACATGTGCGTCATAGACATAAACATGAAGCAGGTCGGCGGATGGAGAAAGCCCTCGGTATGCTGCGACATGTTTACGGAGATATATAAGGCGCGCCCGGATATAAACGGCATCACGCACTCGCATTCGCGTTATGCCACTGCCTTCGCCTGCTGCAACATGGAGATACCGGTTATAACGACCACGCAGGGCAACCTTGTGGGCGGGCCGATACCCTGCACGCACTGGATCCATCCCGACCCGCACGAGCCCAAGTATTTAAAGGACATCGTGGACACGATAGGCAAGGGCTGGGGCTGCAACCTCAGAAATCACGGTCCTGTCATATGCGGAGAGAGCATAGAAGAAGCCATAGAGAACATAATCACCGTGGAGGTGACCGCGGAGACTACATATATAGCAAGACATCTCGGGACGCCTGAGTATCTGACCGAGGACGAGACGCGCAGAGCCTATAACTTCTGCAAGTCGGCAGTCGGACAGCCTAAGGACTGAGAAAAATAATTTGCAACTAAAACAAGGAGGACAAAAATGAATCTGTCTCAAAAAGATCTGCTGGAGATGTATGAAACGATGATGCTCATCCGGACGTCGGAGCAGACGATGTACGAGCTGCATAATAAGGGCGAGGTCAACGGACACATGCTGCCCTGCATGGGCCAGGAGGCCATACCGGTAGCGATAGCAAAGCTTATGACTCCGACGGACATACTGCTGACCGGACACCGCGGCGGCGGACACTATATTGCGCGCGGATGCAGCTTTGAGCGTATGTGGGCCGAGTTTTTCGGAAGATCCACCGGAATATGCCGCGGCAGAGGCGGTCAGCTCCACCTTATGGACATGAGCCACCGCGCCATGACCGGCAACGCCATAGTCGCGGCCCAGTGGGGCATCGCGGCGGGCGCGGGCTTCGCGGCCAAGTACAGCGGCGACATAGTCGTGGTCTGCGGCGGCGAGGGCTCGACCAACAGAGGACCCTTCCACGAGAGCCTCAATATGTGCTCTGCGAAGAACCTCCCCGTGCTGTTCGTAGTTGAGTTCAACAATAAGATGATGTGGAGCGAGGCCAAGGACTATATGGGATGCGAGAGAGTCGCCTCGAGAGCGGCGGGCTACGGAGTTCCCGGCGCGACTGTGGACGGCAACGACGTTGAGGCCGTCTATGCAAAGGCAGGGGAGTTCATAAAGAGCATCCGCGAGGGCGGCGGCCCGTGCCTGCTCGAATGCGTTACCGCGAAATTCAGAGACACGGTCGGAAATCTGCGCGATACTCCCGAGCATATAGAGTACCTTAAGGATCCGTCGAGAGAACCGATAGGACGGCTTGCGACAAAGCTCAGAGAGATGGGTGCGCTGAATGACGATCTCGACGCGGAGATCGAAGCGAGGGTGCAGAAGAAGCTGGACGACGCCATAGAGTTTGCGAGAAACAGCCCGCTTCCCGACATCAACGACGGCCACGACCAGGTCTACAGCCAACCAGTATAACGGAGGACAACGGATATGAAAAAAATGAAATTCATGGACGCCATAAATGAAGCCATAGCGGAGGAAATGCGCCGCGATGAAAAGGTCGTTCTTATAGGCGAAGAGGTGGGCAAGCCGCAGGAGGGCTGCTTTGCGGTCACGAAGGGGCTGGAGGATGAGTTCGGCAAGGACAGGATAGTCAACACTCCTCTTTCGGAGGCGGCGCTGGGCGGCGTGTTCGTAGGAGCGTCGATGTTCGGCTTAAGACCGATAGTGGAGATAATGTTCGGCACGCTGATGACGCTCGTTGCTGACGAGGTCAGAGATCAGGCCGGCCCGATGTACTATGTATCCGGCGGCACTATCAACGTCCCCGGAGTCATACGCACGACAGACTGGATGCGCATAGTCTCCGGTCCGCACCATTACGGCAACTTCGACACGCTGATGATCAACTCCCCGGGCATAAAGTGCGTGGCTCCCTCGACCCCGGCAGACGCAAAGGGGCTTTTAAAGGCCGCCATCCGCGACAACGACCCGGTGATCTTCCTTGAATACTCGCCGCTCTACAACAACGTTGGCGACGTACCCGAGGACGAGGATTTTGTTCTGCCGATAGGCAAGGCAGATATCAAGAAAGAGGGAACCGACGTCACTATAATAGGCTATGCAACTACGGTCATAGACGCTCTCGTCGTGGCGAACGAGCTCGAGAAGCAGGGCATAAGCGCGGAGGTGCTCGACTTGAGGTCTATAGCTCCGTTCGATAAGGAGGCTATCAGGAAATCAGTCGCTAAGACGGGCCGCGTGGTAGTGACCTATGACGGCTACAAGACCGGCGGCGTGGGCTCGGAAATAGCAGCCTTTATTGCAGAAGAGTGTCTCGACGATCTTGAGGCTCCGGTGATAAGAGTGTCCAACAAGGACATCCCGAATCCCTGCAACCCCCTGTTGATAGAGGGTATAGCCATCAATAAGCAGCAGATACTCGACGCAGTGGCAGAGGTGCTTGAGCACTGACGAACGAGGCATAAACGGAGGTAAAAAATGGCGGATATCGTATTGATGCCCAGAATGAATCTTGAAATGATAGAGGGCGTTATAGCGTGCTGGAACATAAAGGAAGGCGAGCGTGTCGAGAAGGAGCAGGTTCTCTGCGAGGTCGAGAACGAGAAGGAGACTGCCGAGGTATACAGCTCTTATGAAGGCATACTTGTAAAGTATGTATACGATGCGGGCGAAAGCTGCCCTGTAGGCAAGCCGCTCTGCATAGTTGCGGCCGAGGGCGAGGACTGGGCGGAGGCCTATGCGAACGCCATGGAGATGAAGAACGCCGTCAAGGAAGGCTTTAAGATCGACCGTGAGATCGTCGTGAAGAGCGAGGGCGGCGGAAAAATGTCTCCCAAGATACGCAAGCTGCTCAAGGACAGCGGCATAAGCGCAGAGCAGATACAGCAGAGATTCCCCGATACGCGCATCACGGAGGCGGAGATCAAAAAGTACCTTGAGGAGAAATCCGCTCCGGTCGAAGCCGGAGACGGCGACGTCCGCGAGCGCATGACCGCCATGCGCAGCACCATAGCCAAGGCTATGATACAAAGCAGCCAGAAGACGGCGCATCTGACGAATTTCCTCGAGGTGGATATGACGGAGCTCGTAAAGCGCGTCAAGGCCTCCGCAAAGGCCGGCAGAAAGCTTTCGTATACGGCTATACTGATAAAGGCGTGCGCGCTCGCTATGGCGGAGAACAGCATCATCAACACGGTGCTGGACGAGCAGAACAGCCAGATAATATTCAAAAAGGCGATAAATATCGGCTGTGCTGTGGACTCGGAGGCGGGGCTCGTGGTGCCGGTCATAAACGACGCCGAGAAGAAGAGCTGCGCGGAGATAACCGACGAGATAGCGGCGCTTGCTGAGAAAGTACGCGGCAAAAAGCTGACGGCGCAGGAGAGAAGCGGAGGCACCTTTACCGTATCGAGCATAGGCATGTACGACGCGGACTTCTTCACTCCTATCATAAACTACCCGCAGACCGCGATAATGGGCGTCGGCAGGATCAAGACGGTGCCGAGGTATACGGACGACAGCTTTACGACTATTGAGCCTAAAAGCGTTATGGAGATGGGCCTTACATATGACCACAGAGTCATTGACGGCGGCCCGGCAATGAAATATATGCTTGCTGTCAGGGATATACTCGAACACGACGAGCAGCTTTTGAAATAACGCGCAGTAAAGGAGCAGGTACGTGAAGCTGAGAGAACTGCCCATAGGGCTGTATGAGAAATCCATATGCACTTTTTGGACGTGGAAGGACAAATTTGCGCTTGCGCGCGAGGCCGGATACGACTATTTTGAGATATCCATAGACGCTACGCGCGAAAAGCTTGCCCGTCTCTACGACAGGGAGGAGATGCGTACCATACGCAGAGAGTCCGAGCGGCTGAACATGCCGCTCTACACCTTTGCGTTTACGGCAAACAGGTTTTTCCCTCTGGGCAGTCCCGATAAGGAGATAAGGGAAAAGGGCGTATCGCTGCTGTGCGACGCGTGCGACTTTGCCGCATATGTGGGAGCGCAGACCATAAACATAGCCGCATACGACGTATACGAGGCGGAGAGCACGGCGGAGACAGAGGCGCTGTTCATACGGTCGCTGGAAAGATGTGCGGACTATGCGGCGACACGCGGAGTGATAATATCCCTCGAAACCATGGACAGCCATTTCATAGACACCACAAAAAAGGCTATGAAATATGTACGTATGATAGACAGCCCGTATATTCAGATCGGCGCGGACCCGGGCAACATCACAGCCTTCGGACACGACCCGGTCACGGATATACCCTGCGGAGGCAGACATATCGTAGAGGTCGAGTTCAAGGACGTGCTGCCGGGAAACGTGAGGGATATCGAGCTCGGCACGGGCATAGTGGATTTTGACGCCGTGTTCAAAATGCTGGGTCAGATAGAATACAGAGGTTTTCTGGCATTTGAGATGTGGGCGCACGAGGACGCTGCAAATCATCCCAAGATCTTCAGCGCTCTGCAGTTTTTAAAGGAAAAGATGGCGGACTATTGATCTGAAGGAGAAAGGAAAGGAGCTCGTTATGAGGTACAGAGAATTAGGCAAGAGCGGTATAAAGGCGTCTGTTATCGGACAGGGCAGCTGGGGTCTCGGAAACGACTTTTTCGGCGCGACGGATGAAGCCGAATGGATAAAGGCTATCCACAGCTCGCTTGCGGCCGGCGTCAACATGGTGGATACGGCGCCGGGATACGGACTTCACTACGAGGCCGAGTATGCTCTCGGCAAAGCGCTCAGGGAGCACAGGCAGGAGACTGTGCTTGCGACTAAGCTCGGCGTTCTGCGTTACGGGGACGCATATGTACACTGTCTCGATCCGTCGGTAATGAGGATGGAGCTCGAGGGCTCGCTCAAAAGACTCTGCACCGACTATATAGACCTCTACTATATACACTGGCCGGACAACAATACGCCGATAGAGACGGCTATAGAGCAGCTCGCAAAGTTTAAACAGGAGGGCAAGATACGCGCGATAGGCGTATCGAACTTTACCGTGGAGCAGCTTCGGATCGCTGTGGATACTGCGCAGATCGACGCGGTGCAGCCCCCGCTGAGCGTGCTCAACCGCAGCTCTCTCGATAACGGCGTTATTGACTTTTGCGTGAAGAACGATATAGCGGTCGTTACCTACGGGACGCTGAACGGCGGACTGCTTGCGGGAAAGAAGAACAGGCCGGATACCGGCGGAAACGAGCAGAGAAGCACCTTCTACGGATACTACGACGATCTGGGATGGGAAAAGGCGCAGAAGCTGATAGAAGAGATGAGAAAGATCGCCGTGAAGAACGATGCAACGGTAGCGGAGGTATCCATAAACTGGGCGTTGAAGCACGACGGCGTGGCCTGTGCGCTTATGGGAGCGAGGACCGAGAAGACCGCCGCGGACAACGCGAAGGCGGCCGACTGGGAGCTGTCCGATGAGGACTTTGCACTTATAGAAAAGGCTTATAAAGAGCATATTGCCGACTGATTTAAAAGGTTATTAAGCGGACGGTGATACAATAGAACTCCTGCGGGCGTCCGTGACAAGTATTTTGCCGCGGACGCTTTCCTGTACGCTTTAAAAATCGGAAAAAAAGGAACACTTCTGTTTTACTAAAAAAAGCTTTTAAAAGGGCTTTGCTTTGTGGTATAATTCTATACTGGAATTTTAGCGAAGAGGGGTTTACTCTATGGACAGCATGACGGGCTTTGGCAGAGGAGAGGCAGAGGCTCAGGGCATAAGGATAACAGCGGAGCTCAAAAGCGTCAACCACCGCTTTTTGGATATATCTATAAGGGTACCGAGACAGCTTTCCGGACTCGAGGACTGCGTAAGAGCGGCTATAAAGAAAAGCTTTTCGCGCGGCAGGATAGAGGCGAGCGTATTCATGGACACGACCGGTATTCCCGGGCGAAGCGTCAGCGTGGATATGGACGCCGTAAAAGGGTATTTAAGCGCGGCAAAAAAGATAGCCGCGGATACAGGCGTGAAGGCGAAGCTAAGCATGAGCGACATACTGCGTCTGCCCGACGTGGTGACCATGGAGAAGACCGATACGGACGACGAGACCGTGAAGCCCGTGCTGAACGAGGCGCTGGCCGCCGCGTGCGCGGCGCTCGCGGCGTCGAGAAGGGCGGAGGCTGAGAGGATCATACCCGATATGCTTTCCCGCATAGATACCCTCGAGGATATCGCCGCGCGCATAGCGGAAAAGGAGCCGGGGGTCATAGAGGAATACAGAGCAAAGCTCAAAAGCAGGCTCGAGGAATACCTCGCAGGCGCGGAGACAGACCCCATACGCTTCAATCAGGAGATACTTTACTTCACGGATAAGGCGAACGTTACGGAAGAGACCGTGAGACTCAAGAGCCATTTTGACAGGCTGAGAGAGACGCTCACGGGCAGCGAGGCCAACGGCAGAGCCCTCGACTTCATAGTGCAGGAGCTAAACAGGGAGTTCAACACGATAGGCTCGAAATCCTCCGACCTCGGTATAACCAATATGGTCATAACGGCAAAGGGCGAGGTCGAAAAGATACGCGAGCAGGTACAGAACATAGAATAAGGATGGCATAAAAATGGCAAAGCTCATAAACATTGGGCTGGGAAATGTTGTTTCGTTTGAAAAGGTGGTATCTATTATCGGCCCGGACTCCGCGCCGGTAAAGAGACTCGTTCAGGAGGCAAAGACAGCCGGAAGGCTCATAGACGCGACCTACGGACGCCGCATGAGAGCCGTTATAGTGATGGATTCGGGGCATGTGGTGCTTTCACCGCTCCAGCCCGAGACGATAGCCAACAGGGTATCCGCAAAGGAAGCCCCCGAGGCGGAATAAGAGGGGAAAAGAGCTATGGATAAGGGACTGCTGGTCGTTATATCCGGCCCGTCCGGCGTAGGCAAGGGTACTGTCATAAACGAGATACTTAAAAGAAGGCCGAACGCATGTCTGTCAGTATCCTGCACCACGCGCGGCCCGAGACCGGGCGAGCAGGACGGCGTGCATTATTACTTTATTTCCGACGACGAGTTTGTAAGCATGATAGAGGCGGACGAGTTTTTGGAGCATATGCCGGTTTTCGACCACCGCTACGGCACTCCGCGCAGCAAGGTCGAGGAGAAGAGAGCCGAGGGCATGGACGTGCTTTTAGACATAGACGTTCAGGGTGCGCTGCGGGTACGCTCAAAGGCCCCGGACGCGGTGCTTATATTTATACTGCCGCCATCCCTCGATGTGCTTAAAAAGCGCCTGGCGGGCAGAGGCACGGAGACGCAGGAGCAGGTAGAAAAAAGGTTTTCGCGTGCCGGCGGCGAAATATTACTGAGCGGCAGATATGACTACAGGGTAGTGAACGACGACCTCGATAAAGCGGTCGAAGAGATAATAGGCATAATCGAAAGAGAAAGAAAATAAAAGCGAGGTACAAAAAATGGCAGATCATGAGCTCGGAGAGATACTTGAGAAGGTAGATTGCAGATATACACTGGTGGTAGAGGTCGCAAAGCGTGCGCGCCAGTTGGTGGACGGAGCGCAGCCCCTCACCGAAAAGGCCGAGACCAACCCCGTCACGCAGGCCGTTGAAGAGGTCTGCGAGGACAAGATAACCTATATCAGACCGCAGCTGTGAACGCAGTCAAGGGCAGACACATCGTCATAGCCGTATCCGGAGGCATAGCGGCGTATAAATCCGCTATGCTCGCGAGCGCGCTTTCAAAGGCGGGTGCGGACGTGCACGTATGCATGACTAAGAACGCGTGCGAGTTTATTGCGCCCATAACGTTTGAAACGCTGACCAAGAACGCGGTCGTGACCGATACATTCGACAGGTCGCGCCCCTACGAGGTCGGGCATATCGCACTGGCACAGTTAGCGGAGGCGGTAATAGTCGCGCCCGCTACGGCTAACGTCATAGCCAAGGCGGCGGCGGGAATAGCGGACGATTTCGTGACGACGCTGCTGCTCGCGGCGGAATGCCCGGTCGTTTTTGCTCCCGCAATGAACACGGCTATGTATATTAACCCGGTCACGCAGAGAAATATTGCGGCTTTAAAGGCCCTCGGAAAGCGGTTCATCGACCCCGGCGAGGGGCTTTTGGCGTGCGGCGACACCGGCGCGGGCAGGATGGCGGAGCCGGAGAGCATCGCGGAATACATCGACGGACTGTTTAAAAACAGCGCCGACCTTTCGGGAAAGCGCATACTCGTAACGGCAGGGCCGACGGTCGAACGCATAGACGACGTTCGCTTTATATCCAACCGCTCGAGCGGAAAGATGGGTTATGCCATAGCCTGCGCGGCGCGCGACAGGGGCGCGGAGGTAACGCTCGTGAGCGGACCGGTATCTTTAGAGCCGCCGACAGGAATAAACGTGATAAAGGTGGAGAGCGCGGCGCAAATGTTCGACGCCGTGACGGGCGCTGCCGAAGAAAACGACATAATAATAAAGGCCGCCGCTGTGGCGGACTATACGCCCGAGACCAAGACGGACGGGAAGATAAAAAAGAGCGGAGACATGAGCCTTAAGCTCGTGCGCACGCGGGACATACTCCTGGAGCTCGGACAGAATAAGGGCGGGCGCGTGCTCGTGGGCTTTGCCGCAGAGGCGGCTGATCTTTTGGAGAACGCCGAGGGCAAGCTTAAAAAGAAGAACGTGGACATGATATGCGCCAACGACATATCAAAGAGCGAAATAGGCTTCGGCTCGGACGAGAACGCCATAACGCTGCTCTTTAAGGACGGGCGCAGAGAGACGATAGAGAAATGCACCAAGCGCGAGGCAGCGGACCGCATACTCGACGCCATACTCACCATCAGATAAAGCATAGAATAAGCCGACTGTATTACGGAGCTTTGGATCCGCGCTGCCATATAATACCCTGAACGGCGCGCACCGGACTCCGCGCATACAAAAGCTATGAAAGGCGTCATTCACAGATACATATGAATAAGGTCATTTGTCTGATCTTAGCCGCTGCCGTGCTGTTCGGCATGTCAGCGAGCGGCGGGGTCATATCCGAAGAAAATCTTACAGAGGTCTTTGGCGGGGAACAGCCCGAGCCGACAGCAAAGCCAACGCCTGCGCCGACGACCGTGCCGACCCCCGAACCGACTCCCGAACCGACTCCTGTTCCCACCCCCGAACCCACTCCGGAAAAGACGGAGGAGGAGATATTTGCTTCTCTTGCGCCTATAAGCCAAATGTCGTTTGAAGAACTGGTGGGGGACAGCGGTGATTATCGGCCCGTTATAGGTTACCCGGAGGTGGGAACCTACCGTCTGGTGGTCGATCTTTACCATAAGGTGGTGATAGCATACGAAAAGGACGATAACGGGGAATACACCGTTCCCGTGAGATACATGATATGCTCGAGCGGAAAAAAGGGAAACGCAACTGGCGAATTTGAGATGGGAGAGCACAGAGTGCGCTTCGGGCTTTTTGTACACGACGGCGTATACGCGCAGTACTGGTCGAATATAAACGGACGCATATACTTTCACACAATGCTGTATTCAAAGCGCTCGGCGGGCTCATACACAGATTCATATAAGAAATTAGGTACAAAGGCCTCGCACGGCTGCATAAGACTGACCGTGCCGGACGCAAGATGGATATACTATCACGCGGCCCCCGGCACGGTATGCGAGATACGCGCGGGCTCAAAGGACGACGTCGAGACTGCGGCTATAAAGGAAAAGCTGACGATAGCAGCATATCCGAAAAAACGCGCAAAGCTCATAAAGGGCGAGGTGCCATGGACGGATAACTGGACGGTGGACGCTCTCAACGAAAGCCTCATTAACGCGGGCCTTGCGGCTCCGACGGAAACGCCGGCGCCGACGCCGATGGAAACAACAGAGCCGGCAGAATAAAACCAGGCAAAGAAGCAATATATGATAACAAAAAAGCGGGCAAAGACGAGCCCGCTTTTTCGTGCAGCCACTTTATTGAATACAAATCATCCCGTCCGCATATCATTTTAAAAGACCATCACAGCGGAGGGCGGGATATGAAAAAGAAGAAAAAGAGAAACGCGGGAGAGGGCAGCGCGCTCACCGTCAAGGTGATAAAGGGCGCGGTCATCGGTCTCTTAGTCACCGTTGCGGCGGTGCTGCTGCTGGCGGTGATAGCCAAAGGCACGGATATGTCGGACGAGACTATAGCAGCGTTCAATCAGGCGATAAAGATAGTCTCCATATTCACCGCGGGGCTCGTCGCTTCACGCGGGCTCACGGAAAAATATATGCTCATAGGCGCTCTCTCCGGCGGACTCTATGTTCTGCTCGGATATCTGACCTTCTCTCTCATAGAGGGCAGGCTCGGGGACATAGGCCTTCTGGCGGCGGATATCGCCATGGGAGCGGCGATAGGCGCGCTCACGTCGTTCGTGTTCGGAAAGCTGCTCATGAATAAAAAAGGCGCGGCAAAAAGCGCGCCAAAGAGCGGCACGAGGCCGCAGAGACAGTAAGGCAAAAATCATGCGGCATACGCGGCGGACACGCGAAAAGAATATAAACACCTCGCACGGGACATACTTTTCTGACAGTAAAAAGTATGAGGTGACGCGAGAATGGAGAGTCCCGATACAAAACGAATGTACATCGAGATAAAAAACGCCGCGAATATGGGCATAAATTCGATAGACGATATGCTGAGAAGATGCGCGGACGAGTATTTCAGAATAGAGCTGATGCATGTGCAAAACGAGTACCGATCCATCGCTATGGCGGCGGGCGGGGAGGAGACGGAGCCGGAGGGCTCGCGCATGCTCACTAAAATGGAGGCCGCGCTGATAGGGGAGTATGTCGGCGCGGACAGCGAGAAAAGCACGTACGCGCGGGCCGACGCAAGAGCCGCGCAGCTTGCGGACAGGCTGCTGACGGCGCAGCGCAGGCACCGCGCGATATACAAAAAGTATTTGTCCTGAGGCTCAGCCCATGAGCCTTACGAGCACGGCCTTTTGTGCGTGCAGGCGGTTTTCCGCCTCGTCAAAGATGTCGTCTGCGTGCTTCTCAAAGACCTCTGCGGTGATCTCCTCTCCGCGGTGAGCGGGCAGGCAGTGCATCACCATGGCGTCGGACTTTGCGCACTCCATTAGCGCGTCGTTGACCTGATAGCCCTTGAAGGCCTCGCGCCGCTTGGCCGCGTCCGCCTCCATGCCCATCGACGCCCATACGTCGGTATATATTACGTCCGCGCCCTTTGCTGCGGCGAATATGTCGTCTGTGCACTCGAATTTTCCGGTCGAGTCCGCCCATTTCATGATATCCGCATCGGGCTTGTACTCCGCGGGACAGCCTATGGATACAGACATGCCCGCCTTTATGCAGCCCACGATGAGCGAGTTTGCCATGTTGTTGCCGTCGCCTATGTAGCACAGCTTCTTGTCCTTCCAGCTGCCCTTATACTCACGGATGGTCATGAGGTCTGCGAGCACCTGACACGGGTGAGCATAATCGGTGAGTCCGTTTATGACCGGTATGCTGCCGTATTTCGCGAGATCCTCTACCTCCTGCTGCTTATAGGTCCTTATCATAATGCCGTCCAGATAGCGCGAAAGCACGCGCGCGGTGTCCTCTACGGGCTCGCCGCGGCCTATCTGCAGGTCGTTGGAGCTCAGAAACAATGCGGAGCCGCCGAGCTGATACATGCCCGCCTCGAAGGATACGCGTGTGCGAGTGGACGCCTTCTGGAATATCATGCCTAAGGTCTTGCCCTTGAGAACATGGTTCTCCACGCCCTTTTTGTTCTTGTATTTGAGCCTGTCTGCGAGATCGAGTATATCGGTCATCTCTTCGGAGGTAAGGTCTGAAAGTTTGAGTAAATGCTTTATCATTTTTTGAGCTCCTTTTTAAGTATGTCTATGGCCTTTTTAAGCTGATCCATGGGTATGTTGAGCGCGGGCAGCAGCCGCACCTTGTCCTTTGCGGAGAGCACGAGCACGCCGTTCTCGCGGCAGCCAGCTATGACGTCCTTTGCGGGGCGTGTGCAGCCTATTCCGAGCATGAGCCCTCTGCCGCTGACGCACGTTACGCCCTCCGCGCCGTTAAGCTCGCTCTTTATATAATAGGAGCGCTCTTTAACGCCGGAGAGCAGCCCGCCGTCTATGCGGGAGAGTATGCTGAGCGCGCCTGCGCTCGCCGCGGGGCTGCCGCCGAAGGTAGAGCCGTGGCTGCCGGGCGTGAATATGTTCTCCACCTTTTCGCCTAAAAGCGTTGCGCCCATGGGCAGCCCGCCCGCGAGGCCCTTTGCGGTCGTGAATATATCCGGCACAAAGCCGTATTGCATAAAGGCGTAAAGACTGCCCGTTCTGCCGTTGCCCGTCTGCACCTCGTCGACTATGACGAGCAGGCCGTTCGCGTGAGCGAGGCGCACGACCTCGCTTACATAGGCCTCGTCGAGGTCCAGCACTCCGCCCTCGCCGAGTATGAGCTCAAACATGACCGCGCCGCAGCTGCGCTGGCGGAGAGCAGCCTTAAAGCTGTCGATGTCGTTGGGCTCGGCATATATAAAGCCGTCAGTAAACGGTCCGAACTCGGTATGAAAACTGTCCTGACCGGTGGCGGAAAGCGTCGTTACCGTTCTGCCGTGAAAGCTGTATTTAAGCGTTATGATGCCGCTGTGGCTCTCGTCGCCGAAGCGCTTATAGGAATACCTCCTTGCGGCCTTTATGGCGCATTCGTTGGCCTCCGCGCCGGAGTTGGAGAAGAACACCTTTTTCATGGCAGTGCGGAGGCAGAGCTGCATGGCAAGCTCCGCGCAGGGCTCCGTATAGTAGAGGTTCGAGGTGTGGGAAAAGCGGTTGAGCTGCGCGGTGACTGCTTTCGTCCACTCTGCATCGCAAAAGCCGAACGTATTGACGGCTATGCCGCTGCCGAGGTCGATGTATTCCCTGCCCGCAGTATCGTATACGAGAGAGCCGGACGCGTGGTCTATCTCGATGGGGAAGCGCCCGTATGAGCCTGCTATGTATTTTTTGTCTTTTTCGGTAATGGTCATTTTATCAGTCTCCTATGAACATCGTGCCTATGCCCTCGTCCGTGAGCATTTCGACTATGAGCGAGTGCGGCAGGCGTCCGTCTATGATGAATACCTTCTTTACGCCGCCCTTTATGGCGTTTATGCAGCAGCCCACCTTGGGTATCATGCCGCCGGATATAACGCCGTCCTCTATGAGCTTCGGGGCGTCCTCGACATGCACCACGGGGATAAGCGTGGACACGTCGTTCATGTCCCGCATTATGCCGCCTACGTCCGTCATGCTTATAAGGCTCTCGGCCTTTAGGGCGGCGGCTATGCTCGCTGCGGCGGTGTCCGCGTTTATGTTATATACCTTGTCGCCGCTGTCGCAGCCCAAGGTCGATATAACGGGTATATAGCCATGGGACAGCAGGTCGAGCACGGGCTTTGGATTTATGGAGGTTATCTCGCCGACGTAGCCCAGCCGCTCGTCTAATTTCTTCGCCTCTATGAGATGCCCGTCCATGCCGGACAGGCCTATCGCGCTGCCGCCCATGTTCTCGATATAGTTGACGAGGCTTTTATTTATCTTGCCCGCGAGCACCATCTGCACTATATCCGCGGTCTCCTCGTCCGTGACTCTGAGGCCGTCTATGAACTCGCTCTTTTTGCCGACCTTGGATATCTGCTCGCTT
>CAYVOZ010000008.1:0-223 GCA_964453325.1 uncultured Christensenellaceae bacterium | reverse complement strand
GCACGACCTTTACGCCTATGAGCGAGAGCAGCACTATATCGCCCATGACGGCATGCCGAAGCTCCTCGTTTATCATGGCGTTGCCGCCGTACTTTATGACGATTATCTTGCCGGTGTATTTTTGTATATAGGGCAGCGCCTGTATCAGCACGAGCGCCCGGTCGGAGTTTGAAAGCTTCATGTTTTTACCTCCGTCATGTCCTGTAGTCCGCGTTTATCTTTA
>CAYVOZ010000007.1:16738-28758 GCA_964453325.1 uncultured Christensenellaceae bacterium | reverse complement strand
TCGGAATGTCCTTATGCTCCATTATTATCTTGCCGGATTCGAGCGTGGGCTTTTTCGCCGTGCATATGAGGTTTGCGGGGCCGCCCTCTGCGACTATGGCCTCGTTAAGTATGCGCATTGCCTCCTGCGACGCGTTGGTCGCGGAGGGATGCGGGTTGAATACTACCGCGTTGCCCGCGGATATCATGCTTATGGAATTGTTTATTATAGTTGAGGTCGGGTTGGTCGAGGGAGTTATCGACCTATCACGCCGAACGGCGCACCCTCCACGAGCGTCATGCCGTAGTCGCCGGTGTATGCCTGCGCGTGCAGGTCCTCTATTCCGGGCGTCTTTTCGGCGGCGAGCTTATTCTTTAATATCTTATCGGCGACCTTGCCATAGCCCGTCTCGTTGTGTGCAAGCTCTGCTAAATACTCTGCGTTCTCAAGCGCGGCCTTGCGCATTGCGGCTATGAGTCTGCCTCTCTTCTCGAGGGTCATTCCGGCAAGCTCCTTCTGAGCCTCCTTGGCGGCCTCAACAGCGTCGTTGGCGTCGTCGCACAGCCAGTTTCTCTGCATTCCGCGGTATTCTCCGTCGTCCATTATCTTGGACACGGTCTCCCTTATGATCGCTCTGATCTGTTCATCGGTAAAGCTCATGATTTTCTGCTCCCTCGTTTATTGTTTTATTTAAACGTATACGCGTTATTTATTCTTTCAGTGCCGGGTGTTATAACCCTCATCCCCGTTGTCCTTCACAGCCGCTCCTGCCGCATCGTGCTGAGCCTCGCTCTTTTTCTTGCGCGGCTTATACTTTACGGTCTGCGTTTCGGTTCCGGGCTTTACGTCAAGGTCTTCCCCGACTGTTCTTACAGGCTCCGTTTTCTTTGTGTTCTCCGCCTCCGCGGGCTGTTCATCCTCGCCGGGTATCGCACTGTCCGTGAAAAGCTCTGCAAAGAGCTCCTCCGCCGCGGCATCCGCAGGCTCTTTTACCGGCTCCGGCGCTTTTACGGGCTCGGCCGCTTTCTTCGGCTCCGCCTCCGGCTTCTCCGGCTTTATGCTCGGATCGAATTTATTGAAAACGCGCTTTCCGAGTATATCCACGCTGTCTATTATGGCCACGATGAGGTTATCCACCGGCCTCGCGTCCGTCTCCGCGGTCTGACGCGACGAGCTGCCAGCCACGCACATGACGACCTCTCCGTCGCCCGCTCCCACTCCGTCAAGGCTGACGAAGGGCGCGCCCTTGTCCTCAAAGGTCTCGAGGCTTATGGGCTGCACAACGAGTATCTTAAAGCCCGTGAGCTTTCCCGCTTTCTTTGTACTTACTATCTGTCCGCATACCCGACCCAGCTGCATATGCTATTCCCTGCTTCCGTGTTTGTCGTATGTGCGCCTGCCCTTTACGTCTATCGTATCGAGTATTGCAAGCAGCGTTATATCCGAGGGCGCGGTCTTGGTCTCCTCCGCATGCCGCGACGAGCTGCCCGCGACGCACATCACTATCTCGCCCTCTCCCGCTCCCACGCCGTCCATTACCACGACGTGATCGCCTTTTTCCTGCATGGTCTCTATATCAATGGGCTGTACGATAAGCAGCTTCCAGCCCTCGAGCTGCTGCGACTTGTTCGTGCTTATCACCGTGCCCTTTACTCTGCCGACAAGCATTGCCGCTCACCTACCAATCTATCGAAATGCCGAGCTCGTCGGCGCGCTCTCGCGCGAGCGGAGTGACTATCGCGCCCTTCTCGCACATTATGCGTCCGAGGCCCTGCTTCTTTGCGTCCGTGATATCCGTCTCGGTAACGAGCGACTTTCTGTGCTCGTTCGGCTGTGCGGACGGCTTATACGCTTCTATCCGCACTCCCATACGCGTGAGCCTGTCTATCGAGTCCACGACTCTTTCAAAAAAGGTGGCTCTTTTGAAGCGCGGTATATCGAAGTCTAAAAGTATCGTCACGTTTCTGCCCCACAGGAGCGGCCTCAAAAACGCCTGCTCTATGAAGCCGTCGTCCTTTCCGTCCGCAAGGTTATATAAAAGCCCGAGAGGCGGGGTCACGAGCGCCACATTCGCCGCGCCCGCAAGGCGGTCTAAAAGCCCGTCGCGCTCCTCGTCGGTGTTGACCTCAAAGGTGTAAAAGCCCGGAGCGGAAAACTTTGCGCCGTTCAACAGCGCGCAGTCTATGCCCGTGCCGAAAAGCCCGGTGAGCTTGCAGGCGCAGGCGTGCTTTGAGGGTACAAAGCAGGTGAAAAGCGCGACGGTGCCCTGCACGTCCTCGTCGGTCTCTTTCGAGAACGCCGTGCGGCTCTGCACCTCTTCAAGTATTCGCGCTACGAGCTTTTCAAGCTCGACACCGTTAAAGTCCATCTCTGCTCCCACGGGGCATATCGTCCCTACTTTTACTTATATGTATTGTAAATGTATGTAACAGCTTTGTCAATATACATTTTATTTGTACCATACAAATATATGCCATTTATAGCTGTCAATCTTCGGCAAAAAATGCTATAGTATATGATGTACTGATTTGCGATAGTCCGCAGCTTCATGTTTGAAACATATTATTCAAAACAGACGACTTCGGTACAGCCCGGCATTATTCTTATCATTGGGGGATCATATGAACTGTCTTGTCACCGGTGCAGCCGGACATGTCGGATGCGCTCTCGTAAGAGAGCTTTTAATGAGAGGACATTCCGTAACGGCATACGTCAGAAAAACGAGCGACCTTCGCTCACTGGATGGGCTCGATATATCCTGTCTTTACGGCGATATCACCGACGAAGCGGCTGTGGAATCCGCCGTCGCGTGCGTCGACGTCGTATTTCACATCGCGGGCATAATAGACATAACGTCCGGACATTATAAGCAGCTCTTCGACGTCAACGTGAACGGCACGCGGCTCGTCGCGGACGCCTGCCTAAAGCACGGCAAGCGTCTTATGTACATGAGCTCCGTGCACGCCATTCCCGAGCTGCCCGCAGGCGAAAGCATGAGCGAGATAAACGAGTTCTCCCCGGACGCCATAAACGGTAACTACGGAAAGACAAAGGCCGAGGCAACTAAATACGTATGCTCTCTCGGAGAGAAGGGGCTCGACTATACAATAGTGCACCCCTCGGGCATAATAGGACCCTATGAGTTCCGCATATCCAGCCTCGGAAAGATGATAATAAGCTATATGAAGGGCAGGCTGCCGTCCTACATCGACGGCGTATATAACTTTGTCGACGTGCACGACGTCTGCTCCGCCGCCGCCAACGCAGGCTTTAAGGAGGGCATCTCCGGCGAGTGCTTTTTGCTCACGGGGCATCAGGTCACCGTGCAGCAGTTTATGGACATGCTGCACGACATCACGGGCGTAAAGCCCCCGCTGTTCAAGGCCCCCTATATACTCGCCGTCGCGTCAGCGCCTGTTTTCGAGATATATTCAAAGCTTACGAAGACCACGCCCCTTTTCACGCCGTATGCTGTGCGTACCCTGCGCTCGAACGGAAGCTTTATTAACGAAAAGGCCAGACGCCTGCTGGACTTTGAGACGAGGCCGATATACGATACCTTAAAGGACACCTGCGACTGGTTCAAGGAAAACGGCTATATTTAACACAATAATAAGTGATATTCTCTCATTGCCCGCAGCAGCGCTCCAAAAACGCGCCTACGCGGGCTTTGTATTCCTCCGCGCCCTTTGCGAAGCACTCCGCGTGCGCCGCGCCCTGCACGATATATAGCTCCTTATAGGCGTTCAGAGCGTCAAACGCCCTTTTCGACATCTCGCAAGGTACGAGCTCGTCCTCGCTGCCGTGTATGAACAGCACGGGAGTGCGGCAGGAGCGCATAGCCTCCACCGTAGAGCACTCTGTATAGCCGTAGCCCGAGAATACTCGCGAGAAGAATCCCGCGACCTGCACTATGGGCGTGCGCGGCAGGCGGCAGCGCGTCCTTATGACAATGCCTATTATCTCCGCGGGCGACGTAAAGCCGCAGTCGGATACTATGGCTTTTACATTTTCCGGCAGGCCCATGCCCGCCGCCATGAGCACCGCAGTCGCGCCCATCGACACACCGCAGAGTATTATGTCCGGCTTTCCGTATCTCTCGTTTACATACTCTATCCATTTTATGCAGTCGTGTCTTTCGAGCACGCCCATGCCTATCGAGCGGCCTCCGCTGTTCCCGTGCGCGCGCTCGTCCACAAGCAGCACGGAGCAGCCGCGGCTGTGATAGAACTCCGCCGCGCAGCAGAAGTCGTTATGCGCCCGCGACCGAAAGCCGTGGAACATTATGACCACTCCCCTGCCCGCCTCGTTCTCAATATATCTGCCGCAGAGCCGCACGCCGTCCCTCGCGCGCGTCTCGACATGCTCGCCGCGCGATAATATCCACTCTATGCCGCTCGTGACCTGCTCGGAGTACATAGCCCACCGCGAGCGCATGAGCTGCCTTTTGTCCGAAAGGTCCGTCGTCTGACCGGGCGTTCTTACTATCGAATAACACACAGCCGACGGCGCGGCGAGCAGGAGCAGCAGCCCCGCCGCCGTCGCGGCGATCAACACAGTCGCAAGCATAGCAGCCTCTTTTGCATAAAAAGTACCGGGCGCATATCCCGATAAAAAACGGATACTCCCCGGTACTATATTGCCTAAAAAAAGCCGTATTATTATATGCGCGCCTGCTTATTTATTCAAAGTAATCCAATATTCCCATCAAAAGCCCCTGCGCCATCTTTTGCTGAAAATCAGGATCGGTGAGGTTATTGTCGTCGTTCTCGTTCGTCATATGCCCCATCTCTATATTCACTATCATGCGCTCGCACCAGTTGAAGCCCGTCTGATCCCCTCTCGGGGTGACGCCGAGGGACTTCATGCCCGTGGCGCCGCAGTACTCCTCAAGCAGCAGCTCCGCACCGCGCGTGCAGTCCTCCGCAAACGGATTCTCCTTGGGCACGAGCATAAACGCCCCCGTCACCGACTTATCGTCGCTGCCGTTGCAGTGTATCCGCAGGGCATAGTCCGTCTTTGCCTTATTGAACATCACGGCTCTTTCCGCGTTCGATATGTCGACGTCGTTCGTCTCGCGCGTCATTATAACCGTCGCGCCCTCCGCCTCGAGCATATCCCGCAAAAGCAGCCCGACCGCCAAATTCACCTCGTATTCCGGCACTCCCGTGAACCTGCCCTGCGTGCCGGACGATACCTTTTTCTTGGTCTTTGACGAGCCGGGAGATACGGGCTCCTGGTCGGAGTTTCCCCTTCCCTGATGCCCGGGGTCGAGTCCTATCACGTATTTTGAAAGCTTATATGCGCTCGTCTGCGCGTCCCCGGAATATAAAAGTTCGAGCATTTCCGCATCCGCCGCGCCGTCCTCGGCTATGCCGCACTGACGCTCAAACAGGCTGACCGCGCGCTCCGTCGCAGAGCCGTAATGCTCCGTGGGCTCGTTTTCCCTCATATAACCTAACTCCATGAGCCGTGCCTGCAAGTCCGCGACCTCCGCGCGCTCGTCGCCTTTTTTAAGAGGCTCATAGACTACAGGCGTCGGCGTGGGTTCGGGAGTGGGCTCGGGAGTAGGCTCCGGCGTCGGGTTCGGCGTCGGCTCTTCCGATGCAGTCGGCGCGGCTTCCCCGGTCGGCGCGGGCAGCACCGTCCCCTTCATCGCAGAGCAGCCTGATAATACGAGCACGGCCGCCAGCAAGGCAGCCGCTATTGAGTTAAATCGGTTCTTTGACTTCATATCCATACCCTTAAAAAAGCTTACGGCTCCGCACGGCCTTTACCGCGCGGAGCCGCTCCACCCGTTTGATACATTTATCAGAGCTTAACGCTTATTTCTTCCTGTCCTCGGGTCTCACGTCGTCCGTATGACCGTAGATAAACATGAACTCAAGACTGCCGCCCTCGTCGCAGCGGAATCTGTGCCACTCGTCCTTTTCAAAGTGCAGCAGCATGCCCTTTTTGAGCGCTGTCTCGTATTTGAGCGCGTCGGGCTCACCCGAATAGCACGCATACGCCTTTTCGCAGGACACGATGTACACCGTCTCCTCGTCGTGCTTATGCGGAGCCATATACCCGGTCGTATCGTTGCATACGCCGAAGCCCACGTTCATTTTGTCGGACTCTATCGGCGAGCCGGTTCCTACGCCCTTATATATTATGCGTCCGGGCAGATTTGCACCTATAAGCTCTTCTCTGTAAAGCGGTCTCATATCATATCACTCCTTCGAGCAGCAGCACTCCGTTTTCCTTCAAAAGCGCGAGCGCCCTGTCTGTATCGTCCACGCGGAGTATAACGCAAGCGGAGTCGTTGGCCTTGCCTATAAAGGCATATACATACTCCACGGCTATACCCGCATCCATGAGCAGCTTAAGCGGCTTTTCGAGACCGCCCGGGCTGTCCGCCACTCCTATGCCTATCACCCTGTTGCTGGATACGGAAAAGCCGTGCTCCTCAAGCGCCGTCTTTGCTTTCTCCGGATCGTCGAGTATAAGCCTCAGGACTCCGTAGTTGGTCGTGTCCGCAAGGGACAGCGCACGGATATCCACACCGCTCTTTCCGAGCACGTCTATTATTTCGTGCAGACTTCCCTGTCTGTTGTCCACATACGCCGAGATCTGAGTTATCGTCATGTTACTGCGCTCCTTTCTCATTAAGCCGTTGCCCCGCGTCAAAATTTACGGTTGTCTATGACGCGCTTTGCCTTGCCCTCGCTCCTTGCGAGCGTCTTGGGAGATACGAGCCTCACAGTCGCCGCAATGCCGAGTGTGGATTCCACCGCGCTTCTAAGCTCCTTCTCGCGCTTCTCTATCATTCTGACGGCGTCAAAGTCCGTGCCGCCCTTCATCTCCACGCTTATCTCCATCGTGTCGAGAGCTCCCACTCTGTCCACGGTGATCTGATAGTTCGCGGTGATGTAGTCGAACTTCAAAAGCACGCTCTCTATCTGAGACGGGAATACGTTCACGCCTCTTATTATGAGCATGTCGTCCGTCCTGCCCTGCGGCTTGGTCATTTTTATGAACGTGCGTCCGCACGGGCATTTTTCTCTGCTGAGGCTGGCAATGTCGTGCGTACGGTAGCGTATAAGCGGCAGGGCCTCCTTGGTGATGCAGGTGAATACGAGCTCGCCGGTCTCGCCGTCGGGCAGCTGCTCGCCGGTGTCAGGGTCGATTATCTCTGCAATGAAGTGATCCTCGTTTATATGCATGCCGTTCTGCGCCTCGCACTCGAATGCCACGCCCGGACCCATTATCTCGGAAAGACCGTATATGTCATATGCCTTTATGCCGAGTAGCCGCTCTATCTCCGCGCGCATCTCCTCTGTCCAGGGTTCTGCGCCGAATATGCCCGCGCGCAGCTTCATGGTCGCTGGGTCGATGCCCTGCTCTCTTAAGGTCTCGCCGATATACAGCGCATAGCTCGGAGTGCAGCACAGTATATTCGAGCCGAAATCCTGCATTATGCGTATCTGGCGCATGGTGTTGCCCGTGGATACGGGTATGACCGTCGCGCCTAAGGTTGTCGCGCCCTCGTGCAGTCCGAGTCCGCCCGTGAACAGTCCGTAACCGTAGGATATATGCACATAGTCGTTCTTTGAGCCTCCCGCGGCGACTATGGCGCGCGCGGTTATCTTTCCCCAGTTTGCGATGTCGTTCGCGGTATAGCCCACGACCGTCTGCTTTCCCGTCGTACCCGAGGAGGCGTGTATTCTCACGACCTTGTCCTGCGTGACGGCGAACAGCCCGTAGGGATAGTTATCCCTGAGGTCCTGCTTATATGTGAACGGCAGCTTCTTAAGGTCCTCGAGCGTATTTATATCCGACGGCTTGATGCCCAGCTCGTCGAATTTCTGTCTGTAGAACGGCACATTGTCATATACTCTGTTGACCGTCTTTATAAGGTTAAGCGTCTGGATCGCTTTTATTTCTCCGCGGGACGCCGTCTCTACCGAATCATAATACTTTCCCATTTTAAGCACACCTCCCCATTTCAAATGCTTTCTTGTTGAGCTCAAGGAATTTAGCGGGCACTGTCTTTTCAAGCGCGCTCAACCATATCTTCTCGTCTATGTCCATATATCTCGAGAGCAGCCCCATGAGCACTATGTTGACGGACTTTATGCTGCCCGCCTGCTTTGCCAGTCCGAGCGCGTCTATCGCCGTTACATCGGCCTTTTCGGTCAGCCGTTCGATAATGCTCTCCGGGTATTTCATGGCTCCGGTTATGACGGGCATGGGATATATTTTCTGATCGCTCGTCAGAAGCTTGCCGCCTTTTTTGAGGAAGGGCAGCCAACGCGCCGCCTCCAGCGCCTCAAAGGATATTATAAAGTCCGCTCCGCCCTTGTCTATAACGGGCGAATATACGTTCTCCCCGTATCTGACATACGTTACGACCGAGCCGCCTCTCTGGCTCATGCCGTGCACCTCGGACAGCTTTACGTCATAGCCCAGCTCCAAAAGCACGTTTCCCAAAAGCTTTGAGGCCAAAAGCGAGCCCTGTCCGCCGACGCCAACTATCATTATATTTCCGGCCATTTCACTTTACCTCCCCGCATATAGCCTTTGTGCGGCACATCTGCGCGCAAAGCCCGCAGCCCACGCACAGCGATGCGTCTATTCTTGCCTTGCCGTCCTCAAACAATACGGCGGGGCAGCCTATCTTCATGCACATTTTGCAGCCCACGCACTTTTCGGTGTCGATCTTGAGCGGCGGAAAATGCTTTACGTTCTTTAAAAGTGCGCAGGGTCTGCGCGCGATTATAACAGAGGGCTCGTCCTTTGCGATTTCCTCTTTTATGACGCGCTCGAGCTCGGAGAGCTCCTGCGGATCGACTATGCGTATGCTCTCTACTCCGGCGGCTCTGCATATGTCCTCTATCTTTATCTGCCGTGTGGGCTCGTTCTTGAGCGTCAGCCCCGTGGTCGGGTTCTGCTGATGTCCTGTCATGCCCGTTATGGAGTTATCGAGCACCATCACGGTGGCTATGCCCTTGTTATAGACGAGATCGACTATGCCCGTCATGCCCGAATGCATAAACGTACTGTCGCCTATCACCGCGACCGCCTTATGGGCGGCCTCGTCGCCTCTCACCTTTGTAAAGCCGTGCAGTGCGGATATCGACGCGCCCATGCATATCGTGGTGTCTATCGCGAAAAGCGGAGCCATCGAGCCCAGCGTATAGCAGCCTATGTCACCCGTCACAGTAAGCTTGAGCTTTGAGAGCGTATAGAAAACGCCTCTGTGCGGGCATCCGGGGCAGAGCACCGGGGGCCTCACGGGTACCTTTTCGCCGAAGTCCTGCGTCTCGGGCAGCGCGACGCCCATCGCCTCTGCAATGCGGTTCTGCGAGAGCTCGCCCAGCAGCCCGAAGAGCTCCTTGCCGCCGTCCGGCACAATGCCGAGCGCGCGCACGAAGGTCTCTATGACCGGGTCGAGCTCTTCAATGATATAGAGCTTCTTTACGCCTGCGGCAAAGCTTTTTATGAGCTCCTTAGGCATGGGGTTCATCATGCCGAGCTTTAAAATGCTCGCCTCCGGCATGACCTCTTTAACATACTGATAGCACGTCCCGGAGGTTATTATGCCGACGTCGCTCCCCTTCTCTATCCTGTTGAGCTCGGTGGTCTCCGCATATGCCTCGAGGCTCCTCATGCGCTCCTCCACGACGACGTGGCGGGGTATGGCGTTGCCCGGAGACATGACGTATTTTGCGGGCTGCTTTGCGTATTCTCTTAGGGGCAGCTCTTTTCTCTCAGCCGTCTCAACTATGCTCTGCGAGTGCGCGATGCGCGTGCATGTGCGCAGCAGCACGGGGGTATCGAATTTTTCGGACAGCTCGAACGCCGCCTTTGCAAACGCTATGCATTCGGAGGAATCCGCGGGCTCTATCATAGGCAGCTTTGCCGCTATGGCATAATGCCGCGAGTCCTGCTCGTTCTGCGAGGAGTGCATTCCGGGGTCGTCCGCGACGCATATCACGAGACCGCCGTTCACTCCGGTATACGAGGCCGTAAACAGAGGATCCGCCGCCACGTTGAGGCCGACGTGCTTCATAGCCGCAAAGCTTCTCGCACCGCCTATCGACGCTCCCAGCGCCGCCTCCAAAGCGACCTTTTCGTTCGGAGCCCACTCCGCATATATCTCATCAAATTTTGCCGCCTCCTCGGTTATCTCCGTGGAGGGCGTACCCGGGTATGACGATATAAATCGGCATCCGGCCTCATATAGTCCACGAGCTACCGCTTTGTTGCCGATCATCAATTCCTTCAATTCCGTCATCTCCTTTATTTATTTTAATACATATTATAGTACATACCGGCAAAAATCAACCGTCATGATTTGCATAATATGTATATTTACAGTATTTCCGTCCTGTTACAGGCTCATTTTTCTTCTGTCCCGGACTCTTCGCCGAGCGCCGTCTTTGCGGATACGAGCACCTTGCGGTCATAACAGTTGAACATATCCTCCACAGCCGCCGCGTCGGGCTTTTTGGTAAACAGGCTCACTATAGGCATAGCCACGAGCGAAAACAGCATTGCCACCGTGCCGCAGTTTATGGGCGATTGCAGCCAGGACGGGTACAGGCTCTTAAAGAATATATTGCCGCACATTATTATCAGGCTGAAGCCGAAGCACATCCATACCGACGCCTTTGAAGCTTTTTTCCAGTACAGACCGTATATGAACGGCGCGAGGAAGGCTCCCGCGAGCGTACCCCAGGATATTCCCATGAGCTGCGCGATGAACGTGGCTCCGCTCGAGTACTGCACTATTGCGAGCACCGCCGATATGGCTATAAACACCGCAACGAATATGCGTATTATGAGCAGGCGTTTTTTGTCGCCGAGCTTTCCCTTATGGTCTATGAGGTCTATCGTCAGCGACGAGCTCGATGCGAGCACGAGCGAGGACAGAGTGGACATGGACGCCGAAAGCACGAGTATGACCACCACGCCTATGAGTACATCGGGCAGCTTTTCCATCATCGTGGGGATAATAGCGTCATAGCCCTGCGCCGCCACGTCCACATTGAACAGTCTGCCGAAGCCGCCGAGGAAGTATGAGCCGCCCGCAACCACGACCGCAAACAGCGTGGAGATTATAGTACCCTTATTGATGGATCGCTCGTTGTCTATGGCATAGAACTTCTGCACCATCTGAGGCAGTCCCCATGTGCCGAGCGAGGTCAGTATGACCACGCTTAAAAGTCCGAGCGGGTCCGGCCCGAAGAAGGACGTGAACGTTCCCGGAGAGGTCGACACAGTCTCGTCCGTGACTCCGGCGAGCGCCGCGAGTGAGCCCGCAAAGCCGCCGTTCACGTTAAGCACCGCGACCACGACCGCGGCTATGCCCACGAGCATGATAATGCCCTGTATAAAGTCCGAAACTGCCGTAGCCTTATAGCCGCCCGCAATGACATATATGCCCGTTATGACCGCCATGGCTATTATGAGGACTACGTAATCGACGTTGAACGCCATGACGAACAGCCTCGAAAGCCCGTTATACAGCGACGCGGTATAGGGTATCAGAAAGACGAATATTATCGCCGCAGAGACTAACTTGAGCGCGGGCGAGAGATAACGCCTGCCGAAGAACTCCGGCATTGTCGAGCTGTCTAAATGCTGCGACATTATGCGCGTCCTGCGTCCGAGCACCAGCCATGCAAGAAGCGAGCCTATAACGGCGTTGCCGAGCCCTATCCATGTCGACGCGACGCCGTATTTCCAGCCGAACTGACCCGCGTAGCCTATGAAAATTACCGCCGAAAAATACGACGTGCCGTATGCGAACGCCGTGAACCACGCGCCCACGTTCCTGCCGCCGAGCAAAAAGCCCTTTACGTCGCGGGAATGCTTTCTGTTCAGAACTCCTATGAGTATCATAACTCCGACGTATGCTACCAGCAAAATTATCTTCAGTGCCATTTTATTTGCTCTCTTTCGTTACTTGGTCACCTGCGCCTCTACGAGCCGCATACCGCAGTATTTTTCTCTGAGACGGGGTTTTTCTATTTTTCCCGTCGGGTTTCTCGGTA
>CAYVOZ010000007.1:0-16728 GCA_964453325.1 uncultured Christensenellaceae bacterium | reverse complement strand
AAATTATTTTTCTCGGTCTTTTATATCGCGGCAGTCCCTTTAAGAATATCTCCATCTCCTCGTCGGAAATGCTCATTTCCGGCTTGAGCTCTATTATCGCCGCGGCTATCTCACCCAGCCTGTCGTCCGGCATGCCTATCACGGCGACGTCCTTTATCTTATCGTTGGCTCTTAAATAGTCCTCTATCTGCACGGGATACAGATTCTCGCCGCCGGATATTATGACGTCCTTTTTGCGGTCCACGAGGTATATAAAGCCGTCCTCGTCCTTCTTTGCCATGTCTCCGGTATAAAGGCAGCCGTTTTTAAGCACCTCTGAGGTCGCATCGGGGTTCTTGTAATAGCACCTCATGACTCCCGGGCCCTTTACTATGAGCTCTCCGACGCCTTCTCCGGCCACGCTCGCCCCGCGCTCGTCCACGATATCCGTCTCCCACAGATAGCCCGCCTTGCCTATCGCGCCTACCTTGTCTATGTTCTCCACTCCGAGGTGCACGCAGCCCGGCCCTATGGACTCGGACAGACCGTAATTCGTGTCGTACTCGTGATGCGGGAAGACCTTCTTCCACCGCTGTATGAGGCTCGGCGGCACGGGCTGAGCCCCTATATGCATTAGCCGCCATTGCGACAGCTCGTAATCCTCGAGCTTCACGTCGCCGCGGTCTATGGCGTCCAGTATATCCTGCGCCCACGGCACGAGCAGCCATACTATCGTCGCGCGCTCCGTGCTCACCGCCCGGAGTATCCACTCCGGCTTTACGCCCTTTAGTATGACGGCCTTGCTGCACGACAGCAGGCTTCCGAACCAGTGCATTTTTGCGCCCGTATGATAGAGCGGGGGTATGCACAGAAAAACGTCGTCGTGCGTCTGCGAGTGATGGTTCTGCTCCGTCCTGCATGAGGACACGAGCGCCTCATGGGAGTGCAGTATAGCCTTGGGGAAGCCCGTCGTGCCGGAGGAGAAGTAGATCGCCGCGTCGTCCCCGTCGGTTATCTCCACGGCTGGCGCGGTCGAGGAGCAATAGCTCACGAGCTCGTCATAGCTGTCCGCAAAGCTCGGCAGATCCTCGCCCACAAAGAAAAAGTCCTTTATCCCCGTGAGCTGATCGAAGGCCTGCTCTATCCTGCCTATGAACTCGACTCCGAATACGAGCACGGATACGTCCGCAAGCTCGAGGCAGTATTTTATCTCGTCTGAGGTATAGCGGTAGTTCATCGGCACGGCGAGCGCCCCGGTTTTCAATACGCCGAAGTATATGGGCAGCCACTCTATGCAGTTCATGAGCAGTATGCCGACCTTGTCGCCCTTCTTCACTCCGCGCGTGAGCAGCAGGTTCGCAAAGCGGTTCGCCTTTATGTCGAACTCCTTCCACGTCATCTCGCGTCTGTACCGTCCGCCCGCCGCGGACTCTATAAGGTTATACTCCTTCCACGTCACCGCTCTGTCCGGCTGCGCGGAGGGGTTTATCTCCACAAGACTTATCTCGTTGGGTCTGATCCGTGCGTTCTTTTCCAAAAAATCCGTTATTGGCATCTCATTCTTCTCCGTCGTTATCTTTATTGTTCTCCGGCAAAGCCGGTATCAGGCACACAAAAAACCGCCCTCTGTATATCACAGAGGGCGGATAAAATACCGCGGTACCACCTCAATTCGCCGTTTCCTTACGGAATACGACCTTATAAAGCACGGCGTCTTTTTAAAACAAACGCGTATGCTCTGCCGCTGTAACGGGCGGGACCCGTAGCAGCCTACTCGGTCAAAAGCCTTTCGGTGCCCTGCTCTCGGAATGTATTCGGAAAACGCTTGCCCACAGTCTCGCACCACCCGACTGCTCTCTTTAGGTTAAACGCTGACTTACTGATTTCCGGTCGCCGCATTTAAATATTAACGCGATGATATCACCCGCATAAACAAATGTCAAGCTTTTTTTCAGAGCGCGAGCGACCGTATATGCTCCTCAAGCTCTGTTAAACGCCCGTCGCCCGCGAGCGCATCTGCCATGGCCTCCGCGTCAAAGCGCACGCCCCTTAGCCTCGCCGCGACGTCGTCCGCAAGCTCCGTATCGAGCGCGTCCGAGTATACGCTTATGTCCTTTACCGCGCCTTCTCTCAGCACAAGCAGAAGCTGTATCTCCCCGAAGGAGAACCTGTCCTCTATGCAATAATCGAATTCCGGCGTGCGCCCGAGCCGCCATTCCCATGACGACTGCACGGCATAGGTCTCATTGACCTTCGCTTTAGACGTTTCGTCAAAGGCATAAGGCTCCGCTTCTCCGTACTCCTCCTCAAAGGCCTTTCTGAACGCGTGCGCTGCTCTGTCGACCGTTATCTCCGGATCGAACTCCGAGAGGTTGCACACGCGCGAGCGCACCGACTTTATGCCCTTTGAGTGCATCTTCTTCTCCGAAACGTTCAGATAATTCGCGAGGCGCGAAAGCTCCGCGCTTATGAGCAGTGTGCCGTGATGCGAGCGCATGCCGTGCACCATCGCAAAGGCGTTGCCGGAAAACTTCCGTCCGTCGGCGAGCATGTCGTTTCTGCCCGAGCGCTCCGCATTTACCCCCAGCTCCGCGACCGCCGCCTTTATGACGTTCATCTGCCTGTCGAGGTCGTAGTTTTCCTCGCTCATTATGAAAGAGAAGTTGAGATTTCCGCTATCGTGGAACACCGCTCCGCCGCCGGTATGCCTGCGGACGAGCTGCACTCCGTCCGCCTCCATAGCCCCGAGGTTGCATTCTCTCCACGCGTTCTGGCTCTTTCCGATTATGACCGCGTTGTCGTTTATATAGAAATAGAGCATTATATCGTCATGCCCTAAATTACGCAGGAAGAAATCGTCCGTCGCAAGGTTTCTCCAGCCGTCTCCGCTGTCGCTGAAATATGTGTATATCGCCATGTCAGTTCTCCAGTTTTAATAGTTTTTAGCGTTTTTCGCAAGCTGTATACCCTCACAGCTGCTCAACATATTGTAGCATATCGGGGAAAAGGGGGATATAATCATTTTGTAAAAGGATAACACGGAGGCGGACATGCAGTATCTTATAGGAGTCGATGCGGGCAGCACCAACACAAAGGTCATTATATTCGACGAAAACGGACGCGAGACATGCTCTGCGCAGGCGCATACGCCCGTACGTGCGGAGGACGGACACTATTTTCTTTATGACGAAGAATACTCCGCTCTTATGCTTTCGCTCATAAAAGAAGCTGTTCATAAGCTCCCCGGCGGCGCAAAGCCGGGCGATATAGCCGGAGTCGCGTTTACCGGCATGGCGGAGTCGGGCTTTGCGCTCGATGCGCACGGCAGGAGCGTATACCCGCTCACCCTATGGTACGATCAGTGCACGCGCGGAATGGAAAAGGAGTTTTCGGATGTCATCGGCACGGAAAGGCTGATAGGCATTCTCGGTCAGCTTCCGCAGTATAACTTTTCCGCAAACAAGATCGTATGGCTTGAAGGAGAGTATCCGGAAGAATATTCGCGTATGAAAAAATGGCTGTGCGTGCCCGATTATTTTGCGTACAGACTGACGGCCAATATGGGCATGAACTATTCGACTGCCTGCCGGACGCAGCTTTTTGACATAAATACCTCTGACTGGTCTGACGAGCTTTTAGGCTATGCCGGCATAGAGCGCAGCATGCTCCCGCCTGTGATGCCGTCGCACGCTCTCGTAGGGCGCGTCACGCGCGAGGCGTCCGCACTGTGCGGACTTAAAGAAGGCACGCCCGTTTTCGCGGGCGGTCACGACCATATATGCGGTGCGTTCGCCGCGGGCGCGCTCGAGGACGGCGCTTTAGCGGATTCGTCGGGCACGGCTGAGGCGCTCGTCGCGGCGTTCACGGACAGGAGCGACACTGTTTCCGCCGCTCGCAAGGGCTTTAACGTCGGGACTCACGTTGTCCCCGGGCTTTATTATATGCTGGGCTCGGTCCCGTCCTCCGGACGGACGGTGGACTGGTATAAAAGCACGTTCCCGTCTCCCGGCGGCGAAGGCGCTTCACGCGCCGGCGCGAACGGAATTATGTTCCTGCCGCATCTTTCCGGCGGCAGCTCTCCTAAGCGCGAGGTGTTTTCGCGAGGCGCTTTTGCGTGCATTACCGCCTCGCATACTCACGCGGACTTTATGCAAAGCGTATACGAGGGGCTCTGCTATGAGCTAAGGAAAACGGCGGAGGCCATGGTCGGCACTCCCACGTGCATTGTCACGATGGGCGGCGGCTCCAAGAACTCCGTATGGATGCAGACCAAGGCGAATATTTTCAATATGGATATCACGGTCCCCGACGACAGCGAATGCACCGCCAAGGGCGCTGCGCTCCTCGCAGGGCTTGGCGCGGGTCTCTTCTCCTCCCCCGCCGACGCCGTTAAAAGGACCTTCCGCACAGGCGCGGTCTATTCACCGCAGCCCGTCTCCTTCGACTATGAAAAGGGCTATGAGAGCTATAAGCGCCTGTCCGAGGCTTTGAGAGAGTATGATATGAGCGAAGCGCAAGAGGATGAATGATATGAGTCAATGCAAAGCCTGACACCGCAAAAATGAGCCGGGAAGCCCCGGCTCATTTACCTATATATCAATTTGATCTGCTTTTAAAACTCCACGCTGCCGCCGACCTCGGGCGCATATACCTTTACCTTGGGCGTGACCTCGCTCGCCAGCTTTACGAAGGAAGCGGGGCTCTGCTCGAGTATCGGGAACGTGCCGTAGTGTATGGGCATAACGGCATCGGGCTTGAGCATTCTGAGCGCCTCCGCGGCCTGCATGGGGTCCATCGTGAACACTCCGCCTATCGGCAGGAGCGCCAGCTTCATGGGCCAGAGCCTGCCTATAATTTCCATGGTCGCCATTATAGCGGTGTCGCCCGCGTGGTATATCCTCTCACCCTCTATCTCCAAAACAAAGCCGGAGGGCTCGCCGGACTCGCTCGAGTGAGTCGCCTCTACCATCGTTATCCTCACGTCTGCTATCTGCACGGTGCCGCCGATGTTCATTCCGCCGCCGCCGTTTACTATCTGTGAGTCGCCTATGCCGCTCTCCGCCTTTATCTTGCCTAAAAGCTCGGGCTGTGCGCACACTATGGCGTTCGGGAACTTTTTAAGGAGCGCGCCCGCCTCGGCGACGTGGTCAAAGTGATCGTGCGTCACGAGCACTATATCGGCCTTCTTTATGTCGTCTATCGTGCAGACCGACTTTGAATGCGAAAACCACGGATCTATGTATATCACCGTGCCGCTCTTTGTGGTTATCTCCGTCGTGGCATGTCCCAGCCATCTTACCTTGTATTTCATATAAAAGAAGCCTCCCGTTTTTGTTCGATGCTTTATTTTACCATATTTCCGGCATAAGCCGCAATATCGTTTTCAGAATAAGAAGTCGCTGCGTATATAGCCCGAGTGTCCGCTGCGCGTACGGACCTGATACCATTTGTATTCCTCCACCTCAGTACCCTCATCCATTGCCACGACGCGCGTGCCCTCGCCCACGAGATATACTGACTTGCTCTCGGCGGAGGCGGATTCTCTTATGTTCACGCCGTTGCTGTTCACGGTATAGAGCCTTCCGAGATACTCTCCGGAGATATATCCCTCGTATTCGTCGTATTTGACCTTGAACCACGTTATGCCCTGCTCGCTCGGCGAGCCCTGATCGAGCAGCATCACCGAATCCGCAAAGTTCATCTTCCGGAGCACCGCGCCGTCCGTGGAGGGAGCCTCTCTTAAATTCACGCCGCCCTCGGATATCGCGCGCGAGCCGTACAGCCCCGCAGATATCGCCGTCGCCTCGTCCACAGCGCCCTCGAAATCGGAGGAGGCCGACCCTGCGTCGTCAAAGCCCGTCTCTGACAGGCTCTCGCAGTCCACGGACGAGTCCTCGGATATCCTGAGCGTCATATAGAGCGCCTGCACGTTACCCGGCATATCCACGTTCACCGTATCGAGATTGTTATAATAAGCGAGCGCATAGCCCGTCCAAAAAGAAAGCTTGCAGGTCGCGATGAGCGCGCCGCCCTTTCTGATATTGCATACTATGTCCGACTTGCAGGGCATTCTGCCTATGACCGCTACTCCGTCCGCAGCGTCCGCAGTCACCTTCTCCTCGCCGTCCGTGAAAACGATTACGCCCGTTGCGTCGCTCGTGCCGCCCGCTTCCTCTATGAGCTTTAAATGCAGCTCGAAATACGAATACGACACGGCAGGCACGACCTCGCCCGTCATATCCTCCGCCTGCTTCGCTGTGCAGCCGCACAGCAGGACCGCAGCCGCCAGTATTAAAATCACCGAAAAAAGCTTTTTCTTCATTCTCTCTTTATCCGTCCGGCTCTCCTCCGGATCTGTCCGGAGCTGCAAGCTTATCTGTATTAAATCTTATCATAATAACTCTGAAAATAATATCCGCAAAATGTGAGCATTGTATCAATAATCTGAGCGGCGTATTCTATCTGCGAGATCCGCTCTCAAAGCAGCCAGCATTAGTAAGGGTCTTGTCACATGACGTCCGCGATCTACAGATCGTGCTTTCTTCTGCGCTTTGCAGCTTCGTTATATACCTGATTATCCGCTCTCATGGACACAACTACGACGGTCATAACGCCGTCCTTTTCCTTTAAAGCATATACCACGCGAATACCTATCGATTTGAATTTGATCTTATACAACCCGGTCAGATCGTTCGCGTTTTTGTGGCCGAGCGGAGTCCCGTATCCTCCCCGCTGCTTAGGCAAAGGATTTTGCTGTACCTTTCTTATGCCTTTCATTACCTGCGGTCTGACTGCTCCGTTCAGACTGCCTATGTCTTCTACGGCCTCCGGCAGATACTCAAGCTCATAGCTCATACGATATCCACCTCTTCCGCAGCATCGATATCAGCCTCGGTCATACCCAGAGCCGTCATAGCTTCCTTCTCCGATAAAGCATGGGCATTCCCGCTATTCTTCAAGCGTTCCTCAGCCAGTGTAAGAAGATAGTAATTCTCCTCCGCTTCCGTCAATCGGGAGTATTCCTCCGGGGATACTATGACTGCGGCAGGCGTATTGTTTTTCAGCACAACAAGCTGACCCTCCGCCTTGACCCTGTCAAATATCTTTGAGGCATGGCCTTTGTTAAACATAGTTACAGATACAAGATCATCCAATCCGAACATAACGTGCACCTCCGGTTTCGCTCATTACCCATAGTATATGTCGAAAACAAATAAACATCAATATTTATCGACATTTTTAACAATATATTTACTGTTATTTTAATTGTATTATTAACTGTATGCTTTTTCCATCAGGATCTCTTTGCCGTGTTCCAAGGCTTTAAACTAAAAATTCGTTTATTTTAGAGATCTGTCATATGAACGTTATTTATACTTAGTCGAAAACAAAAAACCGCCTCATGTCTTTTACATGAAAGCGGCTTTTTATGGGGCCAGTTTTCTTCCTTATTTGATCTTGGGGAGGATGCCTTCTACGTCGTCGTGGGGTCTCGGTATCACATGCACGCCGTAAAGGTCGCCCACGCGCTTTGCCGCGGCAGCGCCCGCATCGCAGGCCGATTTTACGGCGGCGACGTCTCCGCGCACCATGACCGTCACGAGTCCGGAGCCTATCTGCTCTTTGCCGATGAGCTTTACGTCCGCAGCCTTTACCATAGCATCAGCAGCCTCTATAGAGCCTATAAGGCCTTTTGTCTCTACCATTCCAAGCGCCATTTTATCCATTATCATATCTCCTTATCAAAAGCTTAATATTCGTTATGTACAACGTTGACCTTGCCGGCCGCGCACTGTCCGGTGCATATGCCGCAGTTTTTGCAGCCCTCGGGCTTTTTGGGCGCGTCTCCGTTCACTATCAGCATGCCCTTGCTCGTACCCATCCTGACCGCACCGGCAGCTATCATTGCGTCGCATATCGCACGGTCGTTTATGCCCGTCGAGGCCTTTACCATCATGGAATCGCCCACTACGCGCTTCATGAGCTTTACGTCCTCTACCGTCGCGCCGCCCTTTCCGAAGCCGCTCGATGTCTTTACAAAGTCCGCCTTGGCGCGCTTTGCCATCTCGCAAGCCGCGATCTTTTCCTCGTCGGTCAGGTCGCTCGACTCGATTATTACCTTTACGAGCGCATGCGGATGCGCGGTATCCACGACAGCCTTTATGTCCTTGAAAACGAGGTCGTAGTTCTTGTCCTTGAGAGCGCCTATGTTTATGACCATATCGACCTCTTCCGCACCGTTCTTTATGGCCTCTGCGGCCTCAACGGTCTTTACGAGAGTGGTCGTCGCTCCCAGAGGGAAGCCTATAACGCAGCAGGTCTTTACGCCGCTGCCCTTAAGCTGCTCGCTCACAAAGCTTACGTGCGTCGGATTTATGCAGACGCTCGCAAAGTGATACTGCTTGGCCTCGTCGCAAAAGCGCTTTACGGTCTCGCGCGTGGTCGCGCACTTTAAAACGGTGTGATCCATATACTTTGCGTATGAGGGATCATAGCCCGTCTTGCTCTGCGGGGCGCTCTGACACGCCGCAGTCTGCTGCGAAGCGGGAGCAAATCCGTCGAGCGCGCTCGTTACGTCAGCGATTATCTTCTGTATGTCCACTAATGTCCTCCTGTCAGCCTACCGGCTTGGGCGGCTGGTTGCGCTTTGCGGCGGAATCCAGCTCCACATTGTCGTTTACTATCTGAGGCACGCGGCTGACTCCCAGCCTGTCCGCACCCGCCATGAGCATGGCGTATGCCTGAGCGCGGTTTCCGACGTCGCCGGATGCCTTGACCTGCATCCTGCCCTGTACCGCTTCTTTAAGAAGCGCAACGTCGTGAGCGGTCGCGCCGCCGCTGCCCATGCCTGTGGAGGTCTTTACAAAATCCGCTCCCGCGCGCATGCACAGTGCGCAGGCCTGCACCTTCTGCTCGTCGGTGAGATAGCAGGTCTCGATTATTACCTTTACCTTGGCCTTGCCCTTTGCCACGTCCACAACGCCCTTTATATCCTCGTATACGAGACGGAAGTTGCCCTCGCGCAGAGCGCCTATATTTATGACCATGTCGACCTCGTCCGCGCCGTCGAGTATCGCCTCGGACGCCTCCATAGCCTTTATCCATGACTTATTGGCCCCCAAAGGGAAGCCTATAACGGTCGCCGTCTTTACGCCCGAGCCCTTTAAAAGCTCGTGAACGAGCGCAACGTGCACGGGGTTTACGCATACCGCCGCGGACTTATACTGTATAGCCTCCTGGCAGAACTCGCGAACGGTCTGCGTGGTGGTATATGCTCTTAGAACAGTGTGATCGCAGTATTGAGCGTAGCTTGCGTCATATCCTGTCTGCTTTACATCTTTTGCCATTTATCAGCACTTCCTCGCCATAAAATTTCTCGTCGGCACAAAAAACCGTCCTCATAAGGATATTCCAGAGGGCGGTTTTTGTCAATATGTTTGTAACATTTAATTATATAAATATACCATACAATAAAGGCCTTTATATGGTTTTAAGGCTTTTTTCGGCTAAAAGAAATCTATACCTCTCTCCTTTAAAAACGCGGTGATCTCGTCAAGCGTGCCTATCGACGGCTGAGCGCCCGCTCTCGACGCGGCGAGTCCGCCCGCGGCGTTGGCAAAAGTAAGCGCTCTTTCGGGAGTCTCTCCCGTGGCGCACATCACGGAAAACGCAGCGTTGAACGCGTCGCCCGCCGCAGTCGCGTCGACCGGGTCTATCTTATGCGAGGGAGCATATATCTCCTTTTCTCCGTCAAAGTAATAGGAGCCCTGCTTTCCGAGCGTGAATACCACTCCTTTAGCGCCCTTTGCCCGCAGCTTTTCCGCCGCCTCCCGCGTACCCTTGCGGTCGTCGAACGACGGCACTATGCCGGTATACGCCTCCGCCTCTGTCTCGTTCGGCGTCACAAAATCCACTCCGCTGATAAATTCATCGGGTATCGCGAGCCCCGGAGCGGTATTGAAAATTACCTTGCAGCTCGCCTTCTTCGCCTTTGCGAGCGCATGATCTATGCTCTCCATGCTCGTCTCGAGCTGCGTCAGAAATACGTCGAACTCGTCAAGGCGGCCTATAGCCTCCTCTATCTCGTCCGGGCGTATCGTCATATTGCCCGCAAGCGACGTCATTATCATGTTGTCGCCCTCGGTGTCCACGAATATGCCGCAGGTGCCGGTACCCTCGTTCTCGTCGACCTTAATATAGTCGGTGTGTACTCCGTAGCTTTTAAGCGCCTTTAGCAGCGTATCTCCCGGCAGATCCCTGCCGAGCTTGCCTATCATATATACCTCTGCGCCTAACTTTGCAGCCTGCACCGCCTGATTGGCTCCCTTGCCTCCCGTGAAAAAGCCGTTCGCAAAGCCCGCAACGGTCTCGCCCTTGCGCGGCAGTCTGGGTCCGCGGAAAACACAGTCGTATATCAGGCTTCCGAGTACGGCGATCCTTACTTTTTTCATATAGGTGACCTCTTTAGTAAATTTGTACGGACACAGCAATACCGTGTCCGTTATTAAAGTCCTTTTCAGTGTCCGGCTCTGTATGCCGCGACGACGCAGGCCTGATGGCGCGGGCAGGGCGCGCTGGTCTCGTGCACCATGCAGCCCTTAAAGTGTATACAGTAATGCCCCGGGAAGTCGTCCTCTTTGTTGACGTCGGGCAGATGCGGCATTCCGTTCTGTGACGCAGCGTATACATGACCGCCCACGACGACCCATATCGCGCGTCTGTTCCATGACCACGAGCCGCCGTACATCTTTTTCATCTTTGCGGTGTCCGCCTTGGATGCAGGCACGCAGTCCGCATGATACCATCCGCCGAAGCGATAGGTCTTATAGGTTATCCCGGTCTTTACGTCCACGACAGTGGCATAGGTACCCTTGGAGAATACGCCCTTTATCTTGTCCCACGACGAATACTCGACCTCGCCGGTGACTCCCGCGCGCTGCGCAAGCGTTATGCTTATGCCGTTGTCCGGGTCGTTTAGCATCTCGAGCGTCTGCTGTCCGGCTATGCCGTCCGCCGCCAGACCCGCCTTTTGCTGAAAGAGCCTGACCGCGTCGGTGGTCTTTTCACCGTAAAAGCCTGTGGCGGAGCTTAAAAGGAAGCCTCTTTTTCTGAGCTCCTGCTGCATCTTCTTGACCTCGGCGCCCTCCATATTCTCTCTCAGCATCGTTGTGGCTATCTGCGATTTCGTGAGCTCAAGGTTGTCTATCGCCACAAAGCCCACGACTCCGTCCTGCGTCTCGACCTCGTAAAAATCGCCGGAGGTGCCTATAATGGATACGCCCGTGCCGGCGTTGAGCGTAGCGAGCGGCACTCCGTATGCGCCTGTGCCGGCGTTTACGGACGTGTTGTCATGAAGTATGTTGCCCGCGCGCTGCTCGTCCGAGGACCAGAACACAAATTCGCTCGACACGTAGCCGCGGTAGTTGCCGTATATTATGCGGTACCAGCCCTCTGTCTCCTCGCAGAACACGCCTACGCGCGTTTCATGGTCGAATTTATACACGACCGGAGACTCCGCCGACGGGCGCAGCCTCATATTCACCGAATCGCCGGTGACGACCGCCTCCTCGAACTGCGGAAAATCCGTCGGCTCGGCCTCGGGGTCCGCCTCCTCCGCGTATGCTGTGCACGGCATAAGAAGCAGAGCGAGCGCCGTCAGCAGCGCTGCAAACGCAGTTATATATATGATGCGTATGTTTCTCGTACGTTCCATATCCTTATACCTCGAATATCCGTCAGGACAGCCTGTCGATGCTTATTACTCTCATTCTACAATAGAATTATATATCCTGACGGCTCCGCTGTCAAACGAGCGTGCGAAGCTTTAAAAGGTCCTCCTCGTATACCTGAGCAAGAGAGCGGTTGTATATCATGGACGCCGGGTGGTATATCGGGAAGATCCTGTATCCGTTTTTCTCCGTCAGCCTGCCGTGGCACTCTCCCACAGTGAGTGTTCTGTCTCCCGTCACCGCGCGAAGCGGTGTATTGCCGAGAGTCACTATCATATCCGGGGCAAGCACTGCGAGCTCCTCCTTAAGGCACTCCCCGCATAGCCCGAGCTCCGCCGCGTTAGGCGGGCGGTTGCTGCGCGTGCCTTTCTCGCTCACGCGGTAAGGGCGCAGCTTTACCGCGTTCGTGATATATAGCTCGTCCCTCTTTATGCCGGTCTTCTGCAAAAACGCGTCGAGCAAAGCGCCCGCCTTACCCACAAAAGGACGCTTCTGCTCGACCTCGTATCTGCCGGGCGCCTCTCCTATGAGCACGATGCGCGCGTTTATATTGCCGCTGCCCGGTACGAGCTCGTCCCGGCTGTAGCCCGCGTTTGCGGCTGCCGCAACAAATCTCTCAAATACTTCCTCAAGCTTCGTCATTTATGCGCTCCATAAGTCCGCGTATTATCTTAAAGTCCTCCCATGCGAGCCGCTTCTTGGACTCGTCGCGCAGCAGAGCCGAGGGATGGAATGTCGGTATTATATAAAAGCCCTTTTTATCGAACACGCGCCCGTGTATCCTGTTTATTCCGTCCGTCTGCTTTAAGATATGCTGCGTCGCAATGCGCCCGAGACAGACTATCACGCGCGGACGTATGAACCTGACCTGCTCGCGCAGATAGCCAATGCACGCCTCGGCATACTCCGGCTTAGGGTCGGCGTTCTGCGGCGGTCGGCATTTTACTATATTGGCGATATAGACCTGCCCTCTTTCCATGCCTATCGCGGCTATCATCTTATCGAGCAGCTGTCCCGCAGGTCCTACAAAGGGTCTGCCCTGCTCGTCCTCCTGCCGTCCCGGTCCCTCGCCGACGAACATGAGCTTCGCCTTAAGGTCTCCCTCTCCGAATACCGTATTGAGGCGCGTCGCAGCCAACTCGCATTTCCGACACGATGATACCTCGTCATATACCTCTTTTAATGAACCGTACATGTCAGTCCGTCCTTGCTTTGAGATATAACGATTATACCGCTTTAAAAAAGACTTGGCAATTACCCGGTATGGCTTGACTTACGATAATCCGGACGTGGCTTGTCCGGAGGGATGCCCCTTTACAGATCCATGAATCCGAGCGCGATTATGAGAAGAACTCCCGGAATGCCGAAAACGCCGGTCAATACGGCGTTCAGCGGATTAAGCGGTATATGAAAGGAGGCGCTCGCTCCGACGGCGTTTATCGCTGTTATCGCAGCCGCGCCCATAAGCGAGTTAAACAGCAGTCCGAGCACCCTTTTTAACGGAAAAACGAGCAGTCTGCCCGCTAAAAACAGCAGCAGCACCCCGCCCGTAAAGCACAGTATAAGCATCGGATCGAGCGATAGCTTCACATTTGCGCCCTTCCTTTATTTTGCAGACAAAGCCCCCGCTCCGTCCGAATCGTTCTTTATCCTCTTTAAAAGATAATTATAGCGCTTTCGCGCCGACTCCATTTCCAGTATAGCGCTCTCCACGAGCTCCGGCTCATGCAGGAAGTTAAGCATGTTTTCTGCGGATCTTATCTTTGCGAGTGCGAGATCCACCTCCCTTACGAGTCTTTCCCTGTCGGTCAGCTCTCTTTCACCTATGAGCATTTTTGTTTTCACCGTCCTTATTCTCTTTAAGGCTCCCGTTTCTATTTATACTGTGATTATTGACCCGTTTATGCGCGTTCATACCAAGGGGCGTCCCCGCAACATGAAATCCACGCAAAAAAGCATGCCCTGTAATGCAGCCGCAGAGCTGCGTGCTGCTTGTCGGGACATGCTCTTATAAAGCGTATCTATCATTTTGACCGCGTTTATGCGGGTTATTTATCTGACTCTTCTGTCTCCCCAGAAGAACAGCGCCACCGTACCCGAGCCGGTATGACAGCCTATCGTCGTGCCTACGCTGTTTATGACTACCTTGCCGTTAAGGTTCTTGAAGCGCTCCTTCACGAGCTCCGCGACCGCTTCCGCAAGCTCGGGGCATGCGGAATTGGATATAAAGCATTTCCCGGCATAATCCGTTCCGCCCTGAGCGTGCTCCTCCATGGCTTCCACTATCGCTTTTACGACCGCTTTTTTGCCTCTTATCTTTGTGCGCGGTATGAGCTTTCCCTCGTCGTTCATGTTGAGCAGCGGGCATATGCGCAGCACCGTGCCTATCACCTGAGAGGCCTTAGATATCCTGCCGCCGCGATAATAGCTCGAAAGGTCTGTAGAGAAAAACCAGTGATGGAGCTTGAGCTTGTTGTCCTCGACCCAGCTGCATACCTCGTCAATATTCTCTCCGGCGTCCCTCAGGGCACAAACCGCGTCCACGAGCATGCCGTATCCGGAGGACGCTCCGAGCGAATCCACCACAAAGAGCCTGCGGTCGGGATAACGCGTTTCCAATATCTCCCTCGCCGCGCAGGCGGAGTTATAAGCTCCGGATATGCCCGAGGAAAGCGTCAGATGCAGCACGTCCTTTCCGTCCTTTAAAAGCGGCTCCCATAGCGCGATATACTGCGCGGTATTGACCTGGCTCGTCGTGGGCTGTGCGCCGTCGTCCATGGCCTTATAAAAGCTGTCAAAGGACATCGACTTTCCGAGGTCGTCGTCATATTCCTTTCCATTCATAATGAAATGGAAGCATGCAAAGCGTATATCGTGGCCGGCAAAGAAATCGGCGTTCATATCGGCTGTGGAGCAGCAGGTCAGCTCAAATTTTCTCATATTTCTCTCCTTATAGATGCAGTATTATTCCGCATTCGGATAATTATATACATAATATCCCTAAAAAGTAAATGCATACAACCTAAAACTATGTAACATTATTGAGAACATATTTCCGTGCGGTGAAACAGCAAAGGCGGGAAACCGCAGTCTCCCGCCAAATATCTTTTTCTTTACTTTCAGTCTTCGGTCTTGGGGAAGAAATCCGCCAGAGACGAGGTCGCCTCTTCTACGGGAGGAATGACATATGAGAAACGCTCGTCGTCGCGCTTGTCATACTTCTTGCCGCCCTCGCGGTCGTTCTGTCTCTCTTCATCTGCCTCGGGCTTATCGTCCTGCACGAGAGCGCGGATGGAAAGGCTGATGCGCTTCTTCTCGGGGTTGACCTCGAGTATCTTTGCGGTTACTACCTGTCCGAGAGTGAGAACGTCCTCTACCTTTTCGACTCTGCGGTTTGCAACCTGAGATATATGCACAAGACCATCTATCGTCGGCTCAAGCTCTACGAAGGCTCCGAACGGAGCGATCCTTACGACCTTGCCCTCTACGACGTCGCCCACAAGATACTTCTGCGGAGCGATGTCCCAGGGCTTGGGCTGGAGCTGCTTATATCCGAGGGAAATCTTCTTTTTCTCGGGATCGACGTTTATTATCTTGACCTCGATCTCCTGATTCTCCTCAAGGACCTCCTTGGGATGCTTGATCCTGACCCAGCTTATATCGGTTATGTGCAGCAGGCCGTCAACGCCGCCCACATCCACAAACGCTCCGAAATCGGTCAGTCTCTTTACCGTACCCTTTATGATCGCGCCCTTCTCGAAGGCTTCAAAGAGCTTCTTCTCCTCTTCCTCTGCGCGGGCCTTGAGCACCTCTTTGTGGGAAAGAACGAATCTCTTCTGGCGCTTGTCGACGTCTATTATCTTGACGTCCAGCGTCTGTCCGGTGAACGTGTTCAGATCCTCAACGTACTTGAGCGAAAGCTGAGACGCCGGAATAAATGCATCGTATCCGTCGAGCTTGGAGAGCACGCCGCCCTTGATGGCCTTTAAGACCTTGCAGGAGTATACCTTGTCCTCGTCGAGCTCGTCCACATACTGCTTCCACTTGAGCTGGTTCTCTACTTTTTTGCGGGAAAGGCTCACGTTGCCCTCTCCGTCGTTCAAAGTTATGACCTCCGCTCTGATCTCGTCTCCGGGCTGGAAGGACTCCTGAGGAGTCTTGCCGTCCTCGAGCGCGAGATTTTCGCGTTTGATGATACCGTCGGATTTATAGCCTATATTAACGCAAACTTCATCGTCGGAAACCTGGACAACCGTACCGTTAATGAACTGGCCTCTCCTGATCTTTTTGAAGGTCTTTTCCAGCTCTGTGAGAAAATCCTCTTCGCCCTGCTCTGCGGCGGGCTTATCAGAGGCCTCCTCCTCCGCGGATGCTTCCGCTTCCACGGGTGCAGCAGCTGCTTCTGCGTTCTCTTCCGGCACTTCGTCCGCAGCGGGCATCTCCGCCGCTTCCTCGGCAGGCGCTGCGGCCTCCTCGGTGACGGTCTCTGCGACCGCCTCTGCCGTCTCTACGACCGCGTCGGCTGCCTCAACTACAGCCTCAGCCGCGTCGTTGACATCCTTGACGGCGTCTTCGGTTCCCTGAACTTGGTTAAGTTCGCTCATGTGTCTTTTTACCTCCCTGATAATCCAATCCGGTGTAGATGCACCGGCAACGATACTTATTATATCACAGTTAATGTAATTTTCAAGTAGAAGTTCATCTAAAAATTCTATAAATTGCACGTTTCGGCAGTATTCCGAAGCTATTTTTTGCAGCTTTGCGGTGTTGGAGCTCTGACGGTCTCCCACCACTATGACCGCATCGGATATTCGGGCGAGTCTCGCCGCCTCCTCCTGACGCTTTGTAGTGGTCTCGCATATGCTCATGAACAGGTCGGCCCTTCCCGATCTTTTTTTCGCCTCGGAATAGACCTCGTCTAACTGCGCGCGCGTTATGGTCGTCTGCGCGACCACGAGAACCCTTTCGGCGTGAAAATCTGCGAGCTCCGACGCGGAGGAAATGACGACGCCCTTCTCTC
>CAYVOZ010000006.1:0-28941 GCA_964453325.1 uncultured Christensenellaceae bacterium | reverse complement strand
AAGCAGAGGGTTTCCGGGAATGGAGACCCTCTGCTTGCGTTTTGCTCGTCAAATTTGGATTTGTCTGCGCCGTCCACCAGATACAGATCGTAGGGCATGCCCTTTTCATAAAGAGCGCGTATGGACAGAGTGGGGAGAAGATCGGCTACGCCGACGAGCTCCATGTCCTCCTGTCTGGCTACTCCGTCCGCCAGACGCTGGCCTATAACGCCATAACCGGCTACGCCAACTTTTACCTTTGCCATAAAAAATGCCTCCTTTAAATTTTCGTTCGATAGATACTCTTAAACAGGATCGCCTTGCAATACAAGCCATAAGCCGAAAAAACGCTGCGCATCCTGCTTATTTTCACAAACTAAAGTATAGCACTTCGGCAAAGACTTGTAAATTGCTAAAAATTCATAATGTTTGATATAATTTTGTAATATCATCAACACTTAACAACGATATGACCACGAAAATGCAGCGCGGTCATACCGTCCAGCGCGCCGTGTTGCCGCAGGGCAGCAGCAGGGACGAGCCGCGCACGGGCAGAGCCAGCACGCCGGAGTCTATGCGTCCGCCGTGGCGGGACCTGACGGCGAGCTCGAGCATGTTCTTTATCACGACGTCCGAGAGCCCGGTGGTATAAGAGCTTATGACAAAGAAGAGCGGCTTTTCGGATAAAAGCCCGGCGGTCTCGGATATGAGGCCGAAAAGGTCGTCCTCTATCTTCCAAAGGCTGCCGTCGGCTCCGCGCCCGTAGCTCGGCGGGTCCATTATTATGCCGTCATAGCTGTGCTCTCTGCGCTTCTCGCGCTGCACGAACTTTAAGCAGTCGTCGATGATATATCTCGCGGGCTTTTCCGACAGTCCGTTTTCCGCGGCGTTTTGCTTTGCCCACTGTACCATGCCCTTTGCCGCGTCTACGTGCACTACGGATGCTCCCGCGTCGAGGCACGCGGCAGTCGCGCCGCCGGTATAGGCAAAGAGATTGAGTACGTCGGCACTGCCGCGTTTTCTTATGAGCTCCTGCATAAACGCCCAATTCGCCGACTGCTCGGGGAAAAGTCCGGTATGCTTAAAGCCCGTCGGACGCACGATGAATTTCAGCCCGCCGACGGTCACGCGCCAGCTCTCGGGCAGGGTCCGGCGAAAGTCCCATGAGCCGCCGCCCTTGCTGCTGCGCATATAGACAGCGTCCGCGCGTTCCCAAAGAGAGGGCTTCTCGCGCTGCCATATGGCCTGCGGATCGGGCCGCGCCAGAGTGAAGCCGCCCCAAAGCTCGAGCTTCATGCCGCCGCCCGTGTCCAAAAGAGCATAATCCCCGGTATTATCTGCCAAAAACATATACTTATACCCCCGAAAAACGGCAAGAAGCCGTATCGATGCTGAAACTGTATTTGAACGGCACGAGACGGCCGCACAGTTTTGATTTTAGCATAAAGCGTGCTATAATGCTATCCATGGATATTAGGGCATACGCAAAACTGAATCTGTTCCTCGACGTCGCGGGCAGGCGCGCTGACGGCTATCACGAGCTCGTCATGCTCATGCAGACGGTAGATGTTTTCGATACCGTTCATATAGAGCTCTCGGACGGCATATCCGCGTCCGCGAAGGGAGTTGCGGGAGACAATATCGCCGCCCGCGCCGCGAGCGCGTTTTATGATGCGGCGGGCATAAGGGGCGGCGCGCGGATCGCCATCGAAAAGCGTATACCGATAGAGGCGGGTATGGGCGGAGGCAGCGCGGACGCGGCGGCAGTGCTAAAGGGGCTCAACGCTCTTCACGGCTATCCGCTCGACGGAAAAGCCATGGCGCTTACGGCGCAGGGGCTGGGTGCGGACGTGCCTTTTGCGCTCATGACGGGCACGGCTGTCGCGCGCGGCATAGGCGAGCTGCTTGAGCCCGCAGAGAACCGCATAAGTCTGCCGTATCTCATAGTAAAGCCCGCGGGCGGCGTATCGACTCCGGCGGCCTTTTCGCTCTGTGACCGTATGGAAAAGCGCGGCGGAGGGGACATATCGCGCTGCGTGCAGGCTCTTGCCGCGGGGGACGCGAACGCCTTTTGCGAGAGCACATACAACGCCCTCACCGCTCCGGCGATATCGCTTTGCCCGGATATAGGAAGAGCTATAGAGCTTTTGAGAGAAAAAGAGGGCTGCATAGGCGCGTTTATGACGGGCAGCGGCAGCGCGGTCGCCGCGATATTTGAAAACGAGGCGCTCGCAGATGCAGCGGCAAAAGAGGCGTCAACAGGGATAAAGGGAGCGCGGACATTTATAGCGCATAACATACAAAAAGAGGGTTGAAATGGAGATCGTTATACTAAGGCACGGCAAAACGCCGGGAAATCTGAGAAACGCATATGTGGGCAGCTCCGACGAGCCGCTTTCGCCGGAGGGTATCGAGCTTGCCGGAACGATGGGCAGGGATGAGGACACGGGACATGTATTTGTTTCTCCGCTCCGCAGGACGTCCGAAACGGCGGCCATACTCTTCCCGAATGCAGAGCAGACCGTTGCGGAGGACCTAAGAGAGATGGACTTCGGCGTTTTCGAGCTGCGCACCGCGGAGGAAATGAAGGACGACGAGCAGTACCGAAGCTGGGTAGAGGGCGACTGCCTCGGCGTATGCCCGGGCGGAGAAAGCATAGTGGACGTGGTGAAAAGGACCGTTGAGGAGTTTTCGCGCATAGTCGCGGAGGCCATGGAGCGGGGCGAGGACCGCGTCGTCATAGTCGCGCACGGCGGCACGATAATGTCGGTCATGTACAGCCTCTCCGGAGAAAAGCGCGAGTTCTTTGAATGGTTCGTGCCGAACTGCTGCGGCTACAGCCTGACGGTAAACGAGCTGAATGAGGGGCGTCCTGTGATAGAAAAGTATTCGTACAAAAAAGGCGTGTAAACAAAATACGACATTTTATACATAATGCTTGTAATGATTCTGGACCGTGTGTATAATTATTCTCGGTCGATGCGAAATCTTGATATATTGCAGCACGGTATTTACGGCACAGATTTACGTTAATCGACGATTTTTATTCTTATTCGAGAGTTGTGTATGCCAATGGATACGGTCAACTGCGGAGAGAGGCTTTTTTCTCTGTCCGAAAGCCAAACGAATATTTTTCGGCTCGAAAAAGCTCGCAGCGGTACCGCCATAAACAATATCTGTACGGCGCTCATTGTGGACGGTCGTTATGACGTTCCGGCAATGCAGCGCAGTCTGAACGCTCTTCTGGAAAGCGACAGCGCTCTGCGCCTCCGCATAACGGTCACGCAGGACGGTCCCATGCAATACTGTGCGCCGTATTCCGAGGAGCGTTTTTCGTATTTCGATTTTTCCGCGGGCGGCGGAGCGGGTGTGGAGCAATGGATGAACGCAGCCGCGGCAGGCGCGATGCAGCTCACTGACTCGCCGCTGTATTCCTTTTCACTTTTTCGCACCGGGCCGCAGAGCGGCGGCGTGCTCATCACGCTGCACCATATCATTGCGGACGGATGGTCGGTCATGCACCTTGCCGAAAAGCTCTCGGCGGCGTATCTCGCGATACTCGAGGGCGGGGAGCCGGATATGCCCGCCGCAACGGAATACAGCGAGCACGTGGACGCCGAGCGCAGGTATCGCGAGTCGCGCGCCTTTGAACGGGACGCTGAGTATTGGAGTGAGACGGCAAAAAAAGCGTCGGGCAGAGCGCGCATAAAGCAGAACGGCGGCAGCCCGAGCATGGTAGGCAGGCGCATAAGCCGTCCGCTCTCGGACACGCTTTGCAGGCTCATAGCCGACTTCGGGGAGAAAAACGGCATCGCGCCCTTCAGCGTATTCCAGACTGCGCTGCTCATATATCTTTCCCGCATAACAGGCGAAAAGAGGGCTTGCATAGGCGTGCCGATACTGAACCGGTCGAACGTATCGGAAAAAATGAGCGGAGGCATGTTCGTATCCACCGCGCCGTTCTTCTGCGAGCTTGACGAGGAGAAGAGCTTTACAGAGCAGTGCGGAAGCGCGGCGGAGGAGTGGTTCTCGCTGCTAAAGCACAGCAGATATCCCTTTTCGCGCATTTGCGGATCATATAAGGAAAGCACCGGCGACGACGATATTTTCGACATAGTGCTGTCATATCAGGAGAACCGCGCCTTCGGAGAGCATACGCGGCTCAGGCTTTCGGGGCTCTGGACCTACAGCGGGTGCCAGGCGGAAAAGCTCATTGTTCATATAGAGGGTCGGGACGGCGGATACTCCGTCTGCTATGACTATCAGGCACAGCTGTTCACGGACGAGGAGATAATAAGGACGCATGCGCGCGTAGAGCGTATGCTGATATGCGCGCTGCGCTCGCCGGATATGCCGGTATGGCAGCTGCCCGTAACTGACGAGGCGGAGCGAGAGCTTGTGCTTTACGGCTTTAACCGGACAAACGTTCCGCAGCCGGGCATGAGCGTTGCGCAGGCGTTCGCGTCGGCTGCGGACAGCTGCCCGCGCCGCGCCGCGCTCATATATAAGGGCGAGCGCATGAGCTATGCGGAGCTCAAACGGCGCGCTCTTATAAGGGCTTCGGCGATAAAGCGCGGCAGCGTCACGGCGATAAGCCTCGGCCGGAGCTTTGAGCTCATAGAATGCATGCTGGGCGCGGCCTTTGCGGGGAGCGCGTGGCTGGTGATACCGCCGGAGCTGCCGGCGGCAAGAAAGCTCGCGATACTCACGGGCAGCGGCGCGGATACGGTGATAGCCGACGGAGAAAACGCGGCCGCGTTTGAAGGCGCGGTGCGGACGATGCCGTCCGGGCTGCCGGAGCTTGCGGAATACGGCGGCGAAAGCCCCGGACCCGGCGAGCTTTGCTACATAGTATATACCTCGGGCAGCACGGGAAAGCCCAAGGGAGTCGAGATAGAAAACGGCAGTCTGGTGAATTTTGCGCACGGCGTGCGCAGTCTTTACGGCGGGCGCGGCGTGTTATCGGTATGCAGCGTGGGATTTGACGCGTTTCTGCTCGAGAGCATTGCCGCGCTTTTAAATTCACAGACGGTCGTGCTTGCGGACGAGGCGAACTCGCCCTCTCATATCGCCGGGCTCATAACCGGACACGGAATAGACACCGTGATAATGACGCCGTCAAGGCTATTGAGCTATATGGAGGACGCGAGCTTCTTTTCCGCGATATGTACGGTAAAAAGCGTGATATGCGGCGGAGAGCCCATGTCCGCCGCCATAGCCGAGAGACTTTGGCGGACTGATGCGGATATATATAATCAATACGGCCCGTCGGAGGCCACGGTGGGGGTCTGCTGGGCGCGGGCGCGCGGTGAATCGACGCAGTGCGTGGGCGCGCCTATGGAGAACTGTAGGCTGTATGTGCTGGACGGGCATATGCGTCCTCAGCCCGTGGGAGCCATGGGCGAGCTTTATATAGGCGGCGTTCAGGTAGCCAGAGGCTACCGAAACGATCCGGAGGCTACGGCAAAGGCCTTTATCAAAAACCCGTTCGAGACGGGCGACCGTCTTTACAGGACGGGGGATATGGCTATGTGGGACGCGCGCGGGAATATACTGCTCGGCGGGCGCAGGGACTCGCAGATAAAATTAAGAGGCTACAGGATAGAGACGGACGAGATAGCGTGCGCGATAAACGGATGCCCGGGCGTGAAGCTCTCGGCGGTTTTTGCGGACGGCGAAAGCATTGCCGCGTATTATGTCGCGGAGCGGGATATACCGGAGACGGAGCTCGTGCAGACCTGCGCGGAGCGGCTGCCGTCTTATATGATACCCTCCGCGTTCGTGCGCGTGCCGTTCATACCGCTGACGGGCAACGGCAAGGCCGACAGGGCCGCGCTCCCGAGCGTAAAGCGCGAGGCAGGCAGAAGGCCCGAGACGGACGCGGAGCGCGCTATAGTATCCGTTTTTGCCGAGGTGCTCGGCAGGGATATAGGCGCGGACGACGACTTTTTCAGATTCGGCGGCGATTCGCTCACGGCGGTCGGCGCGGCTGTAAGGATAGAGCAGAAATGCGGCAGGACTGTGGATGTGCGCATGATATCGCAGCTGCGCACGGCGGCGCGGCTGGCGGAGCAGCTGACCGGGCAGAGGCGCACTGCGCGCCCGGCGCTTACGCATATAAGAAGGGACAGATATCCGCTTACCTCCGCGCAAAAGGCCATGTATATCGCCGCGCAGATGTCGCCGGAGAGCACGGTCTATAATATGCCCGGAAAGCTGCGGCTAAGCGGCAGCACAGACCTCAAAAAGTTAGAGGCCGCCTTCAGACGGCTCATTGCGGACGAGCCCATGCTGCGCACGGCCTTTGAGGCGGACGGCAGCGGCATATATCAGCGCGCCGCCGACGAAGCGCCGTTCAGCCTTGTGAGGCTTGCTGCGGAGAACGAAAAGGCCGCCGAGACGATGTTCGTAAAGCCGTTCGAGCTCTCGCGCCCGCCGCTTTTGCGTGCGGCTGTCCGGGAGACTGCGGACGGTCTTATGCTTTTTACGGACATACATCATATAATCTGCGACGGCATGAGTACGCCGCTGCTGCTTGAAAGACTGGAGAAATACCTTGCGGGCGAAAGTCCCGTGCTGCCATGCGCAGACTTTCCCGATCACGTCTGCGCGCTCGCGGAGCGTTCGACGGGAGCGCACGATTACTGGGCGCGCGCGCTGGCGGACTGCCCGCCGCCGCCGGATCTGCCTTTTGACAGCGAGGGCAGCGGGGACTTTACGGGAGGCACATACTGCTTTGACGCGGGCGCGGAGCTCTCGGAAAAGATAGCCGAGGTTTGCAGGGAGCGCGGCGCAACGCGTTTTTCCGTGCTTGCGGGCGCGTACGCGCTTCTTATCGCGCGCATAACGCGCACGGACGACGTCGTCATAGGCGTACCGTTCTCCGGAAGGACGGAGGCGGAGACAATGCGCGCGATAGGGCCGTTCATAAACACACTGCCGCTTCGCGTGCATATAGGCGAGAAAACGCGCACGCTTTTGGAAGACATATCGAGGGACGTCGCCTGCGCCGCAGACGACCAGTTCATTTCGCATGAGGAGCTTTCCGGATTTGCCGGCAGAAGCGGGGAGCTGTTCGACGTACTGTTTACGGAGGATCCGCCGGGCTGCGGAGAGCTGACAATAGCGGGAACGAAGACGGAGCTTATACCCATAAGGACGGACGCTTCAAAGCTTTCGCTCTCTATGCGGGCATTTGTCAGGGATTCGGTCATATCGTTTGCGCTGGAGTACTCCTCGCGCTTTGAGAAAAGTACGGCGGAGCTGTATTCGAGGAGCTATTTGCAGGTCTTAAGGGAGCTTATCGAAAAGGAGTATACAGACGAGGTGCGCGGCATATCGCCGAGGGACATGCTCATGCTCATTGAGCGTCCGAGCGGCATAAGGCTTCCGTTTGAGGACGCCCGAATAGACGCGCTCGCGGACGCGTATGCGGAGCTTTGCCCCGACGCTCCCGCGATAGTATACGGCGGGACCGTCATCACGTTCGCCGGGCTCAAGCAAAGCTCGGACGGCGTCGCGGCGCAGCTTAAGTCGATGGGCGCGTGCGGCGGCGGAGTCGTCGCCTGCTGCATGAGGCGCACGCCCGGGCTCATTTTTACCGTTTTCGGGATAATGAAGACGGGCGCGGCGTATATGGCGCTCGACCCGGAGCTGCCCGCCGCGAGAATGGCGGAGTATGTCGAACGTGCGGGCTGCAGGCTCATAGTTGCGGACGGATACGGAGCACAGCGCGCTCGGGACACGGGTGTAAAGGTGGCGATGCTAACGGACGCAGACGGGCAAAACGCCCATGAGCGTTCCGACGGCGCAAACGTAAGAAGCGCCGTTATAGCGGAGAGCGCCGCAAATGCGGCGGGCAGCGCAGAAGCAGTAAGCGCGGCGCAGATAATATTCACGTCCGGCTCTACGGGCAGACCCAAGGGCGCGGCCATAGCGCACCGCTCGATAGCCAGCCTGACCGGCATACTTACGCGGTTCTATGACGCTTCGGGCGTGGACGGCGGAGTGCTTTTCTCCTCGAGCGTGCTTTTCGACTCGTTCACGGTGGAGGTGCTTGTACCGCTCGCATCGGGCAGATCGGTGATAATAGCCGACGAGACGCAAATGACCGAGCCGGGGCTTTTAGGTGAGCTTATCGAAAGCGCGGGCGCAAAGCTGATCTTCTCGACGCCCTCGAGGCTGAAGGTATACATGCGCGACGAGGCGTTCAGGCGCGCTCTGTCGGGAGTGAAAATGATAATGTGCGGCGGTGAGGTGCTGACCCGCTCGCTCGCGGGCGAGCTTTGCGCTGCCTGCGGCGGAGCGATATACAACATGTACGGCCCGGTCGAGACCACGGCGTTCGTGACCGCGGAGAGGGTGCGGCCGGACAGGACTCCGACCATAGGCAGACCGGTGCCGAACTCCGGGGTGTATATACTTGACGAAAAGAACAGGCCGGTGCTGCCCACGGCGGAGGGTGAGCTTTGCATTTCGGGCGAGGGACTGGCCATAGGCTATATCAACGATAAAGAGCTAACGGAAAAGAGCTTTATAAACGCCGCGCCGCGCACGGGAGCGCGTATATACAAGACCGGGGACATGGCGAGGCAGAAAAGCGACGGCAGCATAGTCTTCACGGGCAGGCGCGACGGTCAGGTCAAGCTCAACGGTCAGAGGATAGAGACAGAGGAGATAACCTCTGCGATAATGAGCACCGGGCTCGTGTCCGACGCGGCGGTGATGCTTGCGGACGGGGCGCTGAGGGCGTTTGTCTCGGACTGTGAGGATACGTCCGCCCTGAGAGAAGCGCTTAAGAATATCCTGCCCGCGTATATGCGCCCGTCGGAGTTCATACCCACGGCCAAAATACCGTATACTCCGTCGGGAAAGACGGACAGCACGGCTCTCGCGGCGCTAAGAAGCGTCCGCGCAGTGAACGCGGACGGCGGCGGCACGGTGCGAGAGGTATGGAGAGAGGCGCTCGGACACGAGCCGGATGCGGACGCGTCCTTCTTTGAGCAGGGCGGCACGTCTCTCATGGCCATGGACGCCATAATAAAGTATTTTAAGCGCGATATAAGGCTGACGCTTGCGCAGTTTTATGCAAATCCGCATATGAGCGAGCAGGAGAAGCTCATAAGCCAGGCGGCGAATATCGCAGATAAAGAGGAAGTATCGGCAAAAGAGGAGCCTGCCGCAAAGCACGGAAAAGAAGATGCGGTATTTGTGACCGGCGGTACGGGCTTTTTGGGCGCGCATCTCATAGCAGAGCTCGCAAAGCGCAGGAGCGGAAGGATATACTGCCTTGTGCGCGGAGAGGGACGCATCGCGGAGACGCTCGGATACTATTTCGGCGCGGAGCGCGCGGCAAGGCTCATGCAAAGGGTCACGGAGGTCGGAGGAGATATCACTCTGCCCTGCCTCGGAATGGACGCGGAGATCTGTGAGCGCATAGGCTCGGAGTGCGCGGAGGTATGGCACGCCGCGGCGGACGTGCGGCACTATACGGAGCGCGGAGCCTCCGAGCGCGTCAACCTTACGGGAACTCAGCACGCTGCCGATATGTGCAGGGACTGGGGCGCGGAGCTCAAGTATATATCCACGGTGAGCGTCAGCGGCTCGCGCGCTCCCGAGGGGGCGGTCTTTGACGAGTCGTGCGCGGATATCGGTCAGAACTGGCAGGACAACGTATATGTTCGCTCCAAGTTCATGGCGGAGAAGTATATAGCAGCCTCTCGTGCGAACGGCCTTAAGGCCACGGTCTTTCGAGTGGGCAGGCTCGTCGGCAGAAGCACGGACGGTATGTTCCAGCGCAATCCGGCCTCGAATTACTTCTGGCTGCTGATTCGCGGCATAGAAAAAATAGGGTGTATACCGGAGAGCCTGGAGCAAATGCCGGTCGAGCTCACCGCAGTGGATCTTTGCGCAAGAGCGCTCGTTGCGCTTTCAAAAAATGTCGAAAATGTGTATCATGTATATAATCCGCATAAGCTCGCGCTCTCTGATGCGCTCGCGGATGCGGGGATAGCTGCGGAGGCCGTGCCGGAGCGCGAGTTCTTAAGGAGGCTTTCGGCCTCGGAGAGCTCTGCGGAGACGGCAGCGCTTGCGGAGACCTTTAACGCAGGGCCGGTCGGCGTCGAGGTGAGTGCGGATATGACCACGGAGGCGCTCGCAAAAAGCGGGTTCGCGTTCGGGAGTCCCGACGCGTCGGTGCTTTTGGCGGATTTTGTAAGACGGGGAGGCAGTAAATGATATCGGGCACCAGTCTTTATATACTTATCTTTTTAGCTCTGGGAATGATAGCGTTTGTGCTCGGAATGTGGCGGCGCGGAAACGTGCAGCTCATACACAGGCTGTATTTCTGTGTTGCGGGCGTGACACTGATATGGATGCTGGCTCTCATAGTGAGCTATTTCCTGCCGGGTGACAGCACGGCGATAAAGTATGTGATAGACAGTATAACGAACGTGGGCGTATTCCTGCCGGTGCTCGGGCTGCTGATATCCATGACGTTCGGACTGGAGTGGGAAAGACTCCCTAAAAGAGCATGGTGGCTGCTGATAGGACCGGCGGTGACGCTTATAATGGTATGGACGAATCCGCTGCATCACTGCTACTATGCCGTATTCGGAGTCGACAGCAGCGATATAGTTTTCGGCTGGTATTTCTATGTGCACTGCGCATACTCTTATACCTGCGTGCTGCTTTCGATATACTACGCGCTGCGGTTCTCGTTTCGGAACAAAAGCGCGCTTTACAGGATACAGGCCATACTTCTGACGGTGGGTATACTTGTGCCTGTCGCGTTCAATCTGCTCGCGACCTCGGGCGTCGTGAAATCCAATATCGTAGGCTCGCTTTACTCATATATAATAGGCACCGTGCTTTTCCACGGCATTGCCATATTCTACTTTCATTTGCTCGATATAAAGCCCGTTGCGGCGCAAAGCGTGCTCGACAGGATATCGGACTGCTATCTCGTGGTCAGCGGCGGCGGCATAGTGGTCAGCTATAACCATGCCTTTGAGCAGGTATTCGGAGAGGAATACGGCATACGCGAGAACAGAGCGCTCGATAAATGCGCGGACCCCAAGAGGCTCGATACAAAGACGGGACTGTATACGCTCATGACTGCGCTGCAAACCTGCCGCGAATCCCATACCGCGATATCCTACGAGCAGTCCGCGATGCTGCATACGTCCTCCGGGCCGGAGCTGCATTATTATATGGTGGATATAACCCCGCTCGTCTCCGACCACAGAAATTTAGGCTATGTGGTGTTCTTTAAGGACGTAACAAAGCTCAAGGAGAGCATGGAAAGACTTCAGAGCAGCCAGGCGAGGCTGATGGAGCAGGAGCGGCTGGCTTTCCTCGGGCAGATGGTGGGCGGCATCGCACACAACCTCAAGACCCCGATTATGAGCATATCCGGCGGAGTGACCTCCATAGACGGGCTCATAGACGAGAGCGAGGAGAGCATAGACGATCCGCAGGTCAACGACGACGACTACCGCGAGATATACGGCGAGATGCGGGAGTGGACGTCGCGCATACGCGAGGCCTGCGCATATATGTCCGATATCATAACGACGGTAAAGGGACAGGCGGCGGATATGGAGTCGGACTCGGACGCCGTGTTCTCCATGGACGAGGTCATAAAGCGCTGCTCGATGCTGCTGCGCCATGAATTGGTGGGCAACCGCTGCGAGCTGTCGGTCGACAGCCGCGCCGCCGCGGACGCGCATATACGCGGCGATATAAACGCCATGGTGCAGGTCATGAACAATCTCATAGGCAACGCCATAGACGCCGTAAAGCCCAAGGGCTCGGGCTCGATCAGCGTGGAGACGGAAAGGTCGGACGGAAAGCTGTCGGTGCGCGTGTGCGACGACGGCATTGGCATCGCCGCGGATATACGCGACAGGCTCTTTAAGAATATGGTCACGAACAAGGGCGCGCAGGGCAGCGGGCTCGGGCTGTTCATATCTAACACCATAATAAAGGCGAGGTTCAACGGATCGATGTGGTTTGAGGACAGGCCGGGCGGGGGCTCGATCTTCGGCGTGAGCATACCCGACGAAGGAACGAATGCAGCAAAAATGGGAGGCGTGGAATGAGAAAGAAAAACATCAAGCGCGAGAAGAACGACATCAGGATACTCACTCTTGACGACGACAGCATAATGACGCTGACGCTGCAATCGTATTTTGAGGCGTCCGGGTACGATGTTGATACGGAAAACGATCCGTATAAGGCCATCGAGCGCATCAGAGACGGAAGCTATGATATACTGCTGCTCGACTTTCTCATGTCGCCCATCTGCGGGGACGCCGTGGTGGCGTCCATACGCGAGTTCAATAAGGACCTGTTCATAATACTGCTCACCGGCCATAAGAGCATGGCTCCGCCCGTAAAGACCATAAGAGAGCTCGATATACAGGGCTATTACGAGAAGTGCGAGCGCTTCGATCAACTGGAGCTGCTCGTGGAATCCTGCGTGAAGTCCATACATCAGATGCGCACTATACGCGAATACCGCGACAGCCTGAAAAAGGCGAACGAAGAGCTGCATCTTGCATACGAGCGCCTCACGGCGAACTACGGCGAGATGGTGACGGCGGTGCGCGCCATGGTGGACGCAAGAGATATATATACTCGCGGACACTCGGACAGAGTGGCGATACTGGCGGTGCATATAGCGCGCGAGCTCGGATGGAGCGCGGAGGAATGCGACAGGCTGAGAGTCATAGGTATGTTTCACGACATAGGCAAGATAAGGATACCCGACAGCATACTCCTTAAGGACGGCAGGCTCACTGACGCGGAGTATGACGAGATACGCAGGCACCCGCTCTATGCGGAAGAGATACTGAAGAACAGCAGTATGTTCATGGATATCGTACCCGGAGTGGCCGCGCACCATGAGAGATATGACGGCGGGGGCTATCCGAGAGGCATAAAGGGCAGGGATATACCCATGGAGGCGAGGATACTCAGCGTATGCGACGCCTTTGACGCCATGACGAGCTATCGCAGATACCGCGAGAACATGACGCTCGGCGGCGCCCTTAAGGAGCTCGAGAACGGCAGCGGCACGCAGTTCGATCCGGAGATAGTGAAAATAGCGCTCAGACTGTTCAACAATATGGACGATATCAAAAAGGACGAGCTCTGGGACGAGCCCGTCAGGCACACAGACGGCGGAGAAGAAGAATGAGGAATTATACTTTATACGAGGTCGAATACACGGAGGATTTCAAAAGCTGCCTCACGGGCATGTGCGAAAGATACTCCGGCAGGAACGCGGTATCATGGTATGCCTCCTCGGGCGAGCGAAAAACGCGCACGTTTTCGGAGCTCGGAGAAGAGACTGCGGAGCTCGTCGAGACGCTGCGCACGGAGGACTGCCTTAAAAAGCGCACTGCGATATTAGGCAGCGGCGGCTATATGTATCTTCTCTCCGTGCTCGCCGTGACGAGCGCGGGCGGAGTGGCCATACCCGTAGATACGGAGCAGACCGCAGAGAGCATGGCGGAGATGGCGGCGTTTGCGGATGCGGAGTGCGCCATAGCCTCCGCAGAGATAAAGGCTATGCTGGGGGACCGTCTCGGAATACCCGTGCTTACGCTCGGAGAGGAGCTGCTTTTGCCCGGCAGAGCCGAGCGCGCCGCAGGCGCGCGCACGCTCGAGAACGCGGAGCCGGACCCCGGAGATACGGCTGTCATACTCTATACCTCAGGCACGGGGGACAAGCCCAAGCCCGTGATGCTCTCTCAGCGCGCCGTTATAAAAAACGCGTGCGAGAGCATAGCGTATGTGTTCACGTTCGATAAGGTGTTCACGTCTCTGCCGCTGCATCACGCGTACGGTCTGACCTGCGCGGTGATGAGCAATCTCATGACCGGACGCGAGGTGATGCTGAACGCGAATATCAAACGCACGTTCAGGGATATGAGGCTATTCGACCCGGATACCGTTATGGCAGTGCCGCTCATAGCCGAGGCGATATATAAGCAGCTTTACGACGCTGCATCGGGACGCTCGCGCGGAAATGCGCCCTCGGCAATGAGGCTTAAGGCCGCGAAGCGGGAGCTCATGCCGGGGCTCAAGCTTATCATTACGGGCGGAGCGCATCTCTCCGAGACGGTGCGAAAGGGCCTCACGCGCTGCGGCATACTCGTGCTCGAGGGCTACGGCATAACGGAGTGCTCGCCGCTAATAAGCGTGAACAGAAACAGAAAGAACCGCCCGGGCAGTGCGGGAGTGCTGCTGCCGTCGTTTGAGGCGAAAATCGAGGACGGAGAGATAGTCGTGCGCGGTGACAGCGTCATGCAGGGCTATTATAAGCAGCCTGAGCTGACAGCGGAGGCCGTGCGCGGAGGCTGGTTCCGCACGGGCGACCTCGGATATCTGGACAGGGCGGGCTTTGTGCATATTACCGGACGCTGCAAGAGCGTCATAGTTCTCAAAAACGGACAGAAGATATCCGCGGAGGAGCTCGAGCAGCGGCTCTGCGCTCTAGGCATCGTAAAGGAGGCTGTGGCCTACGGCTCTGCGGCGGGCGCGGGCTCGGACGACGTGCTGCCTGCGGTCATGGTATACCCCGACCCGCAGGAGACTGCGGGCATGAGCGGATACGAGATACTGGACGCGCTGCAGCACGAGGTCGACGCCATTAACGCCACTCTGCCGTCGTATAAGCAGATACGTCTCATAAACATACGCGAGACCGAATTTGAGAAAACCGCTATGAACAAGATAAAACGCGACTTTTTGAAGGACATGAGGGAGGCTTAAGGCAGACATGCTTGAGGTTATTAAGGAGCTTTTGATAAACGTCACCGGAAACGGCGACATAACCTACGATACGGATCTGGTCAAGGACCTGCGGCTCAATTCGTTTGACGTATCGAGCCTCATATGCGAGTTCGAGGAGCGTTACGATATAGAGATACCCACGCGCGATATATGGAAGCTGAGGACGGTGCGCGACATAATAGATTATCTGGCGTCTATAGGCATAGTCGCCTGACCCGGAAAGGGCATGACCGCGAGGACGGAAAGGGCATAATTACGAGGACGGTCAGCCGGAAAAGGAGTAGCCGAGGCCGTCGGCTTTCGCCTCCAAGGACATAGAGTAGTATTTTTTTAAGAAGGCATACATATACGCCGGGTCGTGTACGCCCGCTGTCTCGCATGACGAGTGCATCGCGAGCTGCGCGAGCCCTATATCCGCCGTATATACCGGTGTGCGCAGCCCGGCTATATTGCCCAGCGTGGAGCCGCACGGCAGGTCGCTTTTATGATAATAGTGCTGTATGGGCATACCGGCAGCATCGGCGACGGTCTCTGCCGCGGCGGAGGAGACCGAGTCCGTGGCATAATTCGTGTTGTGCTTTATAACGACGCCGCCGTTCATGCGCACCCTGCACCGGGGGTCGTATTTATCGGTGTGAGCCGGATGAACTGCGTGCGCGTTGTCTATGGAGAGCATAAAGCTCGATCCATAGAAGCTCTGAGGAGTCTTTCCGTATGCGGAATATACGAGCGACAGCGCGTCCTCCAGGACCGACGAGGCCGCGCCCTGCTTTGTGGAGCTGCCGGTCTCCTCATTGTCGAATATGCAGAGCACGGGCATGGCGTCTCTTGCCTTTGCGCCTAAGAACGCCTTTAAAGAAATATACGCGTTTTCGAGGTCGTCGAGGCGCGGCGAATAAATAAACTCGTCGTTCGCGCCGAAAAAGCCGCCGGTCATTCTGTTGTATAAGAAAAGCTCGGTCGATATTATACTGTCTTCCTGCGCCTCTGCCGCCTCCGATACGAGTGCGGAGAGGCTTTTTCCGTCTGCCTCCGAGAGCAGCGCGCACATGTCCTTTTGCACGCCGAACGCATAGCCGTCGTTTACGCCTCTGTTCATGTGTATGGCGAGGGAGGGTATCACGGCGACGTCGCGGTCTATGTTAATAAGGCGCGAAGAAAGCCTGCCGTTTTCGTTTACGGTCACCCTGCCCGCTATCGATAAAGGCCGGTCGAGCCAGCTGTACATTATCATGCCGCCGTACTTTTCGGTATTGATGAGAGAGCATCCCGCAGAGTTGAGGGCGTCCGTGCCTTTTATGCGAAAGCACGGGCTGTCGGAATGCGAGGCCGCAGCCATAAATGGCCTTGCCTGTGCGGGCAGCTTAAAGGCCAGCACGGTCGAGCCGTTTTTCCGGGTATAAACGCAGGAGCCGGGAGAGGGAGGCGAGGCCGGGTCGAGCTCGGTATAGCCGTAGCTTTTGAGTATGTTTACGGTATGCTCCGCGGCGTGAAAGCCCGTGGGCGAGGCTGCGATAAAGGAGAGCATATCTTTTGTCAGCTGCTTGTTCATTTTTTACCTCCCGTGCATGTCCGAAAACGAAAGCAAATACATGGTATCAGGCGTCGGCGGAGCCGAGCGTACGTAAAAGCTGCATGTACTTTCGCGAGCAGAAGTGCTCGCTGCCTCTTAGCTCATAGTGCTCGCCGTTTGCTATAAAGACAAGATAATTGCTGCGGATAAGGTCCATGTCGGATATTTCCGCCAGCCCGAAGCGTATATCGCCGATAGAAAAAGCCTCCGCGTTCATGTGTACGCGTCCCGCGCATACCCTTTTCCGTTTGTGCTTTTTATCTACATGATAAAGCACGGCGTCGTCGGAAAAGTCCGCCTCATGCGCGAGCTCGCCGAGCCTTTCGGTCTGCCATCTGTCCCACTCCTCGAGCGTTTCAAAGCGTATGCCGTGCAAAAAGCCGTGATCGTCCATGCTGCCGCTCATGCCGCAGGTGCAGCTAAAGCTGTCGCCCTTGCTCGTTATGCCGCCTATCCCTCCGCATTCGGGGCAGATATAGAAAAGCGTCTCGAGCGCTTCGGCCTTTGCGCGGGAGCTATACACGTTCATTTCCCGGCGCTGACGCTCGTATGCGTGCTCGTCAAGGTCGTTTATTATGGCCTTGTTTATCTCGTCCGCTGTCATTCCGGAGAGCATCTCGGGCGTGTATGTGCTCACGACGTGACCGCGTATGGGACCCTTGCGGCGCTTGGCGCTCCAGCGCGGATGCTGCAAATATCCGCCCTCGAAGCGATAGGTTATGAGCGTACGCTTGCAGGTCTTAACGAGCTTGCCTATGGTAGGGAGCATGGGTCCGGTGTTGCCGTCAAAGGAGCAATCCCCCTCGGGAAAGATGCATACGTTATAGCCGTTTTTGAGGCATGAGAGCATATCCTTCACGGTGTTGACGCCGGAGCCGCTTTTCAGCCTGACTATGGGGTCGACAGCCCATTTCAGGAGCGCCGATACTATGCCTTTTTGCATGATGTGCTCGCTTGCCACAAAGTACATCTGAGGTCGGAAGCTTAAAGATATGAGTATAGGGTCTGTGACCGTAACGTGATTTGAACAGACTATATAGTTTCCGTTCTGCGCGGGAACGCGTTCATATGAAAAGCAGTTGCTGTGTTTGATAAAGGGCTCTGCAAAAAATCTGAAAAAGCTTATTACGAATTTATGCAGCATATGGTTTTTAACGCGGGTATCCGTCATTTGAGCCTCCCGGGGAACGTTATACAGATATTTTAACAGAAAAGCATAAAAAAAAGAAGATGTGTTTAGTACCTGGGACGGCGTCGGTCATTTCTCCTTTGCGGTATCTATGAGCGTATCGAAAAGCTCGCCCTCGTCCACGGTGCGGACGGTGCGCATATCCCGGTCGACGAAGTGTATCACGTTATATTTTCGCGGGTCGAGGCTCGGCAGAAGCTCGGAGGGGTCCTTTGTATCCGAGGCGGCGATATGCCTTACGTCGAGCACGGTCCGTTTCTTCATGGCGTCGCGTCTGGCGAAAAGCTGCTTTGCAAAGGAATATTCCGCGCTTCTCATGCGCCGTATCGAGGAGGTCACCATAAATATGCTCATGAGCCCGAACGTCACGTTGGGCGTGCCGGTCGACATTAAGTAGATGCAGAGACAGAAAAAAACGGCTCCTATGCTTATGCCTGTGACTGCGGCGGCTTTCTCCGCGCGCAGCCTTGGCACCGCGAGCCCGAGGAGTGCGATAAAGACGCGTCCGCCGTCGAGCGGAGGTACGGGCAAAAGGTTCACCGCCGAGAGCCCGAGGGAAAGGCGCGCGAACTGCGCGAGAAATGCGCTCCCGCCTGAAAGCATGTTTGCCCCGGCGGCGATGGCCATGCCTGCGAGAGGCCCCGCGGCGGCGACTGCGGCCTCCTTTGCGGCTGAAAGAGTCCCGAGCCCCTCGAGCACGGCTGCGCAGCCGAAGGGCAGCAGCTCTATGGAGGCTATGCGCGCGCCGAACGCCCGGGCGGCGAGAGCATGAGCAAACTCATGCGCAAGCAGCGCGAGAGCAAAGCACGCGCAGACGCCCGCGCCGTACGCATAAACGAGCAGCGCCGCCACGGGCAGGAGCAGTATATCGAGCGTCAGTCTGCCGCCGAAAAGCTTAATGCTCACTCAATGGTTTCCGTCAGCTCTTTTTCGTCGAGAGAGTCGATATAGCCTATACCCGACGCAGTCTCGAGAGCCAGCACCTCTCCGTCGAGGCGTCCGATGGTCTGCGAGCGCTCGACGTACTCTCCCGCAGCGACGTCTGCGTTTATGCCGGTATAAATGCTGCGTGTGCCGTTGTCGTTCTGCACCGTTACAGTGTTTCCGTCGATCTCTGCTACGGTGCCGGAGAGCACGCTTTTGACCTCGGCCTCGGGCTCGGAGCGTATCTCGACCTGCCTGCCGGTCTCGGAGAACGTGCTCACCACCTCGCCGTCGAGGGGCAGAGCGTCCGCGCTCACAAATTCAAGCATGCCGAGGCTCTCGTCCTGTAAAAGCTCGCTCGCGGACGCCTCCTTTACGCCGCTCGCAATGCTGTCCGTAAAGCCGGTGTTCACGGAGGCGAGCGCCCATATGCCGAGAGCCAGCGCGGCGCAGACTGCGGCATTCTTGTAAAAACGCCCGAGACGTCTTTTAACAAATGAGCTTTGCGGATCGGGCTGCTTCTGCGGGAAGAGGAAGCTCTCGTTTTCCGTGGTAAAGCCGTGTGTTACCGTTCTTTTATCTTCCATATCCATCACCTCAGTAAAGGTTATTCGACATGCGCGGGGAAAAGAACGCAAAATGGGGAAGGACGGGTTCGCAAAAAGGGAGCGCTTGTGCTATAATCATTTGCATACGGGCTTACGCCCCGAAAACGCAGCATATCCGGAGGTCTTTTGAAATGGAAATTCACAGCGCTAAACGTCTCGATTATTTTACGACGGGTATATTCGCAGCGCTCGACTATAAAAAGGCGCAGCTATTAGCCGAGGGAAGAACGGTATATAACCTATCGGTGGGAACGCCGGATTTCAAGCCTCCGCGGCACGTCATGGACGCGCTCATAGAGTCGGCAAAGGACCCCGTAAACTGGAGATATGCGCTCGTGGACTCACCCGAGCTCATAAGCGCGGTATCGGATTATTATCTGGACCGCTTCGGCGTAAAAATAGGCACGGACCGCATAATGTCGGTGCACGGAACACAGGAGGGCATGGGCCATCTCGGTATGGCGCTCTGCGATAAGGGCGACCTCGTGCTGCTGCCGAGCCCGGGCTATCCCATATTCGAGGCGGGCTCGCATTTCGGCGAGGCGGATATATACTTTTATCCGCTGCTTAAGGAGAACGGTTTCCTGCCGGTATTCCGGGACATACCAGAGGACGTTTTAAGAAAGGCAAAGTATATCGTCGTGTCCTATCCGTCGAACCCCGTCGGCGCGGTCGCTCCGCGCTCGATGTATGAGGAGCTGATAGCCACGGCAAAGAAATACGACATCATAGTCATAAACGACAACGCCTATTCCGACATCGTATACGACGGCAACGAGACGTTCTCGTTTCTTTCGTTCGAGGGTGCGGAGGAGGTGGGAGTGGAGTTTTTATCACTTTCCAAATCATTCAACGTGACGGGCGCGCGCGTGTCCTTTCTTTCCGGCAATAAAAAGGTCGTGGACGCTTTAAAGCTCATGCGGAGCCAGCTCGACTTCGGCATGTTCTATCCCGTGCAGCATGCGGCTATCGCGGCCTTAAGAGGCCCGCGGGACAGCGTGCGCGAGGGACGCGAGGAATATCAGCGCCGCAGAGACGCTCTATGCGGAGGGCTCCGGAGCATAGGTTGGGACTGCCCGGACGCCAAGGGTACGATGTTCGTATGGGCGCCTCTGCCCTCGGGATATACGGATTCCGCGGCGTTCTGCGAGCTTTTGATGGATAAGACGGGAGTGATATGCACGCCCGGGACCGCATTCGGACCGCTCGGCGAGGGCTATGTAAGGTTTGCGCTCGTGATGCCGCCGGAAAGGATCGCGGAGGTCATAGACATTATAGATAAAAGCGGAGTTATAAAAAGGGCTTAAAACGGATGACCGACACGCCGTCAAGAACATAGTTTTTTAACGGATAAATAAAACGGGCTGTCATCGCATTGTCTGCGAGGCAGCCCGTTTTAATCGGGTCAATTATCAAAAATCGTTGTGATCTTCAAAATTCACTTTCTTATGACCGCTGGGGCGTACGGCGTACTTATCATCGTAGGCCTCCGAGCCCTGCACGTCGTCATAGCTGTCGGTGTGTCCGTCGCCGACGCCGTCCTCATAGCTGTCGTCATATTCAGGCTCCAGCCTGTCGTCATAGCCGGGGTCCTGCGCGTCGTCATAGCCGGGATCGGGTCTGCCGTAGCCGGGATCGGGCTTGTCGTAGTAGCCGGGTTCGCGTCTGTCGTTGTATTCCGGCTCGGGTCTGACGTCATAGCTGCGGCCGTTGCTGCGCATATTCTCCGGACGTCTGACGCCGCGGACCGCAGTTCTCTGCTCGGGCTCTTCGCCGCGATAGTCGTCTCCGTAACGCGCAGCTGAGGACCGGCCGGTATGAGCCTGCGCGGCGCCGCGGGCTGCTGTGCCTGCATGTGCGGACGTGCCGCGGGAAGGCGTGCTGTCCATATAACCTCTGGGATGCGGCGTGGCGTGTACCGTTCTTGCCGTATCGGAGGTGCGTGCCGTTCTTTGATAAGCGCTGCGTCCGGACGAGACAGAGGGACGGATATCCTCCTCGTCGTCATAGCGGTCCTTTGCGCGTCTGTCGCCGCTTCCGCCATTTCCGCCCATAGGCAGTCTGTCTGTCAGTATAAGGAATACGAGGACGCCCGCGCCTATAAGCAGCACTGCGCCTACGATTATGAGCAGCCACAGCCACCATGTCATGCCGCCGGAGGCAGGCTCGGCAACGTTTATCTGTATTGCGGGCAGAGTATGCTCGACGGAGGTACCGTCCGGCGCGGTCGCCTTGATCATAAATATAAACTCGGTGGTGGTCTTTACGTTTGTGACTCCGTATTCGATGGACTTTTCTCCGTTGGGGAACACGGGGTATGTGTCTATCGTCCCGAGAGACGCTTCTGCAAGCGTTATATCGGTGTAATCCTGGGGAGCGTCGTTCTTGAGCGTCAGCGTGAACATGACGTCGCCCGGCTTTTCAAGCTCCGTTGTGTCGGCAGACACCGTAAGCGACAGCAGCGACGAGTAATCCGATGCTGCGGGCGTATTCACGGGCTCGATATCAAAGGTAAGCTCGTTGGACGTAAATGTGTATTCCTCACCGTTCGCGTCAAGGCAGGAGGCGGTAAACCTCACGGTATTGCCCGTTTTCAGCGTTGTGGGATATGAGAACGTCAGCGAAGCTCCGTTTGCCAGCGAGCTGCTGTCAAGGGTGATGAATTCGCCGTTGTTGTCGAAGAGATCCACGCTGTTAAAGTCTTTGCCGCTGTTGTTGGTCAGCTTTACGTCGACGTTAAAGGGAGTGCCTGCGACAGGCGCGGTCTCGGTAGTGGACAGTACGATATCGAGAGCGGCAGCGGTTTCGCCGCCTCCGCCCACAGTTATGTTGACGGCGTCGAGATTGGAGGTCTGCGCCTTCCCGTTCGCGGTATACTTAAGCTTGGGCTGTATCACCACGGAGGAGTCGAAGGACTGATTATAGCTTATAGTAGTGGCCTTGCCCGCTCCGAGAGAGAAGGTGTCGCCTATCTGCTTTCCGTCGTTGAGGTTTGTGGCGGTAAGCTTTGCATCGGTGATCTTGGCGCTGCCGGTGTTCTCGACGGTAAACGTGAATGTTACGCTGTCGCCGGCGGCCACAGTGGTGCTGCTCACCGATACGGCAGTGTTGATGCTGACTCCGGAGGCCTCCGTGCCTCCGCCCGCGCCCTTCTTTACGGTAAAGGACTTCTCGATGCTCTTTGTGTCCGAGCCGCCCTTATACTTATATGTGACCGTTACGGGTATGGCCTTGTCCAGCTTGGACGAGGATACCGCATAGCTCATGCGGTAGGTGTATTCCTTCTTCATCTCGGGCAGAGTAAAGACCTTGGTGCCGTCCACGTTAAAGACTATATCGGTATACGGCGTGGTACCGTTGTTCTTGACATAGATCTTAAGGTTGACGGAGCCGGAGCCCGAAAGCGAGGTCGGATCCGTGCTGACCGACATCGTCATGGGGGTGTTGGGGTCTGCCGAGGTGGCTGTTGCAGTAGCAGTCGCGGCAGCCGTAGCCGTTGCGGCAGTAGTCGCTGTTGCGGCAGCCGTCGCCGTTGCGGCAGCAGTTGGCGTGGCCTCGGCCGTCGGGGCAGCCGTGGCGGCAGCCGTTGCTGCGGCGGACGGAGAAGTCTCAGGCTCTGCGAATACTGCCGTTGGCAGCAAAACCGCGACCAGAATAAGCACTAAAATAAAACAAAATGTTTTTTTCAAGATAGTCAGTCCTTTCAAGCGTCAAAAGCTTTTCTTGCACTTTTAGCGGGCTTTTGGCACGATAAAAACGCATAATAATATTATACCGCGCAGATATAAAAGTCAAATTTGCATAGCTTTATTCACAACAAGTTAAAAAAAGCTTTACAACGAAAAAAGCGCGTATCGGCGGGCGGTATTGAAAAACAAAATACCCTGTGATATGATATTGGAGCGTAAGAACAGACGCTTTAAAGTACAAACGACTGGATATGCGATGAAAAAAGAAGACGAGATATTTCGCAAACTGGATAGGGAAAAGCCCATAATACGCAGAAGCGCACGCGATGAGGAAGACGCCTACGCGCAGCCGACGCGCCGCAGGACAGCGCCGCCGGAGGACAGCGCCTACGCGCAGCCGACGCGCCGCAGGACAGCCGCGCCGGAGGAGAGCGCCTATGCGCAGCCGACGCGCCGAAGGACGGCCCCGCCGGAGGAGAGCGCCTATGCGCAGCCGACGCGCCGCAGGACGGCCCCGCCGGAGGAGAGCGCCTACGCGCAGCCGACGCGCCGCAGGACAGCCCCGCCGGAGGAGAGCGCCTACGCGCAGCCGACACGCCGCAGGAGCATATCCGCCGAAGGAGCGGGCAGCCCCGGACAGATAAGCGAGCGCGTACCGAGACCCGCGCCCCGTCGGGAAAGCTCCGTGCAGCGCCCGGATAATTCCGCCCGCAGAGAAGCGCCCCAAAGGACTTATTACGGCGCAGGTGACGCGCTCGTATCGGTATCGGACAAGCCCGCGAACGCTTTTTCGCGTCCTTATAAATTAGCGGCGGACGACCGCGAAAGGCCGGAGCTGAGACAGCGCCACGAGCTCAAATACTATCTCAATTACGGCGATTATACTGTCCTCCGGCAAAAGATGAGGGGACTTCTGCACATAGACGAGCACGCCGACGAGAACGGCAGCTACTATATACGCAGTCTTTACTACGACGATATTTACAACACGGCTGCGGTCGAAAAGATGGCGGGCTCGGACCCGCGCTATAAATACCGCATACGCATATACAACTTCGATAAAGGCGTTATACGCTTTGAGAAGAAGATAAAGACGGGCAAGTTCATTTCCAAGGACAGCTTCGGAATGAGCTATGAGGAATATCTTGCACTGCGCGACGGGGATATAGAATTTCTGCTGCATAAGAGGTCTCCGTTGGCAAAGGAGATATATCTTCAGATGCGCCAGAGCCTTTTAAGGCCTGCCGTCATAGTGGACTATGAGCGCGAGCCCTTCGTAATGAGCTATGAGGATATACGCATAACCTTCGATAAAAACCTGCGCACGGGCGAGCCGAACAGGGATATTTTCGATCCTCAGCTGCCGGTGATGCCGCTTATGCCGTTAAACACGGTCATTATGGAGGTCAAGTTCCAAAAGGCGCTGCCGGTATATATCGAGAAAGTCATAAACGCAGCGGAGGCTTTGCAGAATTCCGCCGCGTCAAAATACATTATTTGCAGACAATACGATTAAGGATAAAGGAGATTTTAAATGAGCGGCGGTAGTGTGATCAAGGATTCGATAATGGAGGGCTTTCAGCTCAGCGGCGATATAGGCTGGAACACGGTGCTTGTAACCGTGGCGCTGTCCTTTGTGATAGGCCTTTTCGTTTACTTCATATACAGACGCACCTTTACGGGAGTGCTTTTTACAAAGAGCTATGCGGTATCTCTGATATTGCTTTCGATGGTCACGGCGACCGTCATAATGACGATATCCTCAAACCTGATGCTCTCGCTCGGTATGGTCGGCGCGCTGTCGATCGTCCGCTTCCGCACCGCGGTAAAGGACCCCATGGACACGATATACATGTTCTGGGTGATCGCAGAGGGCATTATGGTCGGCGCCTCGCTCTATCTCGTGGCGATAATCGCGGCAGTCGCGATAGGCATAATAATGGTAATAATCTCCCTGTTCAAGCATACGCGCAACAAGCCGTATGTGCTCGTGCTCCGCTTTGAGAGCGGCGCGCGCGGCGACGTACAGAGGATGCTCGAGCGCTTCCCCGAGGGCAAGCTCAAGAGCAAGACCGTTTCCCGCAACATGATAGAGATGACCATAGAGATGAACCTCAACAGCAAGGATATAGGCATGATGGAGAAGTTCGTGGAGATACCCGGAGTATACGACGCTTCCGTCGTGAGCTATAACGGAGACGTGGTCGTCTGACGATGAAGATATACTATCTCGATAACAGCGGCTTCGCGGTAGTCGCGGAGCATTCGCTCATGGTTTTTGACTATTTCGAGTTTTCTCCGCAAGGAGGAGGCTTTGAGGACGGCGTCGTCGATGAGACGGCGCTTTCCGGTTTTGAACGCGTTTATTTTTTCGTCAGCCATAAGCACCCCGACCACTTCTCGCGGGAGATATACGGGCTGGCGGAGCATAACCCGAACACGGCATATATAGTCGCGGCGGGTACGCCCAAGGGCGGTGACGTCACGCGTATACCCATGTCGAAGGGCGGGACCTATTCCGACGGTTACATCGACGTATACGCGGGCGGTTCCACGGACATAGGCGTGAGCTTTGTAGTGCGGGCGGAGGGCAAGACGCTCTTTCACGCGGGCGATCTCAACTGCTGGCACTGGACGCAGGAGTGGTCGGACGAGGAGGAACTGCATTCGCGCGAGGTCTTTACAAAAGAGCTCATGGCGTTGAAGCCGCACCTGTCGCGTCCCGACGCCGCGTTTTTCCCGGTCGATCCGCGCATGAAAGGCCCGTATGACGACGGCGCGCGCGAGTTTACCGCGGAGTTCTCTCCGAAGCTGTTTATTCCGATGCACTGTCAGCATGAATACTTCGTGACGGAGCGGTTTAAAAAGGAAATGCAGAATGAGGATATGCGCGTTTTTTCTTATGATAAAAGAGGCGCGCTCTGTGAGCTATAGGAGAAGTTTATGCTTGATAAACAGGGAACGCTTGAGTATCTGGACAACGCCGGCGAGAAATACGAATATATCGAGCACGAGGCTGCCTTCACGATAGAGGAGCTCGACGCTATGGACCTCGACCCGAACGGCGAGATAGCCAAGAACCTCTTTTTGCGCAACGACAGCGGAAAGCAGCATTATCTGATTGTGCTGCGAAAGGACAAGACCGCCGATATGCACGATATCCGCGCCAAGCTCGGAAGCTCGCGCCTGAGCTTTGCCTCGGAGGAGAGGCTGGAGAGGTATTTCGGGGTCAAAAAAGGCTCGGTCAGTCCGCTCGGAGCGCTGAACGACGCCGGATACCATGTGAAGATATATTTCGACGAGGACCTTTTATCGCGGGAGCGCATTGGCGTGCACCCGAACGACAACACCGCCACGGTGTTCCTGCCGCCGCAGAGGCTCGTGGAGCTGCTGCGCGCACACGGCAGCGAGGTCGGTACGATAACAATATGATGATATGCCGTCAAAAAACCATGTTTTTTGACACTCTGCGCGCTCCTGTCGGGCGCGCTTTTTTTATCCGCTCAGATCGGACAGCGCGTCCGGCGCCGGCGGCAGCGCGGCGCGCTCGGCCTTGCCGTATACGAGTTCAAAGCTGTATCTGACCGCGCCGAAAAGGTATGAGCGCGAGAGCCCGGGGTTTATGTCCGAAAGACTTATATAAGGGCAGCGCCTGCCGAAAACGCGTTCAAGCAGCGCCTGCTCCGTGCCGTAGTAGAGCACTCCGGCGTTCAGGACCGCGTTATTCGCGGAGTATGCCGAGCCGCACGAGCAGGGACGGCCATCCACCGTGAGCGAATCTCCGTATACGGTCGCGGCGACGTCGAGCGCATTAAGAGCGTCCTTTAATATGAGCATATGCTCCGACGGCAGGGAACCGTTTCTCTCGGTAATGAACGAATAGAACATGGCGCCGGATCCGCCGAGCATTTCCGGAGCGGGATATCCGCGCCGGTATACGGGCAGAGGGGCCGTGGCGTCAGTGTGCGCGGAAACGATGAGAGCGGGAAACGTCTCGTATAAAAACAGCAGGGGATAAGGACCGTGGGATAAAAAGGACGTCTCAAGACCGAGATTATGCCCGGGACACAGCCCGTCGCCGAAGTAATAATAAGACATGCCTTATACTCCTTTGTGGTGTGATGTAGAAAACACCGCCGCAGAAAATGTATATGCAGGTTTCGACAAATTATTATACCTCGGGAGACGGTAAGCCGTTCGGAATACAAAAAAAGCCGGTAAAAGAGAAAAACGCCGGCGGAGCGGCGCATAAAGGCCCTCCGCCGACGATCGAATGCTCTTATCTTACTCGCAGGGATAGTGCAGACCCCACTCGCTGCGCAGGCCGTCCATTATGCGCGCAATGCTCAGGGACTCGGCTATGGGCATAACGGGGGAGTCCTTTACGCCCTGCTTTATATACCGGGAGACTGCGTCCACCTCAAACTGGAAGCCCTCGCCGGGGAAGTCATAGCTTATCTCGGTGCGGGAGCTGCCGCTTTCGAGCCTTATGCCCTTGGGCTGGGACATCAACGGCACGACGATCCTTCCGTTCTCACCGAGTATGACCAGGTCGTTTGAAAGATCCATCTCAAAGGATATGAGCATCGTGGCGACTATGCCGTTTTCATAGCGCAGCACTATGCTGTCCGTTATATCCGTGCCGGTCTCGAGTCCTATGAGAGGCGCGGAGCTTATGACGGCGGGCTTTGAGTCGGCTATCATCCCCGCGATATTGAGCGTATACACTCCGAGGTCGAGCAGAGTGCTGCCCGCCTGCTCAAAGCGGAAAACGCGCTCGACCTTGTCCGTAATGTCGAACTTAAAGCCAAGCTGGCAGTCGATGGCGTATACTTTGCCTATCCTGCCCTCGTCGAGCCATTCGCGCGCCTGAGCATATGCCGGGAAATAGCGCGTCCATATGGCCTCCATTAAAAGAACGTCGTTTTTCCGCGCGCATTCCGCCATGCGCTTAAGCTGCTCCGCGTTGACCGCTATGGGCTTCTCGCACAGCACGGGCAGGCCGCCCTCCATCAGCCTTATTGCAAGCTCCTCATGCCATGGGTGGTTTGCGGCGATGTACGCGGCGTCTATCTCTCCCGAAGCTATGAGCGCGTCGAGGTCGTCGTAATACGAGGGTATGCCGAACTCCTCCGCAAAGGCCTTTGCCCGTGAAATATCCCTGCTGTATATCGCCTGCGCCATTCCCTCCGAGGCGTTCTGCATACCGCCCATCATGCGCCTCGATATCCGACCGCAGCCTATGATCCCCCATCTGATCTTATCCATGTAAAGCCCCTCCCGTATTTGAACGTTATAATATATAGGTAATGTCTGTTAAGACGATTATACATAAATCCGGTAAGGAATAACATATAATAATCGATAATGCCTCCGATTTTTTAAACAAAATGTGACCATTGTTTGAATGAGCCTTAAAAGTTGTATCATTAGTAAATAAATCAAGAACACGGGAGCAGAAAGCCATGATGAACAAGCTGAGAAACTTTATGTACGGACGGTACGGGACAGACGAGCTGAATATTTGTCTGTGGATAGCCGCGATCGTACTCGTTATAATATCCTATGTATTCTCGTGGCTGGCTGTGTCGGCGCTCGTCTCCACTATACTGCGCGCAGCTTCGATAGTGCTGTTCGTGCTGACGATATTCCGTTCTTTTTCGAGGAATATTTCCGCGCGTCAGAAGGAAAACTATGCTTTCAGAAAGGCATGGAACGCCGTAAAGGGTTTCTTTTCCGGGCTCAAGGGCAGATCGGATAAAAAGACTCATAGGTACTTCCGCTGCCCGAACTGCTCTCAAAAGGTGCGCGTACCTCGCGGAAAGGGCAAAATAGCCATAAAATGCCCGACCTGCGGCGAGAAATTTATCAGAAAGACTTGACGAAGCAGGGCTTTGTTGCTAATCTAACAGGGATAAACGTAAAGGAGAAAGACTTATGGCAAAGATAAATAAGGATATGACGATAGGCGAGGTCCTCAGGATGGACACGAACTGCGCTCCTATATTTTTTGAGATGGGTATGCACTGCGTAGGCTGCCCCTCGTCCTCTATGGAGACCTTGGAGGAAGCCGCCGCCGTTCACGGCTATGACGTGAACCTGCTGCTCAAAAAGCTCGAGGAGTACTTCAAGGACTGACGCACAGCATATAAAACATATGCCGGTGCCTTTTCGGGG
>CAYVOZ010000005.1:0-30985 GCA_964453325.1 uncultured Christensenellaceae bacterium | reverse complement strand
ACTGTCCGCCGAAATAAAACTGTGTTATTTTATAACGGTAAAGGAAGTGTAAAGCATGCTCGCAAAATTCAGTGTCAAAAAGCCGTTTACCGTACTCGTGGGTATAATACTCATAATCATACTTGGCGTCGTGTCCTTTTTAAATATGACGCCCGACCTGCTGCCGGCTATGGAGTTTCCGTATGCGGTGGTCGTCACGACCTACCCCGGCGCATCGCCCTCTTCGGTCGAAACGGAGGTGACGCGGCCTATAGAGCAGCAGATGGCTACTCTCGACAATATCAAAAACGTATCCTCCGTATCCTCGCCCAATTATTCGATGATAACTCTCGAGTTCGGCGAGGGCGCGAATATGGACACGCTCGTTATAGATATACGCGAAAAGCTGAACCTCGTTTCCGCCGCGTGGAGCGATACCGTGGGTACGCCCACCATACTTAAGATCGACCCGAGCATGATACCCACCGCGGTATATGCTCTCGGAGGGGATATGAGCGTGACCGAGCTTTCGGAGTTCGCGAGCGAAAAGATCACCCCCCGCCTCGACGGCATTGAGGGCGTAGCGGGCGTGACGCCCGGCGGCATAGTGACCGAAAGCATAAGGGTCGTGCTCGACGACGCCCTTATAGAGAGTAAAAACAAGGAAATAACCGCCGCAATAGACAGGCAGTTCGAGGAATCCGAGCAGGAGCTCACGGACGCACGCGAGGAGCTCGAAAAGAGCAGACTCGATACGGACGAGGGCCTCGACTCGATAAAGGACGGCAAAAGCGCGCTCGGCAAGGCTCAAAAGGAGCTCTCCGCACAGCTCGCCGCAGCGGACAGAAAGATAAACGAGCAGGAGTACGCCCTCATAGAGGCAAAGCTGCAGCTCACAACGGCGCTTGCGGAGCTCACCGGCAAAAAGACAGAGCTCGAGACGAACATTACCGCGACGCAGACCGGCATCGACGGGCTGGAGCAGCAAAAAGCGGACGCCGAGACGGCGCTCGCCGCGCTCACTGCGCTTTCCGACGGTCTGGCGCAGCTCGATTCACAGCGCGAGGCGCTCATATCCGCAGCCATGGCAGCGGACCCCTCTCTCACGAGGGACGCTGCGATAGCCTATCTCACTGCCAACAGTCCCGAGTTTGCGGCAATAGAGACAGCGCTCGCGGATATAGACGCACAGCTCTCGGCTAAGGGGCTCGTGAGAGCCGACCTGCCGAACGCCATCGCAACGGCTACGGCGGGCGTCACGACCATAAACACGAATCTTGCGGCGCTCAGCGGCACGCTCACGCAGATCAACACCGCACTCGGGGCGTTAAACGCGAATATTGCAAAGCTCAACGGCACGCTCTCGCAGCTCTCAAGCGGCGAGACGGGCATAGAGGACGCGCGCGCTCAGTTAGCCGCGAGCAAGGCCGCCGCGGATTATGAGATGTATGAAAAGCTGGCGGAGATCGTCGCGGGAGAGCAGATGCTCGGAGCGTCGTCCGCGCAGTTAGACAGCGCGGAGGAGCAGATAGAGGGCGCGGAGGAGCAGATCGAAGACGCGAAGCAGTCCGCATACGACAGCGCGGATTTAGGCGTGCTCTTAACAAAAAGCATGCTCTCGGATATACTTTTTGCGCAGAACTTTTCCATGCCTGCGGGCTATGCCGACGAAAACGGCGAAAGCTGGCTCGTGAGCGTGGGCGACAGCATTGCGGATATCGACGAGCTGAGGTCCCTCACGCTGCTCGACCTCGACATGGACGGTCTCGACCCCATAAAGCTCTCCGACGTCGCCACAGCGGAGACTATAAGCGACGCTGACGGCATATATGCCAAGATGAACGGCGTGTCCGGCGTGCTCTATTCCTTCCGCAAGCAGTCCGGCTTTGCCACGGCGACCGCCTCCGAAAACATATCGGAGACCCTCGATAAGCTCACCGCCGAATACCCGGGCATAAGCTTCACAGCGCTCATGGATCAGGGCGACTATATACATATAGTCATAAACTCCGTGCTGGAAAACCTGCTGCTCGGCGCGGTGCTCGCGATAGTGATACTGTTCTTCTTCCTCTGGGATATCCGACCGACGTTCATAGTCGCGCTCTCCATACCCGTGAGCGTCACGTTCGCAGTCGTGCTCATGTACTTTTTGGGAGTCACGCTCAACGTCATATCCCTCGCGGGGCTTGCCGTGGGCGTAGGCATGCTCGTGGATAACTCCATAGTCGCTATTGAAAACATATTCCGCCTGCGCACGTTGGGCTTTTCGCCCTTTAAGGCGGCTATCTCCGGCGCGGGACAGGTCACGGGCGCGCTCATCGCGTCCACTCTCACCACGGTATGCGTATTTCTGCCTATAGTGTTTTTGCAGGGCATAACGCGGCAGCTCTTTCAGGATCTCGCGCTCACGATAGCGTATTCCCTGCTCGCCAGCCTTATAATCGCCCTCACGCTCGTCCCCGCGATGGCCTCCGGCGTGTTAAGAAAGAACCGCACGCGCGACTCGCGCCTCAACAAGGGCATGAAGCGCGTATACGGCAGCATGCTCGGCTTTACGATGAAGCATAAGGTCCTCACGCTCGTATTCTCCGCGCTGCTGTTGGCGCTGACGGTCGTGCTTTCCGTCTCAAAGGGCTTTACGTTCATGCCCTCCATGGAGAGCACTCAGATAATGGCCAATATAACGCTCGACGAGGACAATACCCTCGCCGATACGGCGGAGGTCTGCGACGCCGCCGCAGCGGATATAGCAAAGATACCCGGAGTGTCCGACGTCGGTGTGATGCAGTCGAGCGGGCTCGCGGGAGTGATAGGTCTTTCCTCCGGTTCAGGCTCGTCTAACGAGGTCACGATGTACGCCGTGCTCGAGGGCGGCACGAACTCCGGCGGCGGAGAGATCGAGCAGCGCATGAACGAGATATTCGCCGCGCACGGCATTGAGGATTATTCGATATCCGGCACGTCCTCCGCCATGACGGGCTCTGCGCTGACGTCCTCCGGGCTCGCATACACGGTATACGGCACGGATATAGCCGATATCACCGAGGCGGCGCGAATGACGGCGTCCGCGCTCGAGGGCGTCGACGGAATAGAGGAGATAAGCGACGGCATAGACACCACCTCTCACGAGCTCGTCATAACAGTAGATAAGGACGCCGCAATGAGCGCGGGCTTCACTGTCGCGGAGGTATACGCCTCCGTATCGGCAGAGCTCTCTACCGCCACGCTCACGAACGATATCGACGGCAAGAGCGTCACCGTCACGTCGGAAGGCACAGACGAGATAACGACGGACGATATACGCTCGCTCGTGCTGACAAAGACGAGCCGCACCGACGGAACGCGCATAAGCACTCCCATTTCGGACATCGCGGACATATCCGAGGGCGAGACGCTGGCCTCGATATCGAGGCAGAATCAGAAGCGCTGTCTTACGGTCACCGCGTCCGTCGCTGACGGGCATAACGTGACTCTCACCGCATCGGACGCAGCAGCCCGCATAGAAAAGCTCGAGCTGCCCGGCGATACGTACCTTATCGACACCGGCGAGAACGACACCATAATGTCCTCCCTCGGCGATCTCGTGCTCATGCTGCTTTTAGGCGTAGTCATAGTCTATCTCATAATGGTGGCTCAGTTCCAGTCGCTGCTGTCTCCGCTTATAGTCATGTTCACGATACCCCTTGCGGCGACGGGCGGACTCGCGGCGCTGCTCATAGCAAATATGGAGATAAGCGTCGTGGCCATGATAGGACTCGTCATGCTCGTGGGCATAATCGTGAATAACGGCATAGTGCTCATAGACTATATGAACACGCTGCGCAAGAGCGGCGCCGGGCGGCGCGAGGCCGTCACGGAGGCCTGCCTCACGAGGCTGCGCCCCGTGCTCATGACCGCGCTCACGACGATATTGGGACTCATACCCATGGCCTTTGCCATTGGCACCGGCGCGTCGCTCGTGCAGCCCATCGCCGTGACCTGCATAGGCGGCCTCATATACGCCACGTTTATGACGCTGTTCGTGATACCCATACTCTACGACTCGCTGTGCAAGCGGCCCCCGAGAGTAGTCACAAAGGAGGAGCTCGAGATAGCCGATGACTAAACAGAAACTCCTTTCGCTGACGGCGATGCTGCTTGTTTTGTGCATAGGCGCAGCCGGCTGCGCGGATAACGCAGGCAAAAGCGAATACCCCTCGGGTCTCCAGCTCCCCTCGCCTCCGCCGATAGCCACGCCGGCGCCGACGCCCGAGCCGACCCCGGTACCGACCCCGGCACCGACCCCCGAGCCGACTCCGGAGCCGGACGCGGTGCAGTCGCTCATAGATTCCCTGTCCGACGCGGAGCTCATAGGCCAGCTCGTGATGTGCGGCTTTGAGGGCGTGTCCTCGCCGTCCGGGGGCTTCCTTGACTTTATGGAGGAGTACAAGGTCGGCAATATAATACTCTTCGGCAACAACACGGAGTCCTTTGAGCAGACCGCCGCGCTCATAGACAGCGTAAACGACGCCAACCCCACGGATATACCGCTTTCCTTTGCCATAGACGTGGAGGGCGGGCGTGTGCTGCGCTTTTCGTGGAGCCCGTCCATAAACTCCGCGTATACGCTCGGTCAGAAGGACGATACGGAGTATACATATCAGCAATACCTGCGCATAGGCGGCAGGCTCAGCGAGATCGGCATAACCATAGACCTCGCGCCCGTGCTCGATATCGCGCCCGAGCCGCTCTCCACCTTTCTCGGAAAGCGCATGTTCAGCGGAGACGCGGAGGTCGCGTCCCGTCATGCGGACGCAGCTGTGCGCGGCCTTAAGGACGGCGGCGTAAAGAGCTTCGGCAAGCATTTCCCCGGGCATGGCTCCACCGCCACCGACCCCCACGACGAGCTGCCCGTGCTGCAAACGACATACGACGAGCTCGCTTCCTATGAGCTTCTGCCGTTTTCCGCCGCGATAGACGCGGGGCTCGACGGCATGCTCGTGGCGCATATGTCCTATCCCGCCGTCTGCGGCGACATAACCTCCGTCTCGGACGTCTTTATTACCGATATTCTCCGGGATTCCCTCGGCTTTGAGGGCGTGATAATGTCGGACGACATGCGCATGCAGGCGATCGCCTCCACGGTAGGCATAGGAGAAGGCTCCGTGCGCTTTATTGAGGCCGGCGGAGATCTCGTGCTCATAGGCAAGACCGTGAGCCGTCAGGAAAAGGTCTTTACCGCTCTTTACGATGCGCTGTCCTCGGGCAGGCTCACGCGCGAGCGGCTCGAGCAGAGCGCATACCGCGTGCTCTTAATGAAGGGCTATACGCCCTGAAAAAAACATGCGCCGCCGCATAATACCGCCCCCGCACGGACATTCTATCCGAAAAAGCGAAGGGTGGTATTTTTTATGGAATTAAAGGGCTCAAAGACCTATGAGGATCTGTTCGCGGCATGGGCGGGCGAGACGCAGGCATATGCCAAATACAGATATTTTGCGGAGAAGGCGCGCAAGGAGGGCTATAACAATATAGCTAGGATATTCGAGCTGACCGCGGAAAACGAGCTTGCGCACTCAAAGATATGGTATTCGGATATAGTCGGCGGCATAGGCGACACGCTAGCAAATCTCAAAAATGCCGCCGACGGCGAGAGATACGAATGGTCGGATATGTACGCGGGCTTTGCCGCGGACGCAAAAGCGGAGGGCTTCTTCGCACAGGCGCAGCGCTTTGAGGCGGTAGCAAAAATAGAGCACTCGCATATGCAAAGGTACGAGGCGCTGCTCTCCGAGCTCGAAAGCGGAGAGGTATTCAAAAAGCCGCAGCGCATACTGTGGGTATGCTCGAACTGCGGTTATATACACTATGCGGACGAGGCTCCCGCGGTCTGCCCGGTCTGCTCGCATCCGCAGAGCTTCTTTGCCCCCGCCGAGGAGCCCGTATACCCCGCTCCCGGGATCGCGGAGTAAGGCTGTAAAGCGACCGAAATGCCGCGGGCAAGGCTTATAACAGCAATACGACCCGGAGCGCAGACCGGCATTCATGTCCGCGTCCGCGCTCCGAAACTTCGGCAGATATTCGACTATGATATGGATCTGCCGAAGTTTTTATTGCTAATTCCGCTCCGACTGTCTATAATGATATAAACAGCATTGTTTCCGATGCGGGAATGGCGGTGTGTTATGAAGTATATCAAACGGCATATGGAAGAAGTCGTGCAGGCTCTTAGCAAAAGCTGGCCGGTGATCTTGTTGACCGGGCCGAGGCAAGCAGGCAAAACGACGATGCTGCGGGAACTGGCCGCGCGTGAAAACATCGGTCGGGAGTATGTATCACTCGACGACCTGAATATGCGTGAGCTTGCAAAGAACGATCCGAAAATGTTTCTTCAGCTTCATAAGCCTCCGGTTCTCATTGACGAGATACAGTACGCGCCGGAGCTGTTCACCTATATCAAGATCCATGTGGACGAGTACCATGGACCCGGAGATTTCTGGCTGACAGGCTCACAGATCTTTCGACTGATGCGGGGTGTGCAGGAATCTCTCGCCGGACGCGTGGCGCTTTTGCATATGTCGCCGTTATCACAGCGGGAAATTGCGGACTCCGACTGCGTTCCGTTCACGACCGACTTTGAAACGCTCGCTGAACAGAGCAAGTCAATAAAACCTATGACCACTCCTGAGCTGTTCAAACGTCTGTGGACGGGCTGTATGCCCGGTCTTATCAGCGGCGCTTTTACCGGACGTGACATTTTCTATTCCTCTTATCTCTCGACCTATGTGGAGCGCGACGTCCGTGATCTTTCCGGCTCTGTGGACGCATTGAAGTTTATTCGTTTTATTACGGCTGTTGCCGCCAGAGCCTCACAGCTCGTAAACTATAGTTCTATCGCCGAAGATTCCGACATCGACCAGGTCACGTGCAAAAACTGGTTAAACATTCTTGAGACGCTGGGTATCGTGTTCCTTCTTCATCCCTACTCGAACAATGTTCTTAAGCGCACGATCAAGACGCCTAAGCTGTATTTTTACGATACCGGCCTTGTCTGCTATCTGACGCGCTGGTCGTCGCCCGAGGTGGCCGAAAGCGGAGCTATGAGCGGTGCTCTTCTTGAGAACTTCACTGTATCCGAGATCATGAAGAGCTATCAGAACGCCGGACGCGAGCCTTATATACACTACTACCGCGACCGGGACGCCAATGAGATCGACGTTATTCTGGAAAGCGACGGCAGGCTCTGCCCACTGGAGATAAAAAAGACGTCCGCGCCGGACAGGCGCCTCGTACGCACCTTTGGCGTTATCGACAAGTCGCCGCTGCATCCCGGAACCGGCGCAATACTCTGTATGGCCGACAGACTCAGTGCATTCGACCGCGATAATTTGATAGTGCCTATTTGGATGATATGACGCAGGACAAAACAATGACGATCGCAGGACAGACAACATGTACCGTAAAACGATGCAAACAGGCTTTACATCAGTATAGCTGTCCCTGACAGACTAAAAGGCCGCGGCAGAGACGCTCTTTTGAAGCATCCCTGCCGCGGCCTTATTTCACATCTTATAACGTACGGCCTTATCCCTCCGCGCTCACAATATCCACGGAGTATATCTCTATCACGGTGCCGTCGCTCTCCGTGACAAAGCAGCCGAACTGGCAGTAATTCGTCAGCGACACGCCGCTTATCGTAACGGAACCCTCCTTCGCATCAAGAGTCTCTATGCCGACTATGTTCTCCCATCCGTCCACGAATACCGCAAACTGTGCGGGAGCTTCGTCCGACGACTCGTGGATACGATAATTGAGCGTCACGTCATACGTGCCCGCCTCGGTATACTGTGTGCTGCCGGACAGGCAGAAGCCCGCCGCGCCGTTTGAAAGATAGCTCCCCGTATCGGTTATTCCGCCGTTTTCCGCAAAAAGCATCGGGCTGTCGGGCAGCTCTCTGTTCGCTCCGCGCAGTACCTTGTGGTTGAGATCGAAGCGGTTCGTGTCCGAATGATATACGAAATATCCGCCGCTCTCAAAGAGCAGGCTGTAGGTGTTTTTCATATAGTCGGGCAGCTTGTCAAATTCTCCGGCCGGAGCAATGACTATGTTCTCGTCCCCCGCCAGTGCCGCGTCGTCACGGCCCGTATAATCGCCCCAATGCACGATCTCCTTGTAATCGGTATGCAAAAGCTTATACTCTCTCGACAGATCCAAGACCCTGAGGTTCTTAGCCAGCACCACAGTATCGTCGTCCTCTCCCGCGATAACATATGCCGCGTTCACGTCATATTCCGCAGTGCGTACGATAATATCCGACATCACATCGTAATTGTTCTTTCCTCTCAGGTATCTGTAATCCGAGGTACCCGTCATTACAAGCATACACCCCGCGAGCAGGAGCACGCCCGCTTTTTTAAACGCAGTGTTATCCCCAAGGCTGTCGATATACCGCGCAATGAGGAATATCACGCATATGAACGGAAAAACCAGATACCGATACTCGAATATCAGCTGGCTGTAGCTCGTGTCCACGAACGTAAACAGCAGAAAGTCGAATATAACTATCACAAAAAACGGCAGATACGCGGAGTTCCTTAAATACTTTTTCAGTGCAAAAGCAAAGCATACCACGGCGACGATGCATATACCGAATATCACGAGGCCTATCAGATAGCACATCCCCGTGCCGCTCATCACCCCTATCTTGCCCATGGGGGTATATGCGCCTATGAGTATCATAAAGCCTATTATCTGATTGCCGGCATTGGCGAAAAGCTTCTCCGGCTCTATAAAGCTCATGGACATGTCCTTGCTGTCAAAGCCGACAAAGCGGGACACTATCATTCTCGCCGCCACGGACAGCACGAGCGAGCCCACGGCGAAGAGCATCGCGGGAGACAGTATCTCGCGCGGCTTGTTTTTCGCTATGGCGTCTATCGCTATATAAAGCACGAGAGGAGCGAGCACAGTGACCGCAAGAAACATTCCGCTCGAGGCTCCGCATAGCGCCGAAAGCAGCACCCCCGCCGCCGCGAGCGGTATGCATACGCGTGCGCTTCTCTTATTCTTTATGTCTATAACGGTCTTTACCGCTAAAAGCGAGGTGATTATCCTCACGCTGTAAAAGCCCGCCGACGTAAACAGCATCGACACATAGCCGAGGTCGTTTACGTTGGAAAACGCGCCGGAAACATATGGGCATAAGAACATGACGAGCGTTATGAGCGAGGAAAGCGGAGTCATGCCGAGGCTCTTTGCGAGCCCCCACACACAAAGCACGAGGCAGACTGTCATCAGAATGTTGGCGACGCCGTAGGCTGTCAGAAGGTCTCCGCATATGCCGTATATAAGCGCTGCGGGCAGCGCTGCGGAATCGAACAGCAGTATATTCTGATCCACCCATGCCGCCGGAAAGATCGAGCCCTGCTCCCATATCTGAGCGGCCTTCAATATATTCGACGTCGCGTCATACCCTAAATGGTATGGCATCTGCGTAAGGTTTATATAGCACACCACAAGCAGCTGACCCACGACGAGCAGCGCCGAGAGCGCGAGCATATATGTATAGAACGTCCATTTCTCTTTGAAAAAGCTGTCGTATATCCTTTTAAGCATATATCTGCCTCTTTTCACCAGCAAAATCGTCCTGCCCGTATATTATACAGTTTCTTGAGGCAAAAGGAAATGCCGACATAGCGCAAATACCGCCGACACGGTCTAAGATGTTCGTGAGGGTGATGCAGGTCGGTGAATGGGGAAAAACACGCGTATTCGGGCTTGCAAAATGAAAACGCCTGTGTTAACATATCCCTTGCCGAGACGGGGCAAAGTAGCTTTTGCACCCCGCGGGCAGAAAGAGACGGCGGATCACCGGCTGAAAGTCCGCCCCCGCGAGCAAGAATGAAATTTCACCCCCGAGCATCCCGCGCTGAACGTTTTTTTAAGTAGGCGCAGGCGGAGACGGAGCTCCGTTATCCCCTCCTTTAACGAGGCCGTATGCTTTATACGGCAAATTCGGGTGGTACCACGAGGTTATGGCCATCGTCCCGCACAGGGTCGGTGGCTTTTTGATTTTGAAAACGTATGTACGGAAAGGGGAAGAACATGCAGGACAGTATCGCAAGGCTCACAGAGGAGCTGAGAAACGCGCTCAAGACCGCGGAATCCGGAGAAGCGCTGCAGGAGCTGAGAGTCAAATATCTCGGCAAAAAGGGCGAGCTAACAGCCATGATGAAGACTTTAGGGACTCTGCCTCCCGAGGAGAGGCCTAAGTTCGGTCAGCTCATAAACACCGCGCGCGAGGAGGCGGAGCGCACCATCGCGGCGGCACAGAAGAAATTCGAGGACGGCGTTAAGGCCGAGCGTCTCAAAAAAGAGCGCATAGACGTCACTATGCCCGGCACCGGACGCGCCGTAGGCAGCGTGCATCCGCTCACGCGCGTATACCGCGAGGTGCGCGATATATTCGTGCGCATGGGATATTCGGTGGTAGAGGGGCCGGAGATAGAGTATGACAAATACAACTTTGAAATGCTCAATATCCCCAAGGATCACCCCGCGCGGGATATGCAGGACACCTTTTACGTATCCGACGATATCGTGCTGCGCACGCATACGTCGCCCGTTCAGGTGCGCACCATGCTCTCGCAGAAGCCGCCCATACGCATGATATGCCCGGGCAGAGTGTACCGCTCCGACGATGTGGACGCGACGCACTCCCCCATATTCAATCAGTGCGAGGGGCTCGTCATAGACAAGGGCACGAGCTTTGCCGACCTCAAGGGGACGATAGACGCGTTCCTTAAGGAGTTCTTCGGGCCGGAAACGCGCACGAAGTTCCGCCCGGCGTTCTTCCCGTTCACTGAGCCCTCTGCGGAGGTCGACGCGACCTGCTCCCTGTGCAAGGGAAAGGGCTGCCCTGCATGCAAGGGTCAGGGCGTTATAGAGGTCTTAGGCTGCGGCATGGTCAATCCGCGCGTGCTCAAAAACTGCGGCATAGACCCGGAGGAATATACCGGCTTCGCGTTCGGCATGGGCCTTGACCGCCTCGCCAACATAAAATACGGCATAACGGATATCCGCCTGCTGTATGAAAACGACATTCGCTTCATAGAGCAGTTCAAATAAGGAGGTCTCACATGAAAGCGCCTTACAGATGGTTGATGGATTATGTAAAGACCGGGCTCTCCCCGCGTGAGCTCGCCGATAAAATGGTAATGACCGGCAACGCCGTGGAGGGCATAGAGGATATGTCCGCTCACTGCAAGAACGTCGTCGTCGGCAAGATAATCGGACTGGAAAAGCATCCCAACGCCGACAAGCTGCAGATATGCAGCATCGACGTCGGAAAGGACGAGCCCGTGCAGATAGTCACGGGAGCGGACAACGTCTTTGTCGGTGCGCTCGTGCCCGCCGCGCTGCACGGCTCGCTGCTGCCTAACGGCGTCAGCATAAAGAAGGGCAAGCTGCGCGGAGTGGACTCCTTCGGCATGCTTTGCTCGGGAGAGGAGCTCGCGCTCTCCGCTACGGATTACCCCGGCGCGGACGTATACGGCATACTCATATTGCAGGAGGACTGGGCTCCCGGCACGGACATGAACGAGGTGCTTATGACGGACGACACCGTGCTGGATTTCGAGGTAGGCGCAAACCGTCCCGACTGCCTGTCCATACTCGGACTCGCGCGCGAGGCCGGGGCCGCCATAGGCAAAATACCGCACGTACCCACACCCGAGGCAAAGCCCGCGGGCGGTGATATAAAGAATCTCCTGGACGTCGAGATAAAAGACAAGGACCTTTGCCCGAGATATATGGCCATGATGGTGCAGAACGTAAAGATCGCGCCCTCGCCGCGCTGGATGCAGATGCGCTTAAAGGCCGCGGGCGTGCGTCCCATAAACAATCTCGTCGACATAACGAACTTCGTCATGCTCGAGACGGGTCAGCCCATGCACGCCTTCGACTATGACGATATACGCGGTAAAAAGATAATCGTCCGCCGCGCCGAGGACGGCGAGCGCATGACCACGCTCGACGGCAAGGAGCGCGTGTTCAATCCGTCCATGCTGCTCATAGCGGACGCGGAAGGCCCCGTAGGCATAGCGGGCGTTATGGGCGGAGAGAACTCCGGCATAAAGGACACCACTACCTCCGTCGTTTTCGAGTCCGCAAAGTTCATGTACGGAAGTATCCGCCAGACCTCGCGCGCGCTCGGTCTCTCCACAGAGGCGTCCATGCGCTTCTCCAAGGGCATCGACGCAGTGAACTGCGACTATGCGATACGCCGTGCCTGCCAGCTCGTGACAGAGCTCAAGGCCGGAGACATAGTCGGCGGCAGCATAGACGTGCTCTCCGAGGACATATCCGAGCGCATGATAGAGGTCACGCCCGGCGAGATAAACGCGCTTTTGGGTACGGAGCTCACCTCTGACAAGATGGTCGAGTGCCTCGAGCGCGTGCTCATATGGACGGAGCGCAAGGGCGGCAGGATACTCTGCTATATCCCCCACTTCCGCGGAGACATCGACGGAAAGGCCGATATCGCCGAGGAGATCGCACGCATATACGGCTATGACAACATACCCGTAAACGAGCCCGTCGGCAGAATGATGCGCATGGGCGACCCGCGCCCCGCGGCAAGGGATCTGCTCAAATACTATCTCGTCGGTCAGGGCTATGACGAGTGCATCACCTATTCCTTCACGGGTACCGCGGTATGGGACAAGCTGCGTCTGCCCGGGGACGATCCCATGAGAAACGCCATACGCATAAAGAACCCGCTCGGCGACGACTCAGGATATATGCGCACGACACTCACAGGCGATATGCTGACCGTGCTCGCCACGAACCTCAAGCGCAAGAACAAGCGCCTGCGCCTGTTTGAGATGAGCAAAATATACCGTCCGACAGAGGCGGGCAAACTCCCCGACGAGCATCAGATGCTCTGCCTCGGCGGCAGCGGAGATATGGACTTCTTCACGCTGAAGGGCATGATCGAGAACCTTTTAGAGGCCGCGAGAGTGGACGGCGGCGCGGAGTATGTCCCCGGCGGCGGCTCGTATCTGCATCCCGGCCGCTCGGCAAAGATATACGTTAACGGCAAATACTTAGGCGAGCTCGGAGAGGTGCATCCCGACGTCGCGGACAGCTATGACATCCCCGGAAGGGCGTATGTCGCAGAGCTTAATATCGACACGCTGCTCGGACTCGTGAGAGAAAACCTGCGCTTCAGGCTGCTGCCGAAATTCCCCGCGGTAGAGAGGGATATCGCTCTCACGGTCGGAGAGGACGCCCCCGCGGGCGGCATCGCGGCGTTCATAACCGCGCACGGCGGAAAGTATATCGAGAGCGCGGAGCTGTTCGACGTATATCAGGGCGCGAACATCGGCGAAGGCAAAAAGTCACTCGCGTATTCGCTGCGCTTCCGCTCCAAGGACGGCACTCTGACCGATGCGGATATCGATATGGAGAAGCTGCTCGACGAGCTCAAGCGTGAGTTCGGGGCGACACTCCGCGACTGACGGCGCACGGCGGAAAATAAGTTTACATATGGCGGGCTTTCGTGGGTTTCAAGGCACTTGACCAAACCCACAGGATTGTATTAGAATACTAAAAAGAAATGTATTCTCGAGACTCTATGTCTTTTAAGGATCAAACAAATTTTATTCGGAGGAATTAAACAAATGAGCGGCAAGATAGGTATATTGGTAAGAAACGAGCTGAATTTAGACTTTAACGAGGTGTTCAAGGACGCCATCGCTCAGGGCTGCGAGATAGTACATCATCCCGTAAACCACACTCCCGACGCAAAGACCGTCATAGAGGCCGCCAAGGGCTGCAACTATATAGTCGCCGGCAGAGAGAACTGGGGCGCGGAGACTCTCGAGGCCTGCAAGGACGACCTCAAGTTCATAGCGCGCTTCGGCACAGGCTTTGACACCCTCGACCTCGCAAAGGCAGCCGAGCTCGGCATAGCCATATCGAACGCCCCCGGCATGAACGCACGCAGCGTCGCAGAGCACGCCGTGGCAATGATATTCTCGCTTTTAAGAAACATCACCGCATACGACAGAGAAATGCGCGTCGGCCCCTGCAAGGCCAGACTGTCCCAGTCCGTCGAAGGCACGTTCGGTCTTTTGGGCTTTGGCAACATCGCAAGACACGTCGCAAGAATGCTGCAGCCGTTTGACGTGAACATGATAGCCTATGACCTGTATCCCAACTACGAGCAGGCCGAAAAGCTGCACGTAAAGATGGTCTCGCTCGACGAGGTCATAACCCAGTCCGATATAATCACCGTACACCTTCCGCTGCTCGACGACACCAAGGAGATAATCTGCAAGAAGAACATCGACCGCATGAAGGACGGCGTATATCTCATCAACACCGCACGCGGCGGACTGCAGAACGAGAGCGACCTTTACGACGCCTTAAAGAGCGGCAAGATCGCCGGCGCAGCGCTCGACGCTTTTGTGAACGAGAAGGAATTCTGCGCGAATCCCGCTCCCTTAAAGACTCTGCCGAACGTTATAGTCTCCCCGCACGCCGCCGCAGTCAGCACCCAGGGCGTCCGCGACGTTATGGAGTTCTGCGCAAAGGTCATCTCCGACTTCAACGCAGGCAAGGAGATCCGCACGATACTCAATCCCGAGTATAAGAACAACGTAAAGTAAGCAGAAGAGAGGAACCGTTAGTAAAATGAAGGCTTTTAGAAAAGTTCTCGCGTTCGCAGCGGCAGCAATGCTGCTGCTCGCGGCCGCAGGCTGCTCCGGCAGCATAGACTGGAACTCCGTGAAGAACGACGACGTTGTGGCGAAATACGGTGAAACCGAGTTATTAAAAAGACAGGTGGCTTTTAAGAACGCCATAGACGGCGCGGCCTATGAGTCCGCCTCCTCCATGTACTCCCAGCTCGGTCTCGACGCCAACGAAATGGCCGTATCCATGGACGACAGCCTCGGAGCCGTTGTAGCATACGCCGTTTTAGCGGAATATGCCGCAGAGAACGGTCTGACCGTCAGCTATGAGGACGCCGCTGCCACCGCGTACGACGAGTATATTCTTTCCGCCAAAAAGTACGACTATCTTTCGTCCTTCTCGGAGAGCATAAAAACCGCGCTTTACCTGAGCGACGATCTGCTCGTGGAGCGCGCGGCAGAGCTCTATGTTTTAAAGGACAGCGCAGAGGCTTTTATCAAGACGAAGTTCGACGAGAGCATAGACAGCTATGAGGACTTTGATTCGCTTACGGCCGGAGTGCAGCAGCTCATAAGAGAGCTCGTTGCGGACAAGACCGCTACCGTGCTGTATCCGAAGACCCATACCTTAAAGTGCTCGGATATCGACTTTGATACCATAGTCAAAAACGCATCCTGGGCATACAGCTCGGTATATACCGTAGACAGCACGGATACCGCAGACGATGCGGAGGCCGAAGTCCCCGCAGAGGGCTGACAAGCCATCCGAAGGACCGCCCGCCTGACGTAACAGCTCATGGCTCTTATCCGGCAGGCAAACAGAATAAACGCATTTATGCATATGCAGGGCTGTGCTCCGCCGCATAGATCAAAACCAATAAAACAGCCCGCAGCGTCAGATATACACGACACGGCGGGCTGTGCTATAATAGCTACGGAGGGTTTCCATATGCTTCGGTTTGCAACGATAGGCACAAATACTATAGTGGACAAGCTGCTTTCCGCGGCGAAGAGCCGCGACGTGCTAAAGCATACCTGCGTATATTCACGCAGAGAGGATACCGCGCGCGCCTTTGCCGAAAAGCACGGAGTAGAAAAGATACACACCGACCTCTTGAGTCTGGCGGAGGATCCCGACATCGACGCGGTCTATATCGCGAGCCCGAACAGCCTGCACTGCGAACAATCGGTGCTCATGCTGTCCCACGGCAAGCACGTGCTTTGCGAGAAGCCCATAGCCGTTAACTCCGGCGAGCTTTCACGCATGCGCGCCGCCGCCGAAAAGGGCGGAGCCGTGCTCATGGAGGCCATGCGCTCCGTATACGACCCCATGTTCATAAAGGCCGCGGAGCTCATAGACAGAATAGGCACACCCCGCCGCGTGATATTTGAATACAGCCAGTTTTCCGCAAGATACGAAAAATACAGAAACGGCGTCGTTACGAACGCCTTTGACCCGGATTTCTGCGGCGGCTCGCTCATGGACATAGGAGTATACTGCGTTCATCCGCTCGTAAAGCTCTTCGGCATGCCCGACCGCATCTGCTCCGACGCGCTTTTGCTCGATAACGGACTCGACGGAGAGGGCGTCATACACGCATACTATACCAGCGGCCTTCAAGCGGAGCTCATATATTCAAAAATCACCGACGGCTATAGCGAGAGCCAGATACAGGGCGAAAAAGGCACAATAACACTCGACACGATACACAACCCGCAGCGCGTGACCCTGCGTCCCCGGGGCGGAGAAGCAGAGGTTTATACGCTCGAAAAGGCGTGGAATATGGAATATGAGCTCGACGAATGGCTGCGTCAGATAAACGGAGCACCGGATACGCTCGACGTCTCGCGCATGGAGTTAGCGGTCATGGACGAGGCAAGGCGGCAGACGGGGATGATCTTTCCGTGCGAAAAGCAGGGCATTTCTGCAAAATAATACACAGGACGATATAAAACATGAAAAAACCTACGGATTACGACGTATATCTTTTCGACTTCGACTACACGCTCATGGACTCGGGCGACGGCATCGCCATGTGCTTCCGCCACGTTTTTGAGGCGCACGGCTATGAGGGTATAAGCGACGACGCAATAAAAAAGACGATAGGCATTCCCCTTACGGAGTGCTTCACTATACTGCTCGGCGTCACAGACGAAAAGCTGCTCGAGCAATATACACAGGAATTTCGCGCATACGGAGATATAGTTATGGCGGAGAACACTCCCCCGTTCCCGTATACCGAGGCCATGCTTAAAAAGCTCAAGGCGCTCGGCAAGCGCACGGGCATAATATCCACAAAGCACAGACGCAGAGTCGTGGAGACGCTCGAGCTCTGCGGGCTCGATAAATACATAGACCGCGTGCTCGCGATAGACGACGTCGAGATACCCAAGCCCGACCCCATGGGGCTTTTGCAGGTCATGAACGAGCTCGGCGGCACGCTCGAAACGACGCTCTATACCGGCGACAGCACGATAGACGCCAACACCGCAAACAACGCTCACGTCGACTTTGTCGCGGTCACGACCGGCACCACCCCCGCGGAGGACTTTTTATCGCTGCCGTATACGCGCATACTGCCCGACCTTTCGACATTCATTTAACTTATCATAAAGGAGAACAACATGATAAAGCATATAGTTTGCTTCAAGCTCAAGGACGGCTCGCGTGAGAACTGCGAAAAGGCAGCCGGGGTGCTGCGCTCCATGAGCGATCATATCGACTATATTCGCGCTCTCGAGGTAGGCGTGGATTTTCTGCGCTCCGAGAGATCGTATGACCTCATACTGCAAGTCACTCTCGACGACACGGACGCGCTCGACAGGTATCAGAGCGATCCCTATCACGTGAGCGTGGTCAAGAAGCACATGCACGCCGTCAGAGAATCGAGCGTAGCCGTGGATTATTATCTGGATTGAGGTAGAATACATATGTCAGTCGATAAAGTGAGAGAATATCTCGGGCGGTTCGGTAAGGACAAGGACGTGCTCGAGTTTGAGGTATCGAGCGCGACCGTGGAGCTCGCGGCGGCCGCCGTCGGAGTCGAGGGCGCGCGCATTGCAAAGACACTTTCGTTTCTGCTCAAGGACGGGAGCTGCGTGCTCATAGTCTGCGCGGGAGACGCCAAGATAGACAACCGCAAGTTCAAGGACCTCTTCCACACCAAGGCGACTATGCTGACGCCCGAGCAGGTCACGGAGTTCACCGGACACGCCGTGGGCGGCGTATGTCCCTTTGCGATAGAGCGCGAGGACGTGACGGTATATCTCGACGAGTCCTTAAAGCGCTTCAAGACCGTCTTTCCCGCGACGGGCAGCAGCTCAAGCGCGATAGAGCTCACGCCTGACGAGCTTTTCAGGATAGGCAACGCAAAAGAGTATATAGACGTTACAAAGGGATGGCAGACTGACGGGGAGTGACCGTATGGAATCCTTAAAAGAGCTTTACAGAATAGGCAAAGGGCCGTCGAGCTCGCATACCATGGGGCCGGAGCTTGCGGCGCGCATTTTCAAGGAGCGTTATCCGCAGGCGGACGCATTCAGGGTGACGCTCTACGGCTCTCTCGCGCGCACAGGCATGGGGCATCTCACGGATAAGGTGCTCGAAAACACGCTTTTGCCCGTCCCCGCAGAGATAATCTTTGACGTGGATACCGGGGAGCTCCCCCACCCCAACACCATGGACATGCAAGCCTTTAAAAACGGAACTGCCATAGGCTTTCAGCGCGTGCTGTCCGTGGGCGGAGGCAAGATAAAGCTCATGGGCGAGGCGCCCATCGCACCGGAGGACATATATCCGCATAAGAGCTTTTTGGATATAAGGCAGTACTGCGTACATAACGATATGCGCCTTTGCGAATATGTGCGGCACTTTGAGGGCGAATCCATAGACGATGCCCTGTCCGCAGTATGGGCGCAGATGCGCGCCACCGTGCGCGAGGGGCTCAGAGCAGAGGGCGTGCTCGCGGGCGGGCTCGGCGTGCAGAGAAAGGCGCGCATACTTTTTCGCGGCAAGCATATGGACGAGAGCGCCGAGACGCGCGAAAGCAGACTCATATGCGCATACGCGTTTGCCTGCTCGGAGCAGAATGCGGGCGGCGGCACGGTCGTGACCGCGCCCACCTGCGGGAGCTGCGGCGTGCTGCCGTCCGTACTGTTATACATGCAGGAAAAACGCGGCTATTCCGATGCGGATATCTGCCGCGCGCTCGCGACCGGCGGAATAATTGGCGACCTGATAAAGACGAACGCGTCCATATCCGGCGCGGAGTGCGGATGTCAGGCGGAGATAGGCAGCGCCTGCGCGATGGCGGCGGCGGCGCTCGCGGAGCTGTACGGCATGGACATAGACCAGATAGAATACGCGGCGGAGGTGGCGCTCGAGCATCACTTGGGGCTGACCTGCGACCCCGTCTGCGGCATAGTGCAGATACCCTGCATAGAGCGGAACGCAGTCGCGGCGATGCGCGCGTTAAACGCGGTCACGCTCGCAAACTTTCTCACCGACACCCGGAAAATATCCTTCGACATGGTAGTGGATACCATGTATGCCACGGGCAGGGATCTTTTCAGCAAATACCGCGAGACCGGCGAGGGCGGGCTTGCGGAGAAATACGGGCAGCACATACGCGACCTGGCCTTTGAGGCGAGAGGATAACGGAGCATTATGAAAAAGAGAGTATTTATCATCGTACTTGACAGCGCGGGTATAGGCGCGCTGCCCGATGCGGCAGATTTCGGCGACGCGGGCGCGAACACGCTTAAAAGCATTTCAAAGAGCGACAAGTTCAGCATACCCACGCTTAAAAGCCTCGGCTACTGCAACATAGACGGCGTCCTGCCCGACGGCACAGACGACCCAAAGGCGGCATATGCGCGTCTTGCGGAGCGGTCAAAGGGCAAGGACACCACCATAGGCCATTGGGAGATAGCAGGCGTTGTATCCGAAAAGCCGCTGCCAGTCTTCCCGGACGGCTTCCCCGCCGCACTCGTAGAAGCTTTCGAGAGCAAGACCGGGCTGAAAATGCTGTGCAACAAGCCGTACTCCGGCACGGACGTCATACGCGACTTCGGCATGGAGCATATAAAAACGGGAAACCCGATACTCTATACCTCGGCGGACAGCGTCTTTCAGTTAGCCGCGCACGAGGAGCATTTCGGTTTGCAGCGTCTTTATGACATCTGCACGGAGGCACGCGCCCTGCTGACGGGAGAATGGGGCGTCGGGCGCGTCATTGCGCGGCCTTTTACCGGCGAGACGCCGGATACCTTCAAGCGCACTACGAACCGACACGACTTTTCGCTCGAGCCGCCCGCGCGCACGCTGCTCGATGTGCTCTGTGACGCCGGAATGGACGTCATAGGCGTGGGTAAAATATACGACATTTTCGCGGGAAAGAGCGTCACAAAGACCTATAAGACGACGGGGAACGCGGACGGCATGGCAAAAACGGACGCCATCGCCGACAGCGATTTTCACGGGCTCTGCTTCGTGAACCTCGTGGACTTCGATATGCTCTACGGTCACAGAAACGATGTGGACGGCTACGCCGCCGCAATGACGGCCTTTGATACATGGCTCAACGGCTTTTTAAAGAAGCTGCGTCCGGACGACGCGCTCATGATAACCGCCGACCACGGCTGCGACCCCGCCTTTCCCGGCACGGACCACACGCGCGAATACGTTCCTCTCATAATAACGGGCGAGGGCATAAAGCCCGGAAACCTCGGCACGCGCGAGACCTATGCGGACATAGCCTCCACCGCCGCCGCTCTTTTAGGCGTAAATTCGGACGAGCTGGCGGGAGAAGACCTTTTGGCGCAGAGGTGAATTGAAAACACAGCACTTAAGCTTCTCTGATCCGGGTCTTCCGAATAAGAGAAGCTTTTTTGATATAAACACAGCTGAATTTGAACTGTATCGTTCAAATAGTGTATTTTACAGTTCATATTCAAATTATTCAGTTCATATTCAATGTTTAAAGTTGAGATCCTTATCTGATACAAGTCGAAGTGATCAGAAACATAATCTGTAAAAAATCAGCAGTCGTATTTTGAAAGCAACGATATGCAAAAGAGCGTCCTTAAGCCCAAGGCGCTCTTTATCGTGTACGGCTTATGCCGCAGTATTCGTTTTTGCCGCTCTCTACTGATAAATGCTTATGCGGTCCGCGGAGACCTTTACGGTCACGTCCCCGTCGGAGGTCTTTATCACCTCGGTGCCGAGCTTTTCAAAGCAGCTAAGCGTGTGCTCGTCGGGCGGGTTCTTTTCCGAGCAGGTTATCACGGCATAGTCCGGATCCATCTTGTCATAAAAGGGATCGGTCACGGAGTTATAGCTGCCGTGGTGCGCAGCCTTTACAAAGTCCGCCGTTATGTCCTCATAGGTCATGAGCTCCAAAAGGCGCTCGGCCTTGGCGTCGCCCAGGAACATGAGCGTTTTTTCTCCGCAGGTCAGGCGCAGCGCTATAGAGGAATCGTTCTCGTCGTCGTACGCCTTTTTTCTCGGCATGAGAATGTCTATCTGTACTCCGTCGAGCGTAATGGGATCGTTGCTCTCCGGTACTGTGCGCTTTATTTTCACGGCGTCCGCCGTATCTGAATAGAGGTCGTATACCGCCGACTCCTTTTCGTAGCCCGGCTCTATTATCTCGTCGATGTTTATCGACGTCATGACCTCGGGCGCGCCGCCAATGTGATCCTTGTCATAATGCGTCACGACGAACATATCTAATTTGTTAATACGCATTTCCTTAAGATTATCGACTATTTCCTCTCCGTCGTCGTCCTCGCCGGAGTCTATGAGCAGCGCGTGAGACGCCGTCTTTATTATTATCGCGTCGGCCTTGCCTATCTTTAAAATGCGTATCTGTACGCCCGGCTCTGTTTCGGTCGGACTGCACGCACAGCATATAAGCAGTATCATGACCGCCAGCAGGGCGGCTGTAAGGCGCTTTTTCACGGCGTATACCTCTCTTTTCCTGTTATAAAGCGTCGGGCTTATTTAAGATAATATCATAAAAACGGCAGCTCGTCCCGTTCTTTTTTGAGCTTCTTTATCTCATCGCGCAGCTTTGCCGCGACCTCAAACTCGAGCTCCGCGGCGGCCTCGCGCATCTGCTTCTCGAGCAGCGTGATCCTCTGCTCTATAGGCACGTCGGGCGATATGGCGGCGGGCGCGACCTCGTCCACGGCGGCGCTCATGGACAGTCCCTCCGCTACCTCCTTGACTATCGTGGTGGGGGTGATGCCGTACCTCTCGTTATATGCCATCTGCGTTTTGCGTCTGCGCTCGGTCTCGGCAACGGCGTTCTTTATGGATTTTGTCATGACGTCGGCATAGAGTATGACGCGCGCCTCCGCGTTTCTTGCGGCGCGGCCTATGGTCTGTATAAGCGAGGTCTCGTTTCTTAAAAAGCCCTCCTTGTCCGCGTCGAGTATGGCCACAAGCGCGACCTCGGGGATATCGAGCCCCTCGCGCAGCAGGTTTATGCCGACGAGCACGTCGAACTCCTTAAGGCGCAGTCCGCGGATTATATCTATGCGTTCCATGGTGTCTATGTCCGAGTGCATGTACTTGACGCGCACGCCCATCTCCGCATAATAGTCGGTCAGCCGCTCTGCGAGCTTTTTTGTGAGCGTGGTCACAAGCACTCGCATGCCCTTTTCCACGACCTTGTTTATCTCTATGAGCAGATCGTCGAGCTGGTTCTCTACCGGGCGAATGGTTATCTCCGGATCGACGAGGCCCGTCGGGCGGACTATCTGTTCGATTATGGCTCCGCCTGCAAGATTCTTCTCATACTCCGCAGGCGTGGCGCTGACGTATATCGCCTGGTTCACGCGCTCGTTGAACTCGTGAAACTCGAGCGGACGGTTATCTCGCGCCGCGGGCAGACGGAAGCCGTATTTTACGAGCATATCCTTTCTCGACCTGTCTCCGTTATACATCCCGCGCACCTGCGGCAGCGTGGCATGGCATTCGTCCACAAACAGCAGATAGTCCTCGGGGAAATAGTCCATGAGCGTATATGGCGGCTCGCCCTCGCTCCTGCCGTCGAAATAGCGCGAATAGTTCTCTATGCCCGTGCAGTAGCCGAGCGCCGTCAGCATCTCAAGGTCGTAGGTCGTGCGCTGCGTGATGCGCTCCGCCTCTAACAGCTTTTCCTGCTCGCGGAAAAGATTGGCCTGCTTCTGCATATCGTCGCGTATCGTGGGGAGTATGCCGAGCATCTTTTCCCGCTCCACGGCATAGTGCGTAGCCGGGAATATCATGGTGTATTCCACGCTGCTCACGGCCTTGCCCGTCAGCACGTCCACCTCCAAAAGCCGGTCTATCTCGTCCCCGAAGAGCTCTATGCGCACGGCGCGGTCGTTCTGGTTCATGGGGAATACCTCGAGCGTGTCCCCGCGCACACGGAACGTGCCGCGCTGAAAATCTATATCGTTGCGCTTAAAGTTTATATCCGTGAGCCGGTGTATGATGTCCTCGCGGTCTATCTTCATGCCCCGCCGCAGCGGCAGCGTCGAATGAAGATAGGTCTCCGGCGAGCCTATGCCGTATATGCAGGACACGCTGGCGACGACGATAACGTCGCGCCTCTCTAAAAGCGCGGTCGTCGCGCTGTGGCGCAGCCGGTCTATCTCGTCGTTTATGCTCGAGTCCTTTTCTATAAAGGTATCGCTCTTTTCGATATACGCCTCGGGCTGATAATAATCGTAATACGATACGAAAAACTCCACGGCGTTATGCGGAAAGAACTCCTTGAACTCCGTGCAGAGCTGCGCCGCGAGCGTCTTATTATGCGCGAGCACGAGCGCGGGCCGCTGCGTGCGCTCTATGACATTTGCCATGGTGAACGTCTTGCCCGAGCCCGTGACTCCGAGCAGCACCTGCGCCTTTTTGCCCTCCTCCACGCCCTTTACGAGCGCGTCTATAGCGGCGGGCTGATCGCCGGACGGCTTGTATTTGGATTCTAAAAAAAACTTTCCCATAAGCGTCTCCTAACTGTTCTCTTATATTTTAATACAAAGGGGCTTTATTGCATAGCGCAATATATGGTACAATTACAAAAAACAAGGAGCGACAACGCCATGCTTATAACAAGACAAGACAGGATAGTAGAGCCCAAACCGAACGTAAGAGGCGGCAAAGGCACGGTGGACTTTGAGCACTTTCTCCCCACAGATAAAATGCCCGCGCATTTCAGGATACTTGCGGATACCGTCGTAGAGCCCGGCTGCTCTCTCGGCATGCACAGGCACGTCGGAGAGTGCGAGTTTTACTTCATCGCCGAGGGCGAGGGGCTTTATAACGACAACGGCAAGGAATACACCGTCCACGCGGGCGACATGACGTTCTGCTTTGAGGGCGAGGAGCACGGCATAGAGAACGTGTCCGATGCGCCTCTGCACATAATAGCCTGCGTCATCACCGAGAAATGATACAGAAGAACGACGTGCTCACGCTGACCGCCGACGCTCATATCGCGGACGGCGTGGGTATTGCGCGCGCCGAAGGCAAGACCGTATTTATAGAAGGGCTGCTGCCCGGCGAGACCGCCGAGGTGCGCATAATCAGCAATAAAAAGACCTATGCCTCGGGAAAGCTCCTGAGGCTCGTTTCGCGTTCCGCCGATCGCGTCGAGCCGTTCTGCCCGGTATACGGGCGCTGCGGCGGCTGCACCTGCCAGCATATACGGTATGAAACGCAGCTCGAATTTAAGCGCCGCACCGTCGCGGAGTGCTTTTATAAGTTTGCGCATCTTGCCATAGAGCCCAACCCCACCGTACCGTCCGGCTGCGAGAAGCACTACCGCAACAAGGTCTCCCTGCCCGTCGGCATGGACAGGGGCGAGCTTCAAATAGGCTGCTTTGCCAGACGCTCGCACCGAGTCGTGGACGTGCGCGAGTGCGGCATTTCCGCGCCGGAGTTCACCGCCGCCGCAGAGGCGATACGCGGCTTCATACTCAAAAACAATATAAGCATATACGACGAGACGACCTGCGAGGGGCTTTTGCGGCATATAGTGCTGCGCCGCGCCTCTACGGGAGAGCTCATGGCCGGGCTCGTCATAAACGGCAGCGGGCTTAAAAAGAGCGAAGAGCTCGTATCCGCGCTGACCGCGGCTTCTCCCGACATAAAGAGCATCGTGCTGAACATAAACCGCGAGCCCGGAAACGCCATACTCGGAGCCGAAACCCAGCCGATATACGGCAGCGGGCGCATTAGAGAGAGCATTTTATGCAGAAGCTTTGATATATCCTTAAACACATTTTTGCAGGTAAATCACTCCGGGACGGAGCGTATGTATGCATATATACTCGGGCTTTTGGGCTCGGAGGACGTAGTCGCCGATCTTTACTGCGGCGCGGGCACGATAACGCTCTGCGCGGCTCCGCAGACAAAGCGCATATACGGCATAGAGATAGTACCGCAGGCCATAGAGGACGCCAAAAAGAACGCCGTCTTAAACGGCATCGCAAACGCGGAGTTCATCTGCGCGGACTGCGCGGACGCGTTCGGCGGCATAATAAAGGCCGAGGGCAGGCTCGACGCGGTCATAGTCGACCCGCCGCGCAAGGGGCTCTCCCCCTCCGTCATAGACGATATAGCCGAGAGCGGCGCAAAGAAGCTCATATACGTCTCCTGCGACCCCGCCACTCTCGCGCGCGACGCCGCGCTGCTCATCGAAAAAGGCTTCTACCCCGTCTCTATCCAGCCGTTCGACATGTTCCCCCAGACCGGGCATGTTGAGTCAGTAGTATTGCTGTCAAAGGTACAGAAGTAAATAGTGAAAAATGGCTTAGAATAAAGTATTTCTGGACATTTGAGTATCCGTTGATTGGTTACTCAGATACTCAGATTTTTGCTTTGAGAAAACATATCAACCATCGAGATTTTTGGGTCGAGTTGACAAGTTGAAAATGGAAAAGGTTGAGTTGATAAAATGATTATTGTAATAGTTGAGTAGATAAGAATGTTAAACACGGTAGGAAGGTGAAGTTATGGCAGGATGCACATGTGAAAACTGGACACTGCAGGATTTGTCCTCTGCACTCCAGGATATGCATAAAGATAATAAAAGAATTGTTGTTCCAATGTTTCAACGTGGAAAGCGTTGGAGCCGTACTCAAGAACAGGTATTTATAGATTCCTTGATTAAGGGTTACCCGGTGGGTACTATGCTTTTTTATGAGACGTTTGAGGACAACAAGCGCACTTATATTTTGGTTGATGGATTACAGCGAGGAAACAGTATCAAGAAATACATGACTAATCCTACCGAGTTTTTTTACGATGATAGTATTTCAGACGAATTCTGCGAAAGTATTCTGACGCTCTTAGGAAAAGAGGGGAAGGATAATTATGCAGTGATTCGTGGCATCCTTACTTCATTTATTAAGAAACAGAAGACATTTAAAAACCTGCAATATTTCTCCGTTGCAAAGCAGATAGCGGGTGAGTTTGATGCCAGTTTCGATGCAATTGAAGGGTTGATCGATACCATCACTATATTTTTTGAAGAGCGACAGGATTTATATGATAAAATTGCAGGAACTGTAATACCGGTTATTGTTTATATAGGTGATGAGAGTAATCTTCCGGATATCTTTGACCGTATCAATTCAAAAGGTACGCCACTTGATCAGTATGAGGTATACGCCGCTGCTTGGCCGGTTAATGAAAAATACACTATTGAAAACATTGATATCATCGAAAATATTGTTCGCAAATATGATGCCTTTGTGGAAGATGGTTATCAAATTCACGGATACAGTCGTGAAGAGATGCGAACAACAAAAAGGGTAAATGCCTTTGAGTATCTATTTGGTTTCAGTAAGTATTTGGTTTCAAAATATGAAATTTTAGGGTTTAATAAAAATCTTGCTGATGATACAGTAAATCCCCTTGCGTTTGAGCTAGTTAATGCTTGCCTCAACGACACAGATAGAATCCGTACCTTGTATACCAATCTTCGTACTATTGATCTGAATGTTCTCGAGCAAGCCATCTGTACTGCTATTGATTTTGTAAACAGTGCTATTTCTGTTGTGACCAAATTCAAGGGTAATTCTCGGAACACGAATAAGATTTTTCATTCTAAATATCAAGTGCTTTCGATGATTTCAACCACTTTCAAAGAAATGTATGCAAATGGTAATTATGATAATTTTGCTGGCACATGGAATGAACGCAAAAATATAATCTCAAAGAATCTTGTTCAGTACTATGTCTATGACATCATTACAAACTATTGGAGTGAAGGCGGGACTGGAAAAATTCATGCGGCGGCTAAACCGAATAGATACATGACTGAAATATCTAGTAGAGCCTGGATGGTCGCATTGGATGGTTTGTTCGAACGTTCGATGTTACGTGCTGAGGTCAAAAAGGTTGCAAGTCCACGAAGTGAAGAGTATGTGATTCTTAATTGTATTTATCTCAAAACCTTTACAGCCATGGATCAGTTGTCGATTGATCGATTTGATGTTGAACACATTGCACCAAAGGAGCAGATGAGAAAACTCATCGAAGCTTGCAATGGCGATGGGTTACCAATAAGCTGTATAGCAAATCTTTGTTATTTGCCTGAGTATGTTAATCGAAGCAAAAAAGATAAGAATTTCTATCAAGATAAGAAATATCTGCTTCATGTAAATTTGGATGAAGTTGAAAGCAAATACAGTTTTACCGAGGAAGCGGATCTTGAATGGATGGATATGCCATATACTGAAAATGATTTCCCTGTTCTTAAGGAATACTATACAGACTATTGCACTAGGCGTTTTGACAAAATAAAACATTTGCTTTGCAACTCTTTGGGGATTGCTTACGAGGAAATCGAGGATACTTCGCAAGAGATTACAAAGAAGGTTATAACACCTGTTTCAGAACCTAAACAGCAAAGCAAGAAAGTGAATTTTGCTGACAAGTGCGTGTTGAGATTGGCAAAATCTTTGGATTCCGAATTAGTCAAGGTTGGACGCAGTTCGTATGTAACGACAGACGGAAAACATGGTTATGTGATTACGACTTCTAAAGCGTACAAGCAAGGAAAACGTGACAAGTTCTGGTTTGCTTATAGACGTAATCCTCTTGAGGATTTGAAGAACTGCGAAGAAACATTTGTAGTATATGGTTGTAAAGATGAGAATATAATGGTTGCATTGCCAGTTTCCTTGATTGAGGAGCATATAGAAAGGTTGAATAATTCAAAGGACGAAGATGGGACCATTACTCATTGGCACATTGTTTTATTCAAGGATACAGATGGAACAATGACATGGATGCTTTCAAAGCCAGAAATAGAAGAAATAGAAATTAGTGACTATATGATTTGATATGTTGAGATGTACCAAGTTAATACCTGGTACATCTTTTTATGATTTTATGGCTTTGATGGATTGAAATGACGAACCATGTATGATATAATAAAATCGTTATTAAATAACAACGGTAAGATAATATATAACAAAAATCGTTATTTTCTGTCATGAATTGTGAGGTTGAATAATGATAAAAATAAAATTATGTGAACTAATGGGACGAGAAAAAATGACGAGAAAAAAACTCTCGGAGTTGACTGGGATTAGGCCGAACACCATAGGTGATTTATATCGTGAAGATGTAAAAAAGGTGGATTTACATACGCTGGACAAAATATGCTCAGTATTTGGCTGTCAAATTTCAGAGGTACTCGAGTATGTCCCGGATCGAAATAAAGAGAATGATGAGGATGTACTATGATAAATTTTATTGACCTTTTTGCCGGATGTGGAGGGTTGACGGAGGGCTTTTATAAGCAAGGATACAATGCACTTGCGCATGTTGAAATAGATCATTATGCTTGTGAAACATTGAGAACTCGTATGAAACATTATGGGTATTCAGAACAAGAGGTTAAGAACGCTGTGCTTGAGGCTGATATAACGAGTGAAGATATTATTGATAGGCTTCGAGATGTTGTTGGCGATAAATCTGTGGATGTAATCATTGGGGGTCCACCATGCCAGAGCTTTTCTTCTTTAGGTGTAGCAAAAGATGAAAATAATATGGAGGATGACCCTCGAAATTTCCTGTTTGAAAGTTATGTTAAAATTCTTAATGCTTTTCTGCCGAAAGTCTTTGTTTTTGAGAATGTGACAGGAATGCTAAAAGCTAAAGTGAAAAGAAAGAAAATATTTGACCTAGTATCTAAAGAACTTAGTGTTCATTACAATATAGTAAAAAATCCTGAAACCATAGTATTGAATGCAACACATTACGGAGTGCCACAAGAGAGAAAACGTGTAATACTCTTGGGCGTAAGGAAGGATTTAAAATTTACGCCGGATGAAGTTTATTCTGCCATTACAAAGACTCACTATGCACCTGGTGAGATACCTTCTGATGGGCAGAAGAAGTTTGTATCGGTACGAGAGGCTATTGATGACTTGCCATGGTTAAGACAAGGAGAAGGAACCCCAATAGCTGAATATGCAAAGGATGTAAACGAGTGCTCTGAATATCAACGACATATGAGAGCCAATTCTGATAATGTTTTGAGGTGTCATGTGGCTCGAATCAATAATGCCAAGGATGTAGAACGCTATCAAGTTATGGCTTTGAATCATTGGAACTTTCTTGAGTTATTAGAGAACCGCCCTGACCTAGGTCATGAGAAAAAGAGAGTGTTTTTTAATAGCTATAAAGTTCAATGGTGGGATACTCCATCGAAAACGATTATTGCGCATCTATATAAAGATGGAAATCAGTTTATTCATCCTGACTATACTCAAGGCCGCAGTATTACTGTTAGAGAGGCAGCACGACTACAGTCTTTCCCAGATGATTTTATTTTTGAGGGATCTAGAACAGAACAGTTTAAACAAATCGGAAATGCAGTTCCTCCGCTGTTAGCAGAAGCAATAGCGAAAGCTTTTCGTGCGTATTTATCTGCTCCGATTGAGGAGGAAAAAAATGATATTTAAGAATGTTTCAGATATAGAAGGAATTACAGAGAAAAACTATTTTAAGGAAAAAATCGCATTATTGATAAAGATTGTAGATGCTGTTTGTAAAAAATATTCTTTTTCTTATACTACTAATGAATCTGGGGTGGTAGATAGACTGATTGAAATAGGCATTATTGGTTCTCCAGACCAAGCAGTCCTATTACAAACGGTTCTGCCAAAATCAGTAATTAAGGATTTATACCGAGCTGTTGCGACTATTAACGAAAATTATGGACTGTTTAAACCATTTATAATTAATCTAAGCAATGCTGAACGGAAAAAGTTGCAGGAAATAGAAAAGAACAGATTGGCACCTACAATGGTTGACTTGTTCTGTGGCGCAGGTGGTTTAAGTCTTGGTTTTAAACAAAATGGATTTAAGACTCTTTTTGCAAACGATTTCGATCCTTTATGTATTGAAACTTATAAATATAACCATCCAGAAATACCTTCAGAATCAATTGTTTGTGGTGATATAAGAGAAATTTCAGAACACATTGGTAAGTATATTCATGAAGATGTTGATGTAGTAATAGGGGGTCCGCCATGTCAAGGTTTTAGTTCAGCAAATAAGCATCATAGGGTAATCGATGATCCGAGAAATGAATTGTATAAATTTTTTATTAAGTGTATTGAACAACTTTCACCGAAAATTGTTGTAATGGAAAATGTAAAAGGAATGCTGAAGGTTGCTGACCAAGTAGTCGAGGATTATGAAAGCTTGAAGATACACAAGGACGGATACACTTACACTTATTCCGTTTACTATGAACTTTTGAACTCCGCTGATTTTTCTGTTGCACAAAGTAGAGAAAGATTGATTTATATTGCAATTCGAAACGATGTTTCAGAAAAAATGGATGTAACGCCTAAAGATCTTTTTAAGCAGATTCATGAGAATAATGAAAGCAACCCTATTTACAATTTATCAAAAGCATTAGATGGTGTTCGATCATTAGTGGCTCCTCATGAAAAGAATGTGGGAGAAATTGATACTGAAGAGGGCGGCAGAAAAATAGATTCAAATCCGTACACTGGTCTGGAAAATGAATATTTGAGACTAATAAATCAGGATCGAGAGATTCCTTTGGTATTTAATCATAAAGCCCGTTATTGTAGTGAATTGAACTATGAGATTTACAGAAGAATGAATCCCGGGGATGATGCTACCGATCCGAAGATTGCTGACATAATGCCATATGCGCATCGTAATGATAAGTTCAAGGATAAATACTATAGATTGTATGCAGATAGACCTTGTAGAACAATAACTGCACACTTAAGGTCGGACTGCCATTCTCATATACACCCTTACGAGGATAGAGCAATCACAC
>CAYVOZ010000004.1:15700-31414 GCA_964453325.1 uncultured Christensenellaceae bacterium | reverse complement strand
CGAGGTCGCTGCCGAGGGAGAGTATATTTGCAGAGCAAAGGGAGCCTCGAGCTTTGCATACTCGTGCATAGTCGGCTCGGGAGAGCGCGCCAAGGCGGTCGTGCCTACTGCGATAAATAAGCGTATGGAGGACGGAGAGCTTGTCATGATAGGCATTGCACCGAGAATAAGCGGCTATGCGGGGACTGTCGGAGACATTATTCCCGTGAACGGAAAGTATACGGACAGACAGAAGGACCTTATCAATCACATGCGTGAGACCTTGAGACTCACAAAGGCCATGCTTAGACCGGGAGTATGCGGACGGGATATAGACGTACCGGGCAGGAAGTATTATGAGAAGCACGACCTTGCCAGATACATAGTGTGTCCGTTTGCTCATTCCATAGGACTTATGGAGGCGGAAGCGCCTTTCTTCGGACCCAACGGCGATTTTGTGCTCGTACCCGGTATGACAGTCATGGTGGATATATCGTTCTTCAATCATCCCGAGCTGTACGGCGGACGCATCGAAACGGGATACGTCATAACCGAAAACGGATGCAAACCGATGTCACCCAAGATGGATGCGTATTTCAGCAATGACCTGTAGATCAGAATAAAGGAGTGGAATATGGAGATAGGTAAAAAGACGTGGATATTCGCAGACGGAGATCTTCCTCCGCACGGCAGCACTGAGCCTTTCGGACATGAGGCGTTGATGGTGGTGAACAACGGTGAACAGGACGCAGCACTTGAGCTTACGATACTGTTTGAGGATAAGCCCCCTAAAGAGGGCATACGCCTGACGGTGCCGGCAAAAAGGGTGAGCTGTATAAGAATGGATATGCCTGTGGGTGAGGAGAGATTTCGTATACCCTTCGGTCAGTATGCGGTGATACTTGAAAGCAGCCTTCCCGTGGTGTGTCTCTATGGGCGGCTGGACAGACGCCCGGACATGGCATATTACCCGATAGCCGGGTTTTCGGTATAACAAGGCAGACAACGGAGGCGGAAACGGTTGAAAAGATACGGTCAGATAGCGCGTCTTAAGTCGGATAAGAGAGACGAGTACTGCAGACTTCATGAATCGGTATGGCCGGACGTGCTTGTTGAGCTTAAGAAAAGTCACATAGAGAACTACAGCATATTCATACTCGGGGATACCGTCGTTTCGTATTTTGAATATAACGGTCAGGATTATAAGTCTGATATGGAGAGAATGGATAAAAGCAAGGCGATGAACGAGTGGTGGAAGTTCTCCAAGCCGTGCTTTCTGGATCACGAATCCGCGCGCTACTACGAGGATATGACAGACATATTCCATATGGATTGATGCGTATACTGAGCATCGGTGTGCTCGGAGGATAAGGCATAGCGAAAATGACATTCGGTATTGCGAAAAGACCGCTGAACGCAGCTTCGGCGGCTTTTTTCGTTATATGCCCGCAAACGTTTGATCGGGCAAAAAAAGCAGCCAACCGCCGATCCGCAGGCTTTCGGAACGTATGCATTGCGGCTATATCCGGTCCGTATTATGAAAAGAAGCAATAACCGGCAAAAACTGCCATTTAAAGGTTTAAATGTTATTCGATTGTTTATAATTATGTTAAACCTTTTTACTGCTTTTGTGGTAGAATGAGCAACGAGGTTTGATATATGGAGGGAAGAAAGATGAAAAAAAGAATGATCGTGGCCGTGATCGCGGTAATAATGGTGTTCGCTATAGGAATGACGAGCGCATTCGCGGTACAGGCGGGTGAGAAGCGCGCCGTTATCGCAGCCGATCTTACCGACGACGAGATATCAAAGATATACGACGATTTTGAAGTATCGAGAGGCAGCGTCACGGAGCTCAGAGTAACTAACTCGGACGAGCGTGAATACCTTGAGGGACTTGTTGACGACGCAAAGATAGGCAATGTTGCGCTGTCCTGCGTTTATATCGAGACGCTCGAGGAGGGCAGCGGCCTGAAGATGTCCATTATGAACATCAAATGGTGCACCACGGAGATGTATCAGAACGCTCTTACGACAGCCGGTATAACCGACGCCAGAGTCAAGATATCCGCGCCTCACGCGGTATCAGGCACAGCCGCTCTGACAGGCATATACAAGGCGTATGAGGACATCACCGGCCAAAAGCTCGACGAGACTGCAAAAAGCGCAGCCGCAGAGGAGCTTGTCATAACGGGCGAGCTTGGAGAGCTTATAGGCAATCAGAGCGCAACCGAGCTTGTGAATCAGCTCAAGTCGATACTGGACGAGACTCAGAATATGACCGACGACGAGGTCAAGAGCGAGATCGTAAGGATCGCCAAGGATAATAACTATGAGCTCACGGACGCACAGGTCAAAAGACTGCTTGAGCTCTGCCGTTCGCTTGAAGGACTGGACACAGCCGAGCTGCAGAAGAGAGTAGAGGCGCTTGCCAACACGCTCAACACGGCCAACAAGGCACAGGAGACCGTCACCGTGATAGGCGAGAAAATAAGGACCTTCTTCAGCAATGTGGGAAACTTCTTCACGAACCTTTTCGGCGGCAATAAGAGCTGACATAAAAGAAACGCAACTATAATGCATGACAAAAGACAGCCGTATAAAAGCGACTGTCTTTTTATAGTCTAAGTTTTTAGTCAGACCGTCAGAGCAGTATAAACAGCATGCCCCCGTCGCCCTCGTTGACGACGCGCTCGAGCGTGCTTTGCAGCTTTGTGCGCGCCTCGTCCGGGATGTTCTGCACCTTTGCCTTAAGGCCGTCTCCTACGACCTCGGAAAGAGTCTTGCCGAATATATCCACGTCCCAGATGCTTTCGGGAGAATCGTCGTAGAGAGCCGTGAGCGTGCCTATAAAATCCTCCGCCTGCTGACGGGTGCCTATTATCGGGCTGACCTCCGTTTCTACGTCGACGCGCACCATATGCAGCGTGGGCGCGCCCGCGCGTATACGCATGCCGTATTTTCCGTTATGGTCGTAAAGCTCGGGACGTTCTAACCGCATATCGTCAAGAGTGGGGGATACTATGCCGTATCCGGTCTGCTTGACCGTGGCGATAGCGCTTTTAAAGCGGTCGTATCGCTTTTTTGCGTCCACGAGCTCCCGCGTCATGGAGAACAGAACGCGTTCGTCGGCTATATCGCAGCCGCACTGCTCTCCGAGCACTCTGTAAAACAGGGGATCCTCGAGAGCTACCTCGAGCTTAAGCGTGCCGGAGCCGAGGCAGATCTCGTTCACGCGCATGCTCTTAACATACTCGGACGCGGAGAGAGTGTCCGGGGCATTAAAGCAGTCGCGCATCGTTATAAGCTCACGTGTGTACTCCTCCGCGCGCTGTGTGAGATCGCTCAGTATATAGTGCTCCTTGTCGAGAGACGTCGCCCAGCCCGGCATGCCTATCTCCACGCAACGGACCGGGAATTCAAACAGTATATCCGAGAGCAGAGAGACGACGTCGTCCTTTGACAGCTGCATTGCGTTGAGCAGAACCACTGCGCAGCCGTATTTCTGAGCGAGCTCTTCCTTGAGCGCGACGGCGTTTGCGCCTTTGGGATCTGCGGAGTTTATGACCACGACGAACGGCTTGCCTATGGCCTTGAGCTCGGAGACAGTGCGTTCCTCCGCCGGGACATAGCTTTTGCGCGGTATCTCTGTTATAGTGCCGTCGGTCGTGAGCACGACGCCTATGCTCGAGTGATCCTCTATGACCTTCTTTGTGCCGAGTTCCGCAGCTTCTTCAAAGGGTATATCGTGATCGAACCACGGCGTTTTCACCATGCGCGGCTTGTCGTTTTCTATATGCCCCTGCGCGCCGTCCACGAGATAGCCCACGCAGTCTACCATGCGGACAGAAAGCCCCGCCTTATCGTCGATATTGACCTGAACGGCGTGATCCGGCACGAATTTTGGCTGTGTTGTCATTATGCTCGTTCCGTTTCCGCTCTGCGGAAGCTCGTCGATTATGCGCTGCTTCTCAAACTCGTCGGTGATATACGGCAGTATGAGCTGCTCTGCCATCTTTGTGATAAAAGTGGATTTTCCGGTACGGACAGGTCCCACCACGCCGAGATAAACGGAACCGCCCGTCCTTTGCTCTATGTCTTTATAAACGTCGTATTGCGGCATGATTATTAAAAGCCTCCCGTACAGAATATGGATTTTATATAGATTTATATGTCGCACGGTCGGTCAAGTATTCATTCCGGAGGCATAAAGAAAAAGCCGGTCAAACGACCGGCGGAAAAGATAACGTTATTAATAGGTTCATCCTGCGGATGTATTTTTGTTCTTGAATATGACGAGCTTGTTCTCCGTACCCTTGAAGATGCGCTGTATGTTGGCTCTGTGTAAAAAGAACATGAAGGCGGTGAGCAGGCATACGGTTATCTGCATCACGAGATCGTCGTAAAATACGAAGGAGCTCACTGCGCAAAGCAGCGTGCCCAAAAGGGAGCCTATGGAGACCGTGCTTGTTATAAGTATGGTCGCTATCGCGATCGCGAGACAGCCGAGAGTGGGCCAGGTCATGAGCACGAGCAGCACTCCGAGCGTGGACGCGACGCCCTTTCCTCCGCGGAATTTATAGTATATGGGCCAGTTGTGTCCGGCAATGACGGAGAGAGACGCGACCATGCGCGCGAGACCGAGAGTATCGCCTATAACGGGGCTGAGCTGCGACGCGGCAAAAACGACTATAAAGCCCTTTACGATATCGAGCGCGAAAGTGAAAAGCCCCAGCTTCCACCCGAACGTGCGTATCATATTGGTGGAACCCGCGTTTCCGCTGCCGAAATTGCGTATATCCTTTTTCTGATAGTGATGAGAAATAATGATAGAGGGGGATATGCTTCCCACGAGGTAGCTCGCTATGGCAATTCCTACAAAGCACAGTATCATCATAACGTCAGCCTTTCTCGTCCGTCCGCTCTCGTAAAAGAAGTCTGATGGCGGTCCCGGAGAACTCGAAGCTCTTTCTTAGATAATTCTCTATATAGCGCTTATACGAGAAGTGCATAAGCGTGGTGTCGTTTACAAAAAGCACAAAGGTCGGAGGCAGCACGGAGACCTGTGTGGCGTAATATATCTTAAGGCGTTTGCCCTTGTCCGTGGGCGGCTCCGCAGCCGTGACGGCCTCTCGGATGCAGTCGTTTAAAAGTCCGGTCGATATGCGGCGGCTGCCGTTTTCGTAGGCTGAGTTAATGAGTGAAAATAGCTTATTAACGCGCATGCCGGTCTTTGCGGATATATACAGTCTCTGCGCATAGGGCATGAACGACAAAGCGGAGTCTATGGCCTTATTATGGGCTTCTATCGTATAGGAGTCCTTTTCCACGGCGTCCCATTTATTTACGGCTATAACGACGGGCTTGCCCTCCTCGTGGACATAACCCGCTATTTTAACGTCCTGCTCGGATATGCCCTCCGTGGCGTCTATGAGCACGACCGCGGCGTCCGAGCGGCGCACGGCCATGAGCGAGCGTATCACGCTGTAGCGCTCCACGGTGCTGTCCTCTATGCGGGATTTCTTGCGCATTCCGGCGGTATCGGTTATGACATAGCGCCTGCCGTCGAGCTCTAAGGGCGCGTCTATGGCGTCCCTTGTGGTGCCGGGGATATCGCTGACTATAGAGCGCTCCTCGCCGAGTATCCTGTTTGTGAGGGAGGACTTGCCGACGTTGGGCTTGCCCACTATGGAAATGTATAAGGGCTTATCCTCCTCGGTATCTTCCTCCGCATCGGGAGCGGGGAAGTGCTCTGCCACCGCGTCCAAAAGGTCACCGAAGCCGAGCCCCTGCGTGGAGGATATGGCGTATACGTCGCCTATGCCGAGTGCGTAAAAGTCGTATTTAGCGGCCTCTGCTCGCTCGTGGTCGGCCTTGTTGACGACGACTATCACGGGCTTGTCCGCGCGGCGCAGCATATCTGCGACCTGATAGTCGGAGCTCACGAGGCCTTCCTTGGCGTCCGTGAAAAACAGTATTACGTCAGCTGCGGCTATAGCCAGCTCGGCCTGCGCGCGCATCTGAACTAATATAGTGTCTTCGGTCTCGGGCTCTATGCCGCCCGTGTCTATAAGCGTAAAGCGGTAATTCAGCCATTCGGCGTCGCCGAATATACGGTCCCGCGTGACGCCGGGGATGTCCTCGACGATGGCCGTTCTGTTTCCGCAAAGTCTGTTAAAAAAGGTCGATTTGCCGACATTCGGTCTGCCGACGATAGCCACGGTATTGCTCGTCATTTATGCCCTTTCAGCCTGTTATTGCTTCTATGAACAGTGCGCCGTCAGGCTCTACCGGACGCACCTCTGTTTTCAGTATACCACAAATTTCCTCAAGTGTAACTCCGTCTAAAAAAACATCCTCGAATCGCCTTAAAGCGGTCGCTGAAATGAGCAGCGCCTCTCCGAGCGGCTTACCTTTAAGCTGTTCCGCGATATCCCGCCCGGTCATGAGCCCGGAGACCGTGACGGTATGCCCGAAGAAATTGTTTATGATGGGGTAGACCGACAGTCTTACGCCGAGCTTTTCCGAGCATTTCGAGGCCAGCACGGAAAACATTGGCGCGATATCCGCCCCGCACGCTATCGAAAGCTCGCTGCAGCGCGAGGTTTTTGCCTCCTTAAGAGCCTCCTCCGCCTCTGCCATAAACGAGGACACGAGACCGACTCCGTCCTCCTTTTGCAAAAGCTCCTCGTAGTGTGCGACGGGAGGCAGCGCTCTGTCCGCACGCATATAAAGCTCGTCAGAGCAGAATACAAAGCGCGTGCCGTATTGCTTTAAAAAGCCCTCCGCATAGCTCTCTGCCATATCTATTATAGCAGCAGCCTGATCTTTATTTAAGACCGAGAGCGGATAGAGACCCTCGCGGTGGGCGGTCAGCCCGACCGGCACGAGCGCGAGCGAGCGAGCATACGGAATGAGCGGCGCAAGGTCCTCTATCGTGCGCTTAAGCACGTCGCCGTCGTTTATACCTGCGGCGAGCACGGCCTGACAGTCGAACTTTATGCCGTTATCCTTAAGAGCCTTAAGTCGCGGCAGTATATCCGCGTTTTTTCTGCCCAATATAAAAGAGCGCACGCCGGGATCGGTGGCGTGTACGGATATGAACAGGGGAGAGGTCTTTCTTCTTAGAATGCGGGAAAACTCCGAGTCGCTCACGTTAGAGAGCGTGACATAATTACCCATGAGAAAGCTCATGCGCCAGTCGTCGTCCTTGAAATACAGAGTGTCGCGCATGCCCTTCGGCAGCTGATCTACAAAGCAGAATACGCATTTATTGCAGCACGCGCGGCAGACCGGATCGTCGAAATCCACGCCGAGATCCTCGCATTCGTCCTTTTCTATAACGGCTGTTTTTATGCGTCCGTTGGGCTTCTTAAATTCAACTTCAATACAGTCCGACGATGTGAAATACTCGTAGTCGATGAAATCGACCGCAGGCTCACCACCGAGCGAAACTATGACGTCGCCCTTTCTTATGCCTGCGCGGTGTGCGGGCGAGCCGCGCAGGACAGAGGTTATTTTAAGCATATCAGAGTATGAACTTCTCAAGATCTGTCTGCTTGAGATACGCTCCCGTGTGCTCCTTTACATAGTTTTCGTCCACGGTCACGTCGACGGGCGGAAATACGTCGCCGGCGTTATAGGATATATCGTCGAGCATGTTTTCCACTATGGTATGCAGCCGTCTTGCGCCTATGTTCTCCATGGTATTGTTGGCTACCTCGGCATACTCCGCTATCATGGCGAGAGCGTCGTCGGTAAACGTGAGGTTCACGCCGTCGGCGGAGAGCAGCGCCGTATACTGCTTGGTTATGGCGTTCTCGGGCTGGGACAGTATCTTTATAAAGTCCTCTCGCGTGAGCGGCTTTAAGTCCACGCGGATGGGGAAGCGGCCCTGCAGCTCGGGTATGAGGTCGCTTATCTTGGCGGTATGGAACGCGCCCGCGGCTATAAAGAGCATATAATCCGTCTTTACGGGGCCGTATTTTGTGACGACGGTACTGCCCTCGACTATAGGCAGGATATCCCTCTGCACGCCCTCACGGGATATATCCGGGCCGGAGCCCATGTTTTTGCCCGCTATCTTGTCTATCTCGTCGAGGAAGATGATGCCCTCCTGCTCGGCGCGCTCGAGAGCTATGGAGGTCACGTCGTCCATGTCAATGAGCTTATCGGCCTCCTGCTGACGCAGAATCTTTCTGCCCTCGGAAACGGGAATATGCCTCGTCTTGGTCTTTTTGGGGAGTATGCCGGAGAACATGTCGCCCATGTTGATATCTCCGCCCATGCCCGCTATCTCTATGCCTATGCCTCCCGCGTCCTCGACCTCTATATCGAGCATGGCGTTTTCGAGGGTGCCGGCGCGCAGGCTGTATTCTATCTGCTGACGTTTGTTCATGCGCTCGCTCGCGTCCTCGGGCGTCTCCTGCGGCGACGCGCTGAGCTGCGGCGTACCGAATATGAGGTTGAGCGGGTTCTGCGGCCTGGGCTTCTCCTGATCGCCGCAGAGTATATCCACGAGACGGACCTCCGCTCTGCGCGCGGCCTCGTCCTTTACGAGCTCGTATTTCTCCTGCTTGACCATGCGTATGGCGGCTTCTACAAGATCCCTCACCATGCTCTCGACGTCTCTGCCGACATAGCCGACCTCGGTGAACTTGGTGGCCTCGACCTTTACGAACGGAGCCCTCATGAGCTTGGATATGCGCCGCGCGATCTCGGTCTTGCCTACGCCCGTGGGGCCTGCCATTATAATGTTCTTGGGCGTTATCTCGTCGCGTAGCTCGTCTGGCAGCTTGTTTCTGCGATATCTGTTTCTGAGCGCTATCGCGACGGCGCGCTTGGCGTCGTCCTGTCCTATGATGTATTTATTCAGCTCGTCGACAATTTCTCTCGGTGTAAGCGCCATTCTGCTATACCTCCTCGACCGTTATATTGGAGTTTGTAAAAATGCATATCTCCGACGCTATCTTTATGGAGCGCTCGGCTATCTCGCGTGCGGAAAGCTCAGTGTTCTGCATAAGCGCGGTAGCCGCGGCCTGTGCATAGGAGCCGCCCGAGCCTATGGCCAGTATACCCTCGTCGGGCTCTATGACCTCGCCCGTGCCGGATACTATGAGCAGCGTGTCCTTGTCCGCCGCTATGAGCATGGCCTCTAACTTACGCATATATTTATCGCTGCGCCAGTCCTGCGCGAGCTCGACGGCCGCGCGCGTGAGACTGCCGCTGTATTGTTCCAGCTTTGCTTCAAAGCGCTCGCAGAGCGTAAAGGCGTCCGCGACAGAGCCCGCAAAGCCCACGACGACCTTTCCTCCGAAGAGTCTTCTTACCTTTACTGCGGTATTCTTCATGACCACTCTTTCGCCGAGGGTGACCTGTCCGTCGCCCGCAAGCGCGGTTTTACCGTCTCTCTTGACGGCTACAATAGTTGTTCCTTCTATCATGCTTTCATCCTTCCGATCTCGCCGAGGGCGCGATCTATTATATATTCCGTACGCTTTTGTCTGTCCCTTATCTCCGTGCCGCATCCGTCTACAATGCCGAAATTTATGTTCATGGGCTGGAAGTTTCCGGAGCGGCAGGAGCTTATATGTCCCGCGAGCGCGCCCACGCACGTGGAGGTGGGGAATACCCCGCACTCTGTACCGAGAGCGTCATGTGCGGCGTATATGCCGGCCAGGAGCCCGCTTGCCGCCGACTCGACATAGCCTTCAACTCCGGTCATCTGACCCGCAAAGAAGAGCCGCGGGTCGCTTTTTAAGCGGTAGCGCTCGTCCAAGAGCCTCGGCGAGTTGAGATAGGTATTTCTGTGCATCACGCCGTATCTCACGAACTCGGCGTTTTTTAGCGCGGGTATCATCGAGAATACGCGCCGCTGCTCGGGAAATTTAAGATGCGTCTGAAAGCCCACGAGGTTATAGAGCCTGTGCTCCGCGTCCTCGCTCCTGAGCTGCAGAGCCGCAAAAGGCCTGCGTCCCGTGGCGGGGTCGGTGAGCCCGACGGGCTTCATAGGGCCGAAGAGCAGGGTCTTCGGGCCGCGCATAGCCATGGCCTCCACGGGCATGCAGCCCTCAAAGACGTGCTTTTCAAAGTCCTTCTCCTGCGCGCATTCCGCGGTTATCAATGCTTTGTAAAAAGCGTCGTATTCCTCGGCGGAAAGCGGACAGTTTATATAGTCGCTGCCTCTGTCATAGCGCGACGCGCAAAAGGCGCTCGTCATGTCTATGCTGTCGCCCGTGACTATGGGCGACGCCGCGTCAAAGAAGAACAGCCCGTCGCTGCCCGTAACGCGCCTTATATCCTCATAGAGTGCGTCCGATGTGAGCGGGCCTGTTGCGACTATGCATATGCCCTCAATGTTTGAAAGAGAGGTGACTTCCCGTGAAATCACCTCTGCCATGTCGGAGTTTCGTAGCTCGTTCGTTATGTATTCCGAAAAGGCGTGCCGGTCTACGGCGAGCGCGCCGCCCGCGGGGACGCTCGTAGCGTCCGCAGCCCGCATTATGAGCGAATCCAAAAGCCTCAGCTCCTGCTTTAGCAGCCCGGCGGCGTTTTCGACGCGGTCCGAGCGCAGAGAGTTGGAGCAGACGAGCTCTGCAAAGCCGTCCGAGCTGTGAGCCGGAGTCTTCTTGTCCGGCTTCATTTCTATGAGCGTGACCCTTACGCCGCGCTTTATGAGCTGATAGGCGGCCTCGCAGCCCGCGAGGCCCGCGCCTATTACGGTCACGTTATTTTGCTTCATCTTCCTTCTTGCTCTTCTTGGGTATATTTGTGGTGCATTCCGCGTTGGAGCAGCGCTTATAATTCCCGTTCTTGCTGCGCTTCAATACCATGAAGGCGCCGCAGACCGGACATTTCTCCTCGAGAGGCATATCCCATGACATGAACGTGCACTCGGGATAGTTTCCGCATCCGAAGAATGTGCTGCCCTTCTTGGACTTCTTCTGTATAAGCTGACCGCCGCAAACCGGGCAGGGCGTGCTTATGGGCTTTATCACCGGCTTGGTGTTCTTGCAGGTGGGGTAGTTGGGGCAGGCGATAAACTCGCCGAAGCGCCCTGTCTTATATACCATCTCCGCGCCGCAGAGCTCGCAGGTTATACCGGCGGGTCGGTCGGGGATCTTTACATGGGGGACGTTCTTCTCCGCCTCCTTAAGATTTGCCTCAAACGGACCGTAAAAGTCGCTCAGTATCTTGTGCCAGTCGGTGTCCTTTGTCTCTATCGCGTCGAGCTTATCCTCCATATCGGCGGTGAACTGCACGTCCACGATGTCCTTGAAGTTATCGTTCATGAGCTTGTTGACTATCTCTCCGAGCTCCGTAGGCACGAGATTCTTTTGGCTGCGTTCAACGTAGGTCCTCGTAAGTATGGTCGATATGATGGGAGAGTAGGTCGAAGGACGGCCTATGCCTAACTCCTCAAGCGTTTTAACGAGCGACGCCTCCGTAAAGCGCGTGGGCGGAGCCGTGAAGTTCTGCTTGGGCGTTATGCTGTTTACGAGGCATTTTGAGCCCTCCGTGAGAGAGGGCATATTGAGGCTGACTGCCTCCTCGTCCTCAGGGGAGTCCTTATAGACCGCGCGGCAGCCGGAAAAGGCCAGCTTTGTGAAAGACGAATGGAACGTGTAGCCTGCCGCGTCGATGTCTGCGGAAAGCGTATCGTATACGGCGGGCGTCATCTGACTCGCTAAAAAGCGCATGTAGATCAGCTGATACAGCTTATATTGATCGGCGTTGAGCTTGCTCTTTATCTTATCGGGAGTGTACTCGAGATACGTCGGACGGATAGCCTCGTGAGCGTCCTGCGCGTTCTTTTTGGACGTGAAAACATTGGGCTTCTCGGGTATGTATTCCTTACCGTATTTCTTTGCTATAAGCTCTCTTGCGGCGTCCTGAGCGTCCGTGGATATGCGCGTCGAGTCGGTACGCATATAGGTTATGAGTCCGACCGTATCGCTTTCGGATACGCTCACGCCCTCGTAAAGCCCCTGCGCGACCATCATGGTACGCTTTGTCGTAAAGCCGAGCTTTTTAGAGGCCTCCTGCTGTAGCGTGCTCGTTATAAAGGGAGGCATGGCGCGCTTCTGCTTTGTGCCTGTTTTGACCTTTGTGACGGTAAACTCCGCGTTCTTGACTGCGTCGAGCACGGCGTTGCACTGCTCCTCGTTTTCGAGCTCCTGCTTTTCTCCGCCCTTGCCGTAAAACTTTGCGTCAAACTGGCAGGAGGACGCCTTGTCGGTGAGCCTTGCGCCTATCGTCCAGTACTCCTTGGGGACGAATGCGCGTATCTCGTTCTCGCGGTCTACTATGAGCTTTACCGCGACGGACTGCACGCGCCCGGCCGAAAGACCGCGTCTCACCTTTGTCCAAAGCAGCGGGCTCAGCTTGTATCCGACGAGCCTGTCCAAAATACGGCGCGCCTGCTGTGCGTTGACTCTGTTTGTGTCGATGCCGCGCGGATTCTCTATGGCGTGAGTAACTGCCTTTTTGGTTATCTCGTTGAATTCTATACGGCAGAACTTGTCGGGTGCGATGTGCTTTTTCTCGAGCTCTGTGGCTATGTGCCAGCTTATGGCCTCGCCCTCGCGGTCCGGGTCGGTAGCGAGATATACGGTCTCGGCCTTGTCGGCCATTTCCTTAAGGCCTGCGAGTATCTTTGAGCGTCCGCGAATGACGATGTATTCGGGACGGAAGTTATCCTCTATATCTATGCCTATCTTGCTTTTCGGCAGATCTATAAGATGTCCGTTGCTCGCGGTGACCTTATAGCCGCTGCCCAAGAATTTTTCTATGGTTTTTACCTTGGCGGGTGACTCCACTATTACAAGAGAATAGGGGGCTTTCTTCTGCGCCTGTGCCATTTTTTCCTCCGAGTGATTTTTGATTAAAATGCTTCTTAGGGTTTGACGCCGAAAAGCCCGCCCGGCAGGCGTTCTATAACGCCCTTGAGCTCCATTCCCGTGAGCGTGAGGCCGACCTTCGATACGTCGAGTCCGGTCTCTGCCGCGAGCTGATCCGTGCCAAGCTCACCCTGTAATAGCAGAGTATACATTTGTTCCTCAAAAAAATCAAGCTCGGGCGGATTTTTTTTCGGATTGTTCATTTTTGCGGGAGCGTCCCATCCGTAATAGGACGATATGCTCGAAGCCCCGGTGATGGGTATCGCGCCCTCGGATATGAGCAGGTTCGGGAGCTCGGAGGTGGGGTCGTTTATGTTCCCGGGCATTGCGAATACGTCCTTGTTCTCATCGAGAGCGTGCCTCATGGTTATCGCAGCGCCGCTCTTTACCGCGCCCTGTGCTATGAGAACTCCCGTGCACATGCCGCTTATTATCCTGTTGCGCGAGGCAAAGTTGCCGGGAAGAGGCGCTGTGCCGGGCGGAAATTCGCTTATCACCGCGCCCGTCTCTATGAGCTCGCCATATAGCGCGCCGTTCTCCGGAGGGTATATTACGTCCACTCCGCATCCGAGTATTGCGGCGGAGGGCGTACCGCCCTCGAGCGCACCCGTGCCTGCGGCGGTATCTATGCCGCGTGCCATGCCGCTCACTATCGAGACGCCGCACTGCGAAAGCTCGCGCGCCACAGTGCGCGTATTAAAAACTCCGGCCCGCGTGGCCTTGCGCGTGCCGACGATGGCAAAGCGCCTGTCGGACAGACGGGCAATATCGCCCTTAACGTAAAGAGCGAGCGGGGGAGAGTCTATGAGCGAAAGCTCCCGCGGGTATATGCTGTCACAAAGCGTCACTATATGTATGCCGCGCTTGGAGAGCGCGAGTATCTCCGCATTCAAGAGGTCTCCGTTGGCGCGCTCGCGTAATTTCGAGGCGGCGCTTTCCGAAAGCCTTGCGCCCGCCCGCGCTGCAAGAGACGGATGCGCGAAAAGCTCGTCCGCCGTACCGGCGTATTCTATGAGCTTTTGAGCCGTCTTATAGCCTATATGGCTCGATGCGAGCCAATACCAATATGCGCTTTGTCTTGTCATACGTCTCTGCTCCAATATCTTCTGTCGAGCGAACGGTACTGGATTGCCTCGGCAATATGCTCTGCCCTGATGCTCTCCGAGCCCGCCATATCCGCTATCGTGCGCGACACCATGAGTATGCGCTTATACGACCTCGCACTCATGCCGAGCGCAGAAAAAGCGGTCTTTAGGAGCTCGCCTCCGTCCTTGTCCGGCTTGCAGAAGCGCTCGAACATCGTCTGCGTCATCTGCGCGTTGCAAAAAGCGCCTGTACCGTCGAAGCGCTCCCTCTGAAGGGCTCTTACCTCGTTCACGCGCGCTCTGACAGTGGCGGAGCTCTCGCAGGGCGCAGCGTCAGAAAGCTTTTCATAGCGCGGGCGCGCGACCTCTAAATGTAGATCTATCCTGTCGAGCAGCGGGCCTGATATGCGCGAAAGATACCGCGATATCTGCGGCGGGGTGCAGCGGCAGGGCGTGTCGGGGTCGCCGAAGTGTCCGCACGGGCAGGGATTCATGGAGGCTATGAGCATAAAGCGGGCGGGATAGGTGAATTTTGCGTTGACGCGCGCGACGGAGACTATACCGTCCTCTATTGGCTGACGCAGAGCCTCAAGCGTCTCGCGTCTGAATTCCGGCAGCTCGTCGAGAAAGAGCACGCCGCCAGTAGCGAGGCTGACCTCACCGGGACGCGCGTACTGACCGCCGCCCGTGAGCGCGGGCATGGAGGCGGAGTGATGCGGACTGCGGAACGGGCGAGAGCTCACGATGCCTCTGTTGAGTTCGCCGCATACGGAGTGTATTTTGGTTATCTCTAAAGCCTCGTCAAACGAAAGGTCGGGAAGGATGCCTGCGGCCGCGCGCGCGAGCATGGTCTTTCCGCTGCCGGGCGGGCCTATGAATAGTATGTTGTGACCGCCGGATACGGCTATCTCGAGCGCGCGCTTTGCCTGCTCCTGACCCTTTATCTGAGAAAAATCCACGCTTGCGGAGTCGGAGCTCGCCTCAAAGTCATGAGTGGGCGAGGGAGCCAGGCGGCGCTCGCCGGATATATGAGCCGCGAGGTCGCTAAGCGCGGCGACCGGGTAAATATCTATTCCGGAAATATACGACGCCTCCTCGGCGTTTTCTGCGGGTATGACCGCGGCGGGGACTCCGCGCTCCTTTAAGTCTATCATCATGGGCAGAACGCCGTTTACGGGGCGAACGTCGCCGTTTAAGGACAGCTCACCTATAAATGCGGCTCCCGAAAGCTCGCCTAATTTTATCTGACCCGTGACGGACAGCAGCGCGACGGCTATGGGAAGGTCGTACATCGCACCCTCTTTTTTTCTGTCGGCGGGCGCGAGGCTCACGGTGAGTCTGCCGTTCGGATAGAAAAAGCCGCTGTTCTTTATCGCCGAGCGTACGCGCTCGCGCGACTCCTTTATGGCGGCGTCGGGCAGACCGACGAGCTCGTAGCCGGGCAGACCCTGTGAAAGATCCGCCTCCACAAGCACTCTGAAGCCGTCGAGCCCGTTAAGACCTGCGCTTTCTATTCGTGAGAGCATGACGATATTCTCCTTTGAACGAGGATCCTCCCTATATGGGCCAGGTATCGAACCACTTTAGAAACATGCCGTAGTCATAGCTTATCGGCGTGCCGGTGAGCACGGTCACATCGTGGCCCATTGCAGCTAGGCCCTCGCACACGTCAGCAATGGCGAAGGGCTCGGGCCAGTAGTGCTGGCTCACGGCCAGAACACGCAAAGGCCTTTCACTCTTAAACGACGGAC
>CAYVOZ010000004.1:14566-15690 GCA_964453325.1 uncultured Christensenellaceae bacterium | reverse complement strand
AGCACGGGATAAAACAGTCCGAACAGCGCGCAGCACAGCGCGACATAGGCCCAGACGGCGGCGCGTCCGTAACGGTAGTTTTCATATATATACCGAAGCACGTACACAGTGCATATAATAAGGAAGGGCAGCACCGTATAATAATGATAAAGGAACATCTCACGCGTTATCAGCACGTTCGGCAGGAACTGGCAAAGCATTGCAGTTATCACAAAGCCCATACCGCCGGTATCGAGGTGCTTTTTGCCCGTGATATCCCGCTTGCCCGTGAGATACAGCACCGAGAACAGCCCGCCGTACCATACGAGGGGATTGCCTATGCACCATATCACCGACCGCATATCGGAGCTAAGACCCTCCGAGCAGAAGAAGTATACCGGGCGGATATCGAACGGCCAGGAATAAACGCTCGAGGAGTAGGGATGGGGCTCTGCGGTCGTAAGATAGCCGTGATACTCGAACATGTATTTTTGGTTGGCGATGACTCCGGAAAGCCCGAAGCCGTCCCCGGACGAGGCCTCGTACGGCAGATACGAAAGAACGTATATGCATACGGGTATTACTATAAAGAAGCCTACGCAGAACGCGAGCGTGATGACGAGCCGCCGCGTGAAAAGCTTTGCGCGTTCGTCTCCGCGCTCTTTAAGTAGCCTGTATTCCACGGCGCGCCTGTATACAGTGAAGAAGAAAAGCAGGAACAGCCCGACGCCGGAGTATATGCATATCCACTTGGTCGCCGCGCCCAGCCCGAAGAATACTCCGCAAAGGCCGAGCGGCAGCAGTGTGCGCGACAGCTTTTCCGTTAAAAAGCTGTGCAGGGTGTATTCGTACATGCAAAGGTACATGAGCAGCATGAAGAACAGCGTATAGCTGTCTATGGTGGCTATGCGCGTTAGCGAATAATGCATAAAGCTTACCGCCATGAGCACCGCCGTGAGAGCAGCCCAAAGCGTCTTTTTAAATATGCGCTTTGCAAGGACGTAGAGCACGCCGAGCGCGAGCACGCCGAAGAGCGCGCCCATGCAGCGCCAGCCGAACGGATTCATGCCGAATATGCGAATGCCGAGCGATATAAAGGCCTTTCCGAGCGGCGGGTGTGTTATCTCGTAGGGATAATCGCCGTT
>CAYVOZ010000004.1:0-14556 GCA_964453325.1 uncultured Christensenellaceae bacterium | reverse complement strand
ATCTCGTCAAAGTACATATCCGTCATGTAGCTCGTGGCCTCGGGCGCCTCGTCCTGCTCGTCTATTATATATGCCGCGTCCGCGACGTTGCCGTCACCGTCGGTATAATAAGCGCTCTTTACGGGCAAAATGCGGTTCTCCGCGTCGAACATGGCCGCCTCGCGCAGCTCTAAATATCCAGACGAGAGCGTGAGACGCACAAACTTTGTATAGGAGCCTACGTTTACAGACTGCCAGCGGAACATGTCGCCGTACTCGTGGGCGTGAAAGGCCTCGTAAGCGTCGGAAAACGCCTCGCCGTCCGTGGATATCTCGACGTTGAAGTCTCCCTCGCAGTAGCCGGTATAGAACTTCATGGTCTCGACATAGACAGGCTCTTCCAGCTCTATGGTTATGCGGTCGCGGGAAACGTCGTTTATAACGGGAGATTCCTCGGGGATATTGAAGCTGCCGAGGTTTGTAAGCGCGACAGTGCCGTAGCAGACGAGTATTATACCGAGCACGAGCCAGTCCTTCGGCTTCATGCGCCTGTCGACGTGAGGGAAGGTGTTTATGCGCTTTTCCGCAGCGGCGAGAGCGGCCTCCTTATAAGAAGGCTCGTTTTCGGGCGGAGAGGCGAGTATGCGTTCCGCGCGGGATCTGTAGAAGTCCTTATATACCGCGTATACCGTATATGCGAGACCGGCGATATAGAAAAGCGAAAAAACGCGCGTTATCCATGTATATATGAGCTCGACGCGGAATATGAGCACGATGTACATATTGGCGTAGAGCAGCGCGGCAATGGAAACGGCGGAGAACAGCAGCCTTCTGGAGTCGCGCTCGAAAGCCGCGAACAGCAGGAGTATGACCGCTGGATAGGAATAACGCTCGTGCATCATGTGCGCGAGGACGTATATCATGAGGCAGTAAAGCCCCATGAGCATAAAGATATCCTTCCTGTCCTTTTTCCTTATATAATATGCGCACATAGCCGCTGTGGAGAGCACGATGAATATAATGCCCCATGTGCTGTATGAAAGTCCTAAAAAGAGCTCGGTCTCCGAGACGAAGTTTCCGCCCAAAAGCCCGAAAAGATTGAAGGCATTTACGGTCGCATAGCCGTACTGGGTGGAGGTATCGAGCATGCGCTCTATGACATAGAAAAAGCCCTGAGAGCCCTTCATTGGCAGAGACAGCACGGTATAGACCACCGCAAATGCGGCTATGCAAAGCGCGGCCTCCTTGAGCGTGCGGATAAAGCGTCCCTTTGTGAAAAGGTCGGTCAAAAAGACCACAGCCATCACGGGAGCGAATATGACCGCCTGCGGCTTTATCATGAACGCAACCATCCAAAGAGCGCAGGACCACGCCTTTTTATCCCTGTAAATGAGCCATGCGACGCCCACCATTATCAGAGTAAACACCGAGTCCATCTGACCCCATACCACCGAGTTTGTGAGCACGGCTGGCGCAAAGAGTATGAACAGCGCGGCGAGCATGCCCATGGGCTTGCCCTTTTTTGAGGATATGAAGGAAAACGCTATAAGAGCGAGCCCGAGATCCGCGATTATGGCGGGCAGTTCTATTAAAAGCTTAAAGGAGTTTGAGTTAAAGCCCATGCCGAAGAGGCTTGAAAGCTTTCCCGCTATGAACAGCCAGTACATATAGCCCGGCGGATAGTCCGCGAATACGCCGCTGTCATACAGACCGGACAGTCCGTACTGGTCGAGATAATACGCCCATGCCTTGAAGTTGTTTATATCGGTCATATGCCCCTCGTACTTTGCCGAAAGGTATACGCGTAAAAGAAAGGCGGCGAGGAATATCGCCACGACGGCATAGAAGCCGCTTATGCGGCGGGAGAGCCGCGCGGCGTGGCGGCTCGTATACAAGAGATAAAAGGCAAGCGTGAGTATCATGAAGAAAAGCACTATGCCCACGTCGTTATAGCTGATGCGCGCGGAGGTATCGTCGGCGGTGTTTTCCGTAGTCTCGCTGTAGCCGGTGAGGCCTATCGAGCCTATGAGCGTATAGTAGCCTATGCCGTCGGGCATCTCGGCGAGCCTTGTTACGGTGAGAGGACCTGTCAAAAGCGCGGTGCCGTTAACGGGCTCGTCCTCGTTGCCTATGCCCACGCGAAGTATATAGTCCTGCTCCTCGTCCGTGTTGGTCTTTACATAGAGCTCGAGGGTGTCCTTCTCGCTCTCGAAAACTCCGCGCGCGTCGCCGTATTCGTATTGAAAATTGATGTTCACGCCCACTCCCGAGCCGTACAGCTCGACTGCCTCGGCGGGGAGAGTGATATGATACGCGCTCTCCTTCTCAAGAGTTATGGGCAGGGTCAGCAGAGCATAGCCGTCCTCGTCGAGAGACAGCACCGGCGTTCCGCCGTCGCCCTCCGTGAGCATTCCGGCGTCGGAATAGAAGCTCCAGCCCTCGGGCGCGCCGGAATCCCATGACGTAAAATCAGTCTGATAAACGACCTCGTCCGCTGCCAGCGCGACCGCAGGCAAAAGCAGTATGAGGGCAACAAGAATTGATATCAAGACCGTTTTTTTGGCGAAAGTCATTCCAAAGCTCCTTTTAAGTGCGTAAGCCTGCCCGCGACGATCTCTATCGCGTCTATGCGCAGCTCGCCCGCAATACCTTTTGCCCGGGCGTAATATGAAGCGCATTTTATAAGCGTACGCTGTTTTTTACTGTCTATGGCGTCAAAGCCGCTGCCGTATTTGTCCGTGGCCCGCGTTTTGACCTCGATAAATACCGTCACCGTTCCGTCGCGCGCTATGATATCGAGCTCGCCGTAGGGAGTGCGGCAGTTTCTGCCTATGATCTCATATCCGAGAGAGCGCAGATATCTTTCGGCGGCGTCCTCGCCCCTTGCGCCCAGAACGCGGTTATGCATGCTCACAGTATGTTTTTAAGAAAGGACATACGGTGGATGGGGCAGGGACCGTATTTTCTTATGGCGTCGGTGTGCTCCTTTGTGCCGTAGCCTTTGTGCCTGGCAAAGCCGTATTCGGGATACATGGCGTCGTATTCGTCCATGAGCCTGTCCCTCGTCACCTTTGCGATTATCGACGCGGCGGCTATGGAATATACTTTTGCGTCGCCCTTGACTATCGAAAGATACGGCAGGGAAATATCGAGCCCGGTGATATAGTCGGTATATACGAAGGCGGGTGCGGGGGCAAGAGCTTCTATCGCCTCCTTAAAGGCGAGCCGCGTCGCGCCGAGAATGTTCTCGCGCTCTATGACGTCCGTATCCATGAGAACGGCCTTATACTGTGCGACGCCTGTTATCTGCTCATAGAGTGCGTCGCGCTTCCTGGGCGTGAGCTTTTTGGAGTCGTTTATGCCCTCGATAACACAGCCCTCGGGCAGTATAACGGCAGCTGCGCATACCGGTCCCGCGAGCGGGCCTCTGCCCGCCTCGTCAGCGCCCGCTATGAGCTCATGCGTATGCCAATGCTTTTCTTCGTAAGCGTAGAAATCGGCGTTCATTTTTCGGGGGGCCTTTGCAGTGATATCTTGCCTAACTTTGCGTTCTTGAACTCCTCGAGCACGGTTTGTATAGCGCGGTCATAGTCCGGCTCCCTGCCTGCGGAGAAAAAGCCGCGCTTCGTGCATATATCCGTGAGCGTATCGACGGGCGCGTCTTTTAGCTCGGTGAGCCTGTAGCGCTCCATGAGCTTTTCGGGGCATATCTCCGCGAGCATTTCAATAAGATACAGGCAGAGCGTGTCCTCGTCCAATATATCGCGGCGGATGGAGCCTATGGACGCTATTATCGCGCCGTTGTGAGCGTTTTCTATCTTTGGCGGGAGCATTCCCGGGGAGTCCATGAGCTCTAAATAGTCGCCTAACTTGACCCATGCAAGCCCGCGCGTGACGCCGGGCATATTTCCGACCTTGAGCTTTTTGCTGCCTGCAAGGCGGTTCAATATTGCGGATTTTCCCACGTTGGGTATGCCGCATACTATCGCGCGCACGGTCTTTTTCATGCCCTTCTTCTCGTATTTTTCATAGATATCCGCCGCGCATTCCTTTATGCTCTTTAAAAGCGCGCCGGTGTTGCCGCCGACAGCGGAAAAGGATACGGTAAAGACGCCCTGCGACCTGAAATACGAGACCCATTCGCGCGTAGCCGCGTCGTCCGCCATATCGGATTTGTTGAGTATATACATACGCTTCTTGTTTTTGAAGAGAGAATCGAAGTCGCGGTTCTGCGTGGCGAGGGGAGCGCGGGCGTCGAGCACCTCTATGACCATGTCAATGAGAGGAAGCTTTTTTTCGAGCTCACGCCGGGATTTTGTCATATGCCCGGGATACCAGTTTATGTTTATGTCGAGCTTTGTTTTGGGCATTTGCGCACCGTCCGATCAGTATATGATTTCACGGTGTATTTTAGCATGTTATGAAGAGATAGTCAAAAAAATGAGCGAGGGACGGTATCATATAAGACCAAGCGCCGAACGCTGTTCCTTGAGAAAGCGTCCGAGCTCGTCTCTGCTCTCCGTTATGTATTCAAACGTGAGAAATTCCGGAGATATGCGGTCTATAAGCTCACGAACGCCGGGGCAGGTGAACGGCTGATGCCTGTCGACGGCAAAGGCATAAAGCATTGCGGCAAGCGAGCGCTCCTTATAGCTGCCTTCGGGTGCGGGCAGCTTTGAGGCGGACAGCGCGTATTCGCCCGTGAGCGACTGATGAAGATGCACGCCCTTTATATATGAGCAGAGCCCGCCGTGTATATCGAGAAGGGAGCTTATGTACTTAACGGCTTCCTCCTGAGAGGAAAGGGAAGTGTTCGTATGCAGCAGATGTCCGGTGTCGAGCATTATGCCCTTATCCCGGTATGAGACGCCGTCTGAAAGCCGCCTTGTGAGTGCGGGATCGGTAAAGGTCAGACCCGGCTGCCAAAGGTTTTCGAGCAGCAGCGTGACGCCGCTTTCTTCCGCAAACAAGGAGTTCAAAAGCTCACACGCGCCGTCTGTGACCTCCGCGGAGCTGTGGCGGTATTTGCGTAAGGGAGTTTCCCGCGTGGTCGCGTCGGATACGTGAAATACGACGTATTTCGCGCCGTACTTCCGCGCGATCTTCAGCTCGCGCTTATATCTGTCAATAAGCGCGGTGCGGTCAGAGCCGCCGTAATACTCCTCGCACGTTTTAAGGTCGCCGAATTCGTATATAAGAGCCTGCTCGTCTCCGTTCCAGAAGTCGAGCCAGCAGGGCAGACAGTTCATATGCAGCCCGGTCACGCGCGCGGGCGGTATCACTCCGCGCGCATCGGGCTCGGTATATAAAAGCTCGATCCCGTCAAAGCCCGTCATAAACGCGGAGAGCTCGTCGCTGTCCCTGAATCGCAATAGATCATAGCTGTCCGTGGAGAGATTGAACGAGAGCTTCATCAGTACTCTATGCCCTTTCGCGCGGGGATGCCGGAGTCATACGGGTGCCTGTGCTTGACTATTTCATTTATGTAGTCCGCGCGTATGAGCAGCTCTTCCACCGGCTTGTGACCCGTGAGCACGACCTCGGGTCTGCCGGACGGCATATCGAGTATTTTCAGCAAAAGCTCCTTATCGAGCATATCGAGAGAGTAGGCGTCGAGAGACTCGTCGAGTATGAGCATGTCGGTCTTTCCCTGACCGATGAGCTCATACGCTTTTTCGAGATATGAGTCATGAAGCTCCCGCGTGAGCCGCTTTTCCTCTTCCGTCATGGCGAACAAAAAGGCCTCGCTTGCCGTGCCGCGAAGCACTGTCACGCCTATGCTCTTTAACGGAACGAGCTCGGAGCTGTCCGTGCCCTTTAAAAACTGCACGAGCACGACGCGCATGCCGAACCCCGCCGCCCTTAAGGCCATGCCGAGAGCCGCTGTGGTCTTGCCCTTGCCGTCGCCGTAATACACGTGTACGGAACCGTTCATATGCTATTCCTTTCGCTGTTTATTTGAGCTTTACCGGGATGCCGCTCACAAGGCGTATCACGCCTTCCGCGCGCTCCGCGAGACGGCAGCACAGCCGCCCTGTAGCCTCGCGGGCTTCCCGTGCCGTGCGCTCCGCAGGGATAACGCCGCTGCCGACCTCGCAGCAGACCACAATGTCTTTTTTTAACAGGCTGTCGAGCAGCGCGGGGGAGGATCCGGGATCGGAGAAAACGAGCTCCTCAAGAGCGTAAAGCACGGGTCTTTCGTCGTGAGCGCCGCGCGATATGTCCGCGTCCGTATAGCCGAGGGACTTTACGTATTCGAGCTTGCCCGACGCCATTGCGCCTATAACGAGTATCATAACGTCACCGCCTTGATTATTAGGATATATGCCGCAAGCATTAAGAGCTCCGAGAGCTGTAAAAGAAAGCCGGAGATATCTCCGCTCATGCCGCCGAACTGCCTCTTTGACATAACGCGGACGTAAAGCATGCACAGCACGGAAGCGAGGACAGCGCCGACGCCCTGATAAAGACCGAGATAAAGCATTCCCGCTGCGCATAGCGCGGCGATAACGGCGAGTATGACGAGCGCGGCGCGCCTGCTCGCGGAGCCGGATACGGTATCTAAGAGTCCGCCCGTGCCGCTCGCGGGAAAGACGAGCCCTGCGACGCCCACGGCGGCGCGGCTCAGGATATGTATAATGCCTATGAACATCATCGAACCGAGGGAGCGGGGGAGCTCTGAAGCAAGTGCGAAATACGCGAGTATATACGCCGCGGTGAATATCACGGCAAAGGCGCCTGCGCGGGGGTCCTTCAATATGGCGCGCTTCTTCTCCGGCTCGGCGTGGCTCGAGAGTGCGTCCACCGTATCGAGAAAGCCGTCCATGTGCACGCCGCCCGTGACGGCTATGGGAATGAGCGCGGCTCCCGCGGCAAAGAGCACCGTGCCGAAGCTTAAAAGCTCGCAAAGATAGAGCCAGCCTATGAGCACGAGCCCTATTACCGCACCCACGAGCGGCAGTGCGGCGAGCATATAGCGCATGTTCTCCTTTTCCCACTTTATCTGCGGAGTGGGTATAGCGGAGAACATGGAAAAGGCCATCACCGTCGAGCGAATGAATCTCATATGAGCTCTCCCTTCAATACGATAGGTATGCCGCATACGAGCTCGTATACATGGTCTGCGCGCCCGGCAAGCGCTGCATTGAGAGCGCCGAGCGTTTCTATATACAGGCGCGTACTGCTGTCGTATTCGCAGCCGTCGCTGCCCGTGTCGTTCGTCACTATGACGAGATTTTTGCATTTATGTGACAGCGCGTCGACCGAATCGAGTATCTTATCGTATACGTCGAAAACCTCACCGTCGTCGTCGAACATCTCGTTTGCGGTGAGATTGCACATGCACTCCAAAAGCACCGTGGCGCCGGCGGGTATATCCGCCTTCTCGACGTCTGTATAGAGCTCTGCCGTCCGAAAGCCCTTCTCGGCGCGCATGCGCCTGTGCCTGTCTATCTTTTTAAGGCTTTCCTCGCCGTAGGGCTTCATAGTGGCTATGTAAACTCGCGGCAGAGGAAAGCGGCAGACGAGGCGCTCGGCATATGTGCTTTTTCCGCAGGCGGAGCCGCCGGTCAGAAGTATGAGCATATTCTTTACATCCCTATGTCCGAGTAGGTCATGAGCCCGTGATAAACGGTCACTGCCATATCTATGAGCGGCAGCAGCGCTACCGCGCCAGTGCCTTCGCCGAGACGCATATCAGCGTGTATTATGGGCTCCATGCCTAAGGCCTCGAGCACGAGCACGTCGGCGGGCTCGGCGGACATATGCGAGGCTATCATGTATTCGCGCGCCGCCGGGCAGAGCCGTGCGGCGACGAGCGCGGAGACGGCGCTTATAAAGCCGTCTATTATCACGGGAACGCCGTAAAGCGCGCCGCCTATAAAGACTCCGCAAAGCCCCGCGATATCGTAGCCGCCCAGCTTTCTTAAAACGTCGAACGCGTCGTTTGGATCGGGGACGTTGACGGCGATGGCTTTATTTATGGCGTTTATCTTACGCATAAGCCCCTCGTCGGACAGTCCCGCGCCGCGCCCGGTCATATCCTCCGGAGCCTTGCCGAGCAGCACGGACGCGACCGCGCTCGAGGTCGTGGTGTTGCCTATGCCCATCTCGCCAGTGGCTATGATATTATAGTTTGCATCCTTAAGGCTTTTGGCTAATTCTATGCCGGTCAGAATGGCCTTCTCCGCCTGCTCGGCGGTCATGGCGGGGCAGACCGTCATATCGGCGGTGCCGTCGGCAATGTGCCTGTCCATTATAAAGTCGCTTTCTATACGCGACGCCATGCCTATATCTACAGTGAAAACGTCGGCGTGCGCCTGTCTTGCCATGAGGCAGACAGAGCTTCTGTGCTGCGCTATAAAGCCTGCCATGACCGCGGTTATCTCTCCCGGCGTCTGCGCGACGCCCTGCGCGAGCACGCCGTTGTCCGCGCACATCACGACGACCGCTCTCTTGTCCGGGCGGACGTCGGCGCTTCGGGTCATGCCCGCGATGCGCGTCAAAAGCGACTCAAGGCGTCCGAGACTGCCCACGGGCTTGGCGATATCGTCCCATCTTCTCGCGGCGTCTGCCATAGCCTTGGGGTCAAGTGCGCGTATGTCGTTGTTGAGCTTCTTAAAATCCATGAATATGATCTCCTTTTATTTCCACTGTCCGAGCAAGGTACGCATCCATTCGTGAACGTCCATGGAGTATACCTGCCTCAGGTTTTCCGCGCCCAGTACATCGTTTATACCTCCGTATGCCACTGTTTTTCCTCCGTCGAGCAGCAGCGCGTGAGTGCCGTATGCCTTTGCCAGACTGAGATCGTGCACGACGGACAGTATCGCCTTGCCGGGAGCCTTGAGCCATTCCCTTAAAAGCGTAAAGGTCTGCTTCTGATAAACCGGGTCGAGATGGTTCGTGGGCTCGTCCAGCAGCAGTATATCCGGATCCTGCGCAAAGAGCTGCGCGAGAAACGTCCTTTGCAGCTCGCCGCCCGAAAGCGTGAGCGCCGACTGACCGAGCAGGGGACGCAGCCCCGTTATATCTATAGCGCGCTCCATGCTGCTGTCGTCCGCTGTGTTATCCGGGGAGAATATCCCGCGCCTGTAAGCGTATCTGCCCATGCGGATTATCTCTCCGACGGTGAAGGAATAGCCTACGGCATTGGTCTGCGAAAGCACGCCTATATGCTTAGCAGACTCCTGCGGACGCAGCTTTCGCGCGTCTTTTCCTCTTATCGTGACGCTGCCAGTATAAGGAGCGCCCTGTGATACGGCGTTTATTATAGTGCTCTTGCCCGCGCCGTTTGGCCCGGCTATCATGAGCCACTGATTTTCTTTAAGAGTGAAGCTCACGTTATCCACGAGCGTGAGCGGGCCGTATTTAACGGAAAGTCCCTTTACCTCAAGCACGGCCCTTCCTCCTTGCTCTGAAGAATATTACGACAAAAAGCACCGCGCCTATAAACGAGGTCACGACGCCTATAGGCAGCTCGAGCGGGCTTAATATCACGCGCGAGGCGAGGTCCGCGAGCATAAGAAATATCGCGCCGCCGAAGACGCAGGCGGGCAGCAGCCGCTTGTGATTCGGGCCGACTATGAGGCGCACCATATGAGGAGTCACGAGCCCGACAAAGCCTATCGTGCCGCCTACGGAGACGCTCACGCCTATGAGCGCGGAGACGGCTATGAGCACAGTGAGCTTGACGCGCTTGACGTTCACTCCGACGTGTCTTGCGTTGTCCTCGCCTATGGCAAAGGCGTTGAGCTCGCGGCAGAGCGCAAGGAGCACTCCGCCGAAGACGGCAAGCGCGATAATAAGCAAGAGCGCGTCCGTATAAGTGCTGCCCGAAAGACTGCCCATCGTCCAGAAGGTTATCTGCTTTACCCTGTCCGCGGCGAACGTGACTATAAGGGATATTATGCTCGAGGCGAACATGGAGAATATGACGCCTATCAGAATTATGGTGTTGGTGGAAAGCGAGCGGTCGAGCCTGTATGCAAGAGAAAGTATGATAACAAGAGAGAGAAAGGCGAAAACGACCGCAAAGGCCATCGTCCCGGCAAAGGGGAGGGACGGCAGCGTTATGCCGAAGGCTATCGCTATGACCGCGCCGAGAGAAGCGCCGGAGGATACGCCGAGCGTCGAGCCGTCCGCGAGAGGGTTTTTCAAAAGTCCCTGCATCGCGCCTCCGCTTAGTGAGAGCGCCGCGCCTGTCAGCGCCACGCAAATGACGCGGGGCAGGCGCAGCGTTAGTATTATCGACGGCGAAACTGCCGTGTCGGAAAGCTCGCCGCCGAATACGGCGTTTATGATGATCTTTACAGTATCCGCGAACGGCACGCCCACGCTGCCGACGGATACGCAAAAGATAAGCGTTAAGAGCGTCAGAGCTCCGAATACCACATATTCATATGCTTTAAAGCCTTCTCTTTTGCGTATCATGGCGTTCTCCCTGCTTTTTATGCGGCGGCCTGCAAGGACTCGCGTATGCCCGTGATAAAGTCGCTCATGGCCTTTGCGCCGTCCGCAAGGCGCGGAGCGGGGCGAGACAGCTCGTTATTCTGCAGATTCAGTACGGCTGCGTTTTTAACAGCAGTGACGTTCTCCCAGCCCTTTCGGGACAGAATTTCTTCCACGGGCGTCGGGCCTTCGCCGTAAAACATGGATATCGTGACTATATAGTCCGGGTCGCGCTCGATTATCTGCTCCTCGGATATCTCGGCCCAGCCCTCGACGTCCGCAAAGCAGTTTTCGAGACCGAGCATACCGGCTATTTCGTTCATGAACGTATTCGCGCCAGCCGTCCAAAGGCCGTATTCGAGAGGGGAGACCTCAAAGTATACGGTCTCGCCGCTGTCCTTGGCTGCGGATGCGGAGACCTCTGCGAACATGCTTTTCATGGACTCTGTGAGCGCGGCGGCCTCGTCGGCCTTTCCGGTGACGGCGCCTATGAGCTCTATCGACGTATACGTCTCTTCGATAGTGTCCGCGTCGGAAACGACTACTGTTATGCCGGCTTCCTCGAGAGCCTTGGTCTGCTCCTCGGACTGATCCATAGCGCTCATGAGGAGCACATCGGGCTCGAGGGCTATTATCTGCTCAAGATTGGTCTCGCTGCCGGACTGTACGGGCGTTATGTCTAAGACCTCGGCGGGATAGTCGCAGTATTCTCCGCGTCCGACAACGCTTGAGGCCGCGCCAAGAGCGTATACTATCTCGCAGTCGGCGGCGGAAAGCACGACTATCTTTTGTGCGGGTCCGGAGAGAGATATCTCGCGTCCCATCATGTCGGTCACGGATATTGCGGCAGCATCGGGCGCTGCGCTTACCTCGGCGGGAGCCTCGGGAGCTTCGGCGGGCTCCGACGGCTGTTCGGAGGCAGGGCTTTCGGGCGCGGACGGCGCTGCGGTGCAGCCCGCGAGCGCGGCGGTGAGTATAAGGCACAGAACGAGTAACAGTAAAATTGGTTTTTTCATTAAAAAACCTCCCTTCGTATTGTGAATGAATAGATAAGGAGGCAGCACCGTATTCTATACGGTATATAAACAGCTAACCCCGACCCCCAGGTGGTACATGCATAAACAGGTCTCCCGACTTGGCTTCAACCCTTTAAAAAGCGCCTTCCCGCGCGTTAGCGCAGTGGCTTTATGCTTTTAAGGTCTGCTTCACGGTTACTGGGATAGTCCGGAAATTTCATCCGTGTTCCCTCACCGCCCGGAGGCGGCGGCGCGATAGGTCCGCGCAGATATACACGCTATTCATTTGTGACATAATTTTAGTATTTATATAGGGTCAAGTCAATAAATAAAGCGAACTTGCAATAAAATTATATGAAACCAAATAAAAGTACAAAACCGGGGTTCTAAAGCTCCGGCAAGGCGCGCGTCTTCTCTCTTTTTTTCAGTATCATATAATATACGACGCACAACACGATCTGAACAGCGGTGGAAGCGGGAGTGGCGAGCCCGATGCGGAAAAGCGAGACCGGCATTATCCTGCTCATAATAAAGGAGACGGGAACGCGTACGCAAAACGCACCGACTACGCCCTGTATCATGACAAAGGCGGTCTTTCCGCAGCCGTTAAAGTATCCCACCATGCAGAACATAACTGCGGTCATAAGGCAGTCGATGGAATAGGCCTTCATATAGTCCCATGCGGCGGCGATTATTTGAGAAACGGACGAGAATATTCCGGCCAAAAGGTCGCCGCGGAAGAATGAAAACGTGAACATAATTATTCCGAAGCAGAACGAGGCGAGTATGGCGTAGCCGAGCGCTTTTTTTGCGCGTCCGAGCTTTCCCGCGCCGAAGTTTTGAGCGACAAACGCGGATACGGACTGAGAGAAGGAGGAGGGAACGAGCATAATAAAGCCTGCCAGCTTTTCCGCGACGCCCACGCCCGCAGAGGGTATGACTCCGAGGTCGTTGACTATCGCGGTCAGCACGAGAAAGGAGGCGCTGACCAAAAAGTCCTGCAACGCTATAGGCGTGCCGAGCTTGAGCGTCTCCGCCGTGAGGCCCTTGTGAAAGCGCAGACTGCCTTTATTGAGCGTGAACGGCAGCTCGCGCTTGCTTATTATGAAAAGCGAGAGCACGACGCTGACCGCCTGAGCAAAGACGGTGGCTATTGCCGCACCCTTTGCCGCCATGCCGAAAACGCCCACGAGCAGGAGGTCGCCCGCTATGTTCACCACACAGGCTATGAGCACCGTCATAAGCGGGGTCTTTGAGTCGCCGAGCCCTCGGAAAACGCTGCCTATGACGTTGTATGCGATTATGAATACAGAACCTGCGGAGCAGATGCGGACATACGAGACGGTGCTGTCAAAGGCCTCCGCCGGGGCTTTCATAAGCGCGGATATGGGGGAGGCGAGCGCCAGCATGGCGGCTGTGACGACGACGGCGACTACGGCAAAGATGCATATACCGCTGCCTATGGCATTGCCTGCGTCCTGAGCTCTTTTCTGACCTATCTTCTGCGCGACGTTCACGGTGAGTCCCATCGCGAGCCCCATTATAATGCTGGTTATAGTCTGCATTATATGGCTGCCCGTGGCGACTGCGGAGACGTCCGCGGCGCTTCCGAACTGTCCGACGACGAGCAGATCGACCGCGCCGTACATGACCTGCAAAAACATTGCCAGCAGCACGGGCATGGCAAAGCTCAAAAGCGGTCTGAATATTTTACCCTCTGTAAAGTTAGGGGCAGTCTTCATTATTAAGCATCTCCTTATCGCTTGCCTCCCGGAAATCGTGCGGGCGCGTTCGGATCGTGTATGTGATGTGCGCGAAAACGGTCTTAGCTTCACATAAACGCCTCTGCAAGCCCGCATATTCTATCACAAGCCGCTTCGATCAGTCAAATCCTCCGCACACAGAAGTAATTGTTAAGTTTTTGCTCTGTAAAGTAAAAGAGCTTGACATGCGGCGCGGCTCGGCGTATCATAGCACAGGTAAAGCCGATCGCTTTACAGATATGCGAAGGGAGAATGCCCGTGGCGGCGGTAAAGGACCTGAATGTCTCTGTGCTCATAGACCTGTACGGCGAGCTTTTGACCGAAAAGCAGAAGAGCGTTATGGATATGTACTTCAACATGGACTATTCGCTTTCCGAGATAGCCGAGAACGAGGGCATATCGAGACAGGGCGTGCTCGACGACCTTAAACGCGGAGAAAGGCGTTTAAGAGAGCTCGACGCTGCGCTCGCTCTCACAAGGAGACTCGAAAAGACCGAGCAGGGACTTTCCGACATAGAGAAACAGTTAGACGGGGTCGACGAGAAGACGCGCTCGCGCATACTGCGCGTCATAACGGGCATCCGCGCCGTCTGGGAGGAACAATAATGGCTTTTGAAGGGCTTTCGGATAAGCTTCAGAATATATTCAAAAAACTCACGGGCAGGGGCAAGCTCTCCGTCGCGGATATAAAGGCCGCGATGCGCGAGGTTAAGCTTGCGCTTCTTGAGGCGGATGTCAACTTTCTGGTCGTCAAGAAATTCATAGCCGCCGTTTCGGATAAGTGCATGGGCGCGGAGGTGCTCGAGAGCCTGACTCCGGGTCAGCAGGTCATAAAGATAGTTCGCGACGAGATGGTCGCCGTATTGGGCGGAGAGCTTTCCGAGCTGCGCTTTTCCTCAAAGCCGCCCACGGTGATACTCATGGCGGGTCTGCAAGGCGCGGGCAAAACGACTATGTGCGGTAAGCTCGCGATATATTTAAAGAAAAAAGGCAAAAAACCGCTGCTGTGCGCGTGCGATATATACCGTCCCGCGGCTATCGACCAGCTCAAGGTCGTCGGCGGTCAGGCGGACGTACCCGTGTTTGAGATGGGCGCGGAGAAGCCGGTCAAGATATACAAGAACGCGCTCAAGGAGGCGGATAAGTACGGCTGCGACGTAGTTATAATCGATACCGCAGGCCGTCTGCATATAGACTCGGACATGATGGACGAGCTAAAGGAACTCAAAGAAGCGTCGAACCCGAGCGAAACGCTGCTCGTGATAGACGCTATGACGGGTCAGGACGCCGTAAACGCCGCAAAGGCCTTCAACGACGTCGTCGAGCTCACGGGAGTAATAATCACAAAG
>CAYVOZ010000003.1:19229-31535 GCA_964453325.1 uncultured Christensenellaceae bacterium | reverse complement strand
CGCTGTACAAGCTGTTGCCGTATGCTCTGAAACCTGTATACCGGGTCTCCTACACAGACGTCAACAGGAAGCTGATGCAGTCATACTCCGAAGAGGACTATGCCAAATATGTATGGAACAACGACGGCGTTGACTTTTACGATGATCTGATAACCGGCTACGACTTATATTCCCCCGCGGACATGTTCTCCGTATATCACCTGCTCGGCGCAAGCGAGCCCTATGTCGCAAGCGAGGGCATGACCTATGACTCAAGCCTGGGAAGCGGCACTCGTACCGCCCAATGCTTTGCAACCATCCGTCTCGTGCAGGAGCTTATAGAACAGATAAAAACATATGACGAAAACCGGTATAACGCCTCCACTTTCATTATAGTCGGCAGACTTAACGACGCGCCGATAACCGACGTAAAAGGCAGCGCCGGTGCATTTCTGTTGATTAAGGAGCAGAACGAGCGCCATTACGCAATGAAATACTCCGATGCCCCTGTGACATATGCGCAAATGCTCCCCACTATACTTGCCGCGGTAGATCCCGCTGCTGCTGCTGAATTGGGCGAGACCTATTCGCAGGTATCGGACGACGCCGATATCCCCCGCAGCATTCGCGTGACGCACGGAAACAGCTTTTATGTATACGAGGTCGGGGACGATGTTAACGAGCTGGGTACTATACTCGGCAGCCGCGTCGTTAAACCCGATCATATAGAGAGGTTGCATTAATGGCAGAGCAAAAAGATACGACCGCCGCAGTTAAACCACTATTAGAGAATGCGACAGACTATAAGCACAGGCTCTTGCTGTCCGTTTTTCCTGCGGCACTTCTGGTTTTCATATACTTCTTTTTCGGACCTTTGGATCTGATCACTGCCAACGGTATAGACATCCTTTTTGATATGTTGGCCGCACTGCCATATTATTTATGTGCGTTCCTTGTTCTGACTGCCGTTATCACCGCTTTGATCTCCCTCCTTCGCGGAAAAGCGTTTGACAGAGCTGTCATAACAGTATTTGTTTTGGCAGTAGCGAGCTATATACAGGGCACCTTCCTCAATCCGTATCTCGGCTTGCTCGACGGTAAAACTATAGACTGGTCAAAATACCGTACCGATGCGCTTATTAACATATTCATCTGGATACTTATGGCAGCGGTGCTCACTACCGCATGCCGCTTCTTAAAAAAGCACAGATACAAGCTCATATCCGGACTGAGTATTTTACTCATACTGATGCAGACGGTGGCTCTCGTCGGGGACATAAGTACGACTGTCACGCGCAGAGAAGAAAACGTTTCTTTCAGATTCGCAGCCGACAAACAGCTTACGGTATCGGAAAACGAGAACGTGCTCGTCTTTATATTCGATGCCTTTTCAAACAGCGCGCTCAACGAAATGCTCAAGCTCTATCCCGACACGCTTGACTTTATGAACGACTTCACTCACTACAGCAACTGCGCACCTGAGTATTATGCCACTTTTCCGGAAGTGATCCATATGTTCACAGGATATACTTATGATAATTCACTGTCATATGCCGATAATCAGGCGATTGCATGGCAGACCGACAACGCTCAGTCATTTTTTACGCTGCTTAAGGATAATAACTATTACAGACAATTCTTGACGACAGAGAGCGTGATCACTGAAAATTCCAATGATATAAAGGGCTTGATAGACAATGTTGCCAAGGTCAAGTATGAGGCTGTACCTGATAAAATGTTCGAGCAGCTCTTCTATCTCACTGCCTACAGGTATTTTCCGACGGCCTGCAAGCCGGAGTATTGGTCAACACCGGGTGAGTACTCGCAAATTTCGGAGCTCATAGGTCAGAAGTCCGGAAGAGCTCATACCGAGTTTACCGTACAGGAAGAGCTTTCCGGCGACAGCTGGGAATCTTACGGATGTCCTTTCTATGACGCGCTCTGCGAAGAAGGCCTCACCACTGTCTCGGAGCAGAACATGTTCACGCTTTATCATTTTGCAGGCGCCCATACTCCGTATTTGGTAGACGAGAACCTGGATCTTGTGGAAGGCGTATCCCGGGCACAACAGTGCAGGGGTTATTTCGCGATGCTGGAGGAGTACATAAATAATCTCAAGGAGCTCGGCCTTTACGACAGCTCCACGATCATCGTCACAGCTGACCACGGCGACCAGATATACGACGGCCCCGCGGGGTCACAGGCCGCGATCCTGTTCATGAAGGAAAAGGGCGAGAAGCACAGCGCCATGAACGTGGACGATACCGCATTGTCCCACAAGTCCTTCCTTCCGACTTTGGCCGCAGCTGTAGACGAAAGCAGCTCTTCCCGTTATGGCGTTACCTTCCGTGAGGCGGATGAAAGCACGTATCCTGTAAGGACCCTGAGAATGATCGAATTCGCCACATTTAAAAAGGCTTGCTTCTTTGTATTCAACTATTCCTGCCATATCGACGAGCTGACAGATATGACCAAACCGGACGCCATAGAAAGGCTGGACAAGGATACATTCTGGTGATATACAATAATAGACAGTTATTCTGTCGCATACCGTGAAAGGCAGATCGTAAATGGAAATTATCAATACTGTAATAGGCGTCCCGCTCGGGATAGTAATGAGATGGTGCTTTGAGCTCGTGGGAAATTACGGGGTCGCCATAATCATCTTTACTTTCTTAACGAAGATAATACTCTTTCCGGTCTCTATGTGGTCTCAGAAAAACTCCATAAAGATGATCGAGATAAAGCCCGCGCTCAATATGGTCGAGGTCCAGTACGCCGGTAACAGAGACAAAATTGCCGAAGAACAGCTCGCTTTATATAAAAAGCAAAAGTACAAGCCCTGGCTCGGATTTCTTCCGCTGCTTGTTCAGCTTATCATCGTATTCGGCCTTATAAGCGTTGTTTACCACCCTCTTCAGCATCTTTTGAGGATCGACGGGAACGTAATCGCCGCCTTCCTTGAAAAGACAAAGGAGATCATGAATGTTGCCGAGCTCGGGTCGGGAGCGCATCTCAACATCATGGAGCTGGTCAAAAACCCGGAGTATACTCAGATATTTGCCAGCCTGCCCGTTCAGGGCGCTGCCGACGCTGTTTCCAAAATATTGACCTTTGACCTGAATTTCCTCGGACTGGATCTTTCCGCCACGCCGTCTCTTTCCCATATCACTGCGGCCGTGATCATCCCGCTGCTCTCCGGAGCAAGCGCATTCTTCCTCTCGTGGGTACAGAATAAGGTCAACGTTTTACAAAAGGAAGCGAACTGGCTGGGCCGCTGGGGAATGGCAATATTCCTTACGGCATTTTCACTGTACTTTGCTTTCGTCGTTCCCACCGGAGTCGGACTTTACTGGATACTTGGAAATCTGTTCGCGGTAGTCGTGCTTTTTGCAGCAAATGCCATAATGCCTCCCAAAAAGTATATCGACTATGACGCACTGGAGAAGAGCAAGACAGCCCTCGCACAGACCCGCAAGTATCAGAAGAAGAACAAACCCTCGAAAGAGCAAAAGCAACGCGCAAAGGAAGACTATAAGCGTTTTCTCGATTTGAGCAATAAGAAGCAGCTCGTTGTGTACGCGGAAAAGAACGGCTATTATAAATACTTTGCGGATATAATCGGATACGTTATCGATAACTCCGATATCGTCGTTCACTATGTGACGAGCGACCCGTCGGATTCTGTTTTTACCAGGGAAAGCGATCAGCTTAAGCCTTATTATATCGACGATAACCGTCTGGTCGTTCTGTTCATGGAGATGGACGCCGACGTTGTGCTCATGACCACGCCTAACCTGCAGCAGATGTATTTAAAGAGATCCTATGTCAGAAAAGACATTGAATACATCTATACTCAGCATGCACTCATCGTAGGGCTTCGTACGGTCAGAAAAGGCGCTTTAGACTATTTCGACACCGTATTCTTCCCGGGCAAACACGATGTAGCCGCCACTCAAAAGCAGGAGGAGCTTTACGGACTTAAAAAGAAGAAGCTCATAGAATGCGGGTATCCGCTGCTCGACAACATGAGACAGGCGTTTAAAGATATGCCGCCGAAGGATCCTTCCGCACCCAGATCTATACTGATCGCACCGTCCTATCAGGACAACAATATACTGGAAAGCTGTCTTATCGAGCTTTTGGACTGCATTACCGCCGAAGGATATGACATCACCGTCAGACCTCATCCGCAGTATGTGAAGCGTTTTCCTTATAAGTACGAGAATCTTAAGTCGGAATGCGCAAGATTTTCCGGTCAGTTATTCCGCTTTGAGGATGACTTTGCTTCCAGTATGACCGTCATCAATTCCGATATGGTCATTACGGATTGGTCGAGCATCGCCTACGAGTTCGCTTTTTCCACCGAAAAACCCGTAATGTTTATAGATACGCCCATGAAGGTCATCAACGAAGATGCCGTGACCGAGCAGAATACTGCCGGGAACGAGGACGACAGCGACGAATTCAAGCTTCGCAACATCGTGGGCATATCCCTCAAGATGGACGAGATCACGGATAGCTCCGCTCGGACCATCAAGTATCTATTTGACCATCAGGGCGAGTATACCGAAACGATATCCGCAGTCGTTGCAGACTATATAAGCAACCTCGGCAGATCTGCGGAAATTGCAGGCGGATATATCATCAATACGATATTAAATAAATAAGATGCCTTGCGGCATTACATAAACAGGAGACGACTATGCAAAGACTCTTAAAAGACCGGCTTAAGGAAACGATCGAATACCTCGGCAAGGATATTGCAAACTGCATATACATGTATATAGATCTCAAGGAGTACGGCCTTGATAACCCCAATCTGATCGCGTGGATCGACACAGACGAGAACGGTATCTGCGCAGTGGCTACAAAGTATTATGACAGTATTTGGTTCTACACGCATAAGCCCTCTGATCCGGATATGGCAAGGAAGGCCGCGACTCTCTTTACCGAGCAGGATGTTACCATGTTTTCCGGGCAGAAGGAAGTAATGGTCAGCGTCTATCAGCAGTCTGGCTGCGATAAAACTCATACTATTGAAACCGGATGGGTAATGAAGCATCCCGACAAAAGAAGATCAGTACCCGAGGATACCGGTTTTACAGTCGAAACGGCAAAGCCCGAGGACTCCTATGAAATAGCTAAGCTTATGTGCATAGACAACGGGTTTAACAACAACTACAACGTTGACATACTGGCCGAGCAGCTAAGGGATCGAATGCTGACCGGACTCGGCTGCAGCTGGGTAGTACGCGACAATGACAAATTGATCGGCCACACAGCCATATTTGCAAAAACGGACGATGCTGCAGTAGCCAGCGGACTCATCGTACACCCGGACTACAGAAACACAGGCTGCTTTGAGCTTTTATGGCAATACGCTATTGAAGAGCTGAAGGACGCCGGCCTGCAGGGCTACGGCTTTGTTAGCAACGTTAAGAAGAACATTGTAAAGCTCGACGCCATAATAGGCATGACTTCGCTTTCGGAATATGCAAAGATCACCAGGATCAAGTAGCCGTTCCGGTCGATACAATGACCTGCATTTTATATCAGACCTTTTTTCGTGCCATTTGTGTTGACAGATGGCACGACTGTTATACCTGACAGTCTGTTTAACACGCTGACCGTTGCTGATAGGTATGCTCATATATGACGTTTGTTTTCTTACAGGTTATTAGTATTTTATCTCATTTACCTTGCTTATCTTGACAGAGATACGGATAAAATGCTATTTTAGAGCTGCCGCGGGCGAGGAGCATAGGGGTCGGGGGCTCCGAGCTTTAAAGCTGCGCCGCATTTTTTTGTATGGCCTTATATATGAAGCTGCCGGTATGTGACATCTATAGCTTTTTATTTTTTTAGCATCCGGTCCATCTGAAATCAACAGTTATGGAGAGTACTTAAAGTAAAATGAAAAAAACAGTTAAACTTATACTTTTCATAATTATCGCTGTTGTTTTTTTTCAGCTGTTCCCAGCGTTCGCAGCTGCGCAAGACGGGCAGGACCTCCCCTTTCGGGGCAGCGGCACAGAGGACGAGCCTTACCTCATCACGTCCGCCGACGACCTTCTTTCCTTTGCAGAATGCGTCGCGGAAACAGAAGCCTTTCGTTCATCATATTTTAAACAGGTCTCAGACATCGACTTATCCGGGATCTCATGGACACCGATCGGAAACGTCGACAGTTATTTCAGCGGCGTCTATGACGGCGGGGGACATTGTATCGACAACATTCTTTGCCGCGGCTATTCTCAGGTAGGTCTTTTCGGGTGTCTCGGAGGAACGGTCATCAATCTGGGCATACGCAGCGGCAGCTTTGAAGGCGACTGCTGCGGCTCCTTCGCCAATGCTTCTGCCCCCGGAACTTCTCCGTATATCATAAACTGCTATAGCAATGCAGACATATCCGGCTCAAGAGCCGGGGGCATAGCCGATAACTTTGACGGAGGAACTATTATCGGGTGCTTCAGCAACGGAACCCTAAACGGCGAAGTCACCGGCGGAATAGTATCCCTTTCGGCTGCATACGTGGCTGACTGTGTAACAACGCATGACGTGATAGCGCCCTCCGGCGTAAACGCTGTCGATTGCTCTGCCGTTCGCAGCACTACAGATAAGTCTGTAATAAGCACACTTGAAAAAGGCAAGCTGGACGCATACAGAACAGTCGGGGTTTCACCTTTGAAGCTTTATTTATGGCAGCTTGACGAGGACGGTGCCGTTTCGTTCTCCGACGAAACATATAACTCTGCGGAGTATCTCATAGTCTCATGGTTTTACGACAATTATACCGCGATCATTCGCGGCTCCGCACTGATACTGGTCTTGCTCGCTATACTGTTTTTCTTTATTCTCACCAAAAGAAAACACGCCGCATATACCAAGGCGAAGCAGAAGCTCAAAGACAGCGCTCCGCTGCAAAGGCTGCTGTTTTATTCAAAGATACTGCTGTGCCTGCTCGCTTTTTCCGGAATAGTGGTTTTCTTCATACTCTATAAGCTTCAGTTTATTGACGCCTTGAAATTTTTCGCCTTCATCGTTCTTTATATTGTTCTTCCCGGCTATATTTTGATCCGCAAATTCGGCAAAGCATACGGTCTTTCAACTATGCTGACTCTTTGCACTGTCATGGGGCTGGCGATCCTTCTGGCGTCGTATTGCTTATGCAGTCTGGTCGGCACATTCATACCGCTCTATATAATAAGTCCCTGCATAGCCTGCGCCTCTGTCGTATTTTTCATATCGGATGTCCGGCACGACCGTATAAACACCGCGCAGCTGACGCCTGATCCCGGTTTATGCTCACTGATTCTCTTCCTCACGTTATACGCGTTTATTTTACGCGCATCCTACGGCATGTCGCCTGAGCTGATGGGTTATTCCAATGTATTCGCAGACTCCGCTTTTATCGCGGGCAATTCCTCGGTAATGACCCAAGGCCTTTTCGCCGAATTTCAGAACCTGTCGGGAGTCGTATTCAGGTATCATTATCTTTCAAACGTTTTTCAGGCATGCTCTATACGCGTGACCGGGATATCCGCAATGGATACCTACATGACATATTGGACCTTTTTCTACATACCGTTTACCGCCTGCTCGGTCCATTCGCTCTGCGTACAGTATTCCGGAACAAGAAGGTTTGGCACGCTCGGTGTGCTGATCACATTCTGCTCTGCATTTCTTTCGGTATATCTTCTTGAGTACCTGAAGGGAGCGCAGCTCCCATCAGGACTTGACGGCTCATACAAAGGCAGCCTATGGTTATACTTTTTGGTTTTCCCAAACGGTATCGATATTGCCATGCCGACAATTGCCGGCGCCGGTATGACAGTGATTATGATGTTGCGGCGAAACTGCAAGACAGCTTTAGGCAGTATTGTTTTGTTCTCTTCCGTATTTATAGCAACAGGTTCAAAAACTCCGTTCGGCATATGCTTTGCTGCGGCGTGCGCGGTGACTATTCTGTTTTGTCTTGCTCAGAGAAAGCGTCCGAGGGACTTAAAGATACCGGCGCTTATCGCCTTGACAGCAATTGCAGCTGTCGCGACAGCATACTTGGCTTTTATTAACGATACCACAGGGCTGGGCAGAAGCAGCTTCTCATTATTTAATATTGCTGACAGCCGCAGCACATTAAAGCTGGACACACTTCTTCAAAAAGTGATACAGATCATAAGATATGCGGGCTTTGATATTAACGGATCAGGTGAAAACATACTTTTGCTTATCATGCTCCCACTGTCTGTCTTTTCTCTGCTGCCCTTCACGATGCCTGCCTTCTTCTCATGGTTTGTTGCTCAGCTCAAGCGTTTCCGCAGCATCCCGGTCGAAGGCCTTATACTCGGCGGTACGGCCATATGCGGGCTTACGGCATACTACATACTCGGTTTAGACGGTTATTCGCAGCTTTACTTTTATTTCTCGGGAATACTGTTTATTCAGGTCATCGGGTTTCATTGGCTGACAGAAAATTTTGACCGGTTTTCCATCGGAGTAAAAGCGTTGTTTTCTGCATTTCTGATCTCGTCTCTGTTCTTCCCCGTTTGCGACGGCGTCCAACGTATGCGCGGCGTCTCAAATCAGCTGCGCCATATGAAATACTATGAGCAGCATAACGAAGTACCCGCCAGTACATGGGATCGCATTACTTATTACGAATACGAAGGCATGCGCTGGATACGGGAGAATACGCCCGGGGATGCGCTTATAGCGGTGGACAGATTCAGCGTCTCCGACCCTGCCGGCATTGACGATATACTGGATTATAGATATACTTATTTTTACTACGGAGCTTACTGTGAGCGCAATTTGCTTGTCGGCGGTTATGCCTATTGCGTTGACACGGAGGAGACAAGGCAGTATCTCTTAAACAAGATCGAAATCAATGACGCCTTGTATGATCCGGAAGTACAGAACAGAGCTTCTCTGATGAGAGAACACGGCGTTTCATACATAGCTGTTTCCGAGTTTACTCATCCGGGGCTGAAATTCTATGAGCCGGAGCTTAAGAAAGTGTTTTCAAACCGGGATATTACGGTTTATGCGCTTGATGAGTCCGCCGGCGCAGAAGGAACTGACGAGTATGGAGAATAAAAGACCCGCCGGCGGAAAAATGCTTTTGTGGTTTGTATTGATACAGGGCGCAGTTCTGCTGTTTTCCACCTCAAGCATACTGATCAAGGCCGCAGGCAGATACGAGATGTTTTCTCTGTATTTTTTCCTGCTCTATTTCGGCGCACTGGCCATTGCTCTTGTTTACGCTGTCATTTGGCAGCAGATACTGAAGAAAGTATCCCTTACGACGGCTTATACCCATCGCGCGACAGGCGTGATATGGAGCATGGTTTGGGGAGCTTTGCTTTTCAGCGAAACGATCTCATGGAACATGATAGTGGGAGCGGTCGTCATAATGGCCGGACTGTTCATAGTGGTGACCGCCAATGACTAAAAGCTATGTCTTTAATGTTGTTTTAGCCCTTATAGGAGTGCTTATAGCATGTTTTTCGCAAATACTACTGAAAAAATCGGCGCTCAGGGTCTATGACAAATGGTACCGTCAGTATCTGAACGTGCGGGTCATCTCCGGCTATGTCATCATGCTGGTATCCACTATGCTGTCCGTGCTGGCCTTCCGTGTGCTGCCGATATCGATAAGTCCCGTTTTCACTGCGGCGCAACAGATATTTAACGTGATATTATGCTTCCTTTTTCTCTCGGAACGCCCGGGCAAGAAGACTCTTTTGGGTCTGGGCGTGATAGTCGTCGGTATACTGATATTTATCATATAGCCGGATAAAGGAGAATGCCAGTTGAAAAAGATCGCTGTTATAGGAGCAAGTGAATTTCAGGATCCTTTGATCCTCAAGGCAAAAGAAATGGGCTTTGAGACGCATGTTTTTGCATGGCGTTCCGGTGATATCGGCGAGCGCACCGCCGACTTTTTCTACCCAATAAGCATAACCGAAAAGGAAGCGATCCTCGATAAATGCAGAGAGATCGGCATATGCGCTATAGTGTCCATCGCCTCCGACCTCGCGGTGCATACGGTAAACTACGTCTCACGCGCAATGGGCTTCATATGCAACAGCGAGCGCTGCGAGCTTGTCTCCACCGATAAGTACCGTATGCGGTCCGCCTTTGCAGAAGCGGGCATACCGGTCCCCCGGTTTGTGCTCGTCGACGGCGGCTTTGATAAAAGCGCGCTCGAAGACTTTCATTATCCCCTCATAGTTAAGCCCACCGACAGGAGCGGCAGCCGCGGCATCACGAAAATAGATAACGAAACGCAGCTCGACGCGGCTATAGCGGCCGCCAAGGAGCAGTCCTTCAGCAATACCGCCATAGTTGAAGAGTTTATTTACGGAAACGAATACAGCTGTGAGTGCATCTCCTTTGACGGAAAGCACGAGACGCTGGCTTTGACAAAGAAATTCACTACAGGCGCTCCCCATTTTATAGAATGCGGACACGCGCAGCCTTCGGATATACCCATACGCTTTATCCCGAATATCCGCAATACGATTTTTTCCGCGCTCGACGCTCTTGATATCCGCTATGGCGCGTCTCATCCGGAATTTCGCATCACTCCCGACGGCAATATTTACATAATAGAGATCGGAGCGCGCATGGGCGGAGATTTTATAGGCTCGGATCTCGTTCGGATATCGACCGGTTATGACTTTATGCGTATGGTGATAGACGCGGCCTGCGGGATAAAGCCGGATATTTCTCCGGTATCCGAGGCTAAACGGGCATATGTGCGGTTCATTTTCAACGACAGCGACTTGAGGGAAATGGAGCGCATAAGGAAAGAATACCCTTCAAGCATCTGGAGATGCAGCGACAGCGTAAGGCTCGGCGATCATGAGATACTTGACAGCTCCAAACGCTTCGGCTACTATATCCGCGCAATTCCCTATGACGAATGATAAGGAGCATCGATCATGGATAACAAAAAAAAACTGATACTGTTCGGAAATACCCCTTTTACGCGGTATATTGAGTATTGCATCGAAACAGACGGCGGCCGTGTCGAAGCTTACTGCGTAAGCCGTGACTACCTTGCGGATGCAGAGAGACCCTCCAAGCCGATCTATGCTTTTGAAGACCTCGACAGCCTTTTCGGCTCCGGCGGCTTCGAGGTCCTTGTGACTGTAGGCTACAGCAAAATGAACGAGGGCCGCGCGCATATTTTTTCCGAATGCGACAGGCTTGGCTATTCGATCGCGTCATACATACACTCCACCGCGCGTATCGAAAGATCGTCGCTTGGGCGGGGCAATATAGTGCTCTCGAATTGCGTAGTGAATTTCGGCTCACATCTCGGTGACGGAAATATACTGGTCGATTATACCGTAATAGGTCATGAAAGCGAGATTAACGACTTTAATTTCTTTTCCGGCGCCACTACCGGCGGATTAGCGCATATTGACAGCTTCTGCTTCATCACAGTCTTATCGGGGCAGGCACCGTCGTCTCAAAGGACACCCTTCCTTTTACTGCAACAATGCCCGCAAAAAACAGAGTTATTCAGGCAGGGACCGACGATCTGGCATCCCTTTTAGTGTGATTCATATTGCAAACTGTGCTTCATTATGCGATAATTATTGGGATATGATGAATTGCAATGGAGATTTGTAGTTAATGGGTAAAAAAGTATTTCTCTTTCCCGGGCAGGGCCCTCAATATACAGGTATGTTTCTTGAGGTTCGGGACGCATACCCCGCGGCACGCAAGGTCTTTGACGAGGCTGAGACTTTGCTTGGCAGGAGCATATCCGATGTGATCCGCGAAGGTCCGGATGAAGAGCTTATGAAAACGCATAATACTCAACCCGCTATGCTGACGTGCGAGGTCGCCGCATACAACACATTGACAGAAAACGGCGTTAACGCCGATATGATAGCAGGCTTTTCGATGGGCGAATGGCCGGCATTGGTATGCGCGGGAGTGATATCCTTTTCCGACGCAATGCTTCTTATGCAGAAGCGCGCGGAGATCATGCAGACGGCGATCCCACTCGGGACCGGCGGTATGGCTGTGGTGCTTGGCAAAACGACCGACGAGGTCGACGGGCTTTGCCGTCGCACAGGCCTTTCAATAACCAACTACAACTGTCCCGGACAGCTCACGGTGGCGGGCGGCACGGAATGCATAGACGCATTGCTGTCGATCGCCGAGGCCGAAGGCGTCGTCGTAAAGAAGCTTCCCATCAGCGTGCTTTCTCACTGCGAGATGATGCGGGATGCGGCTGACAAATTTGCCGCCTATATCGATAAGGTCAGCTTTTCCGACTCAAGCATTCCCATGGTGATGAACGCC
>CAYVOZ010000003.1:0-19219 GCA_964453325.1 uncultured Christensenellaceae bacterium | reverse complement strand
AACGCCACCGGAAGGCCCGAGCAGAACGGCGAAGCTATTAAGAATATTATGAAGGAGCAAATGGTCACTCCCGTACAGTTTCAAGGTTCCGTGGAGTATATGATCTCTGCAGGCGCCGATTATTTCGCTGAGCTCGGTCCCGGCAAAACGCTGATCGGCCTGGTGAAAAAGAACGCAAAGGCGCTTTCCGCCAAGGTCAGTGTATTCCGCACCGATAAGCTGGACGAGCTCAGTCTTGCTATAGACGCGGCCATTCATGAAGATGGACAGCATTAAACTTTTTCAGGACAGCAACGGCGAATGGTGCACCTCCGAAGAGCTATGCGAAAAGCTGAAGCGCATCGGCGCATCGGATTGTGACACATTATTCATACACACCGGCCTGGATTTCGGTACACCTAACCGCGAGCTCAAACGCAGGGAGCTTTTGGGAGAGCTTGCAAATATTCTCATATCGCTCGGTGTGAAGACTCTTGCGCTTCCTACCTTTAGCTTCAGCTTTGCCAACGGCGAGGACTATGACGCCCGCAGCAGCAAAACAGATATGGGTTCCTTACTCGAGTATATGAGAAAGCTGCCGGAGATCGCATACCGGACGAGCGATCCGCTGCTGTCCCTTTCATTTATAGGCGAAGTTCCGCCGAGCTATCGCAAGCTGTCCACGAATTCTCTCGGAGAGGGCAGCGCTTTTGACGTTCTGCATAACAGCAGCAATGTCAAATTTCTTTTGTTCGGCTGCGAGCTGGGCGAATCACTGACGTATATACATCACGTCGAAGCTATGCTCGACGTACCGTATCGTTTTTACAAGTCCTTCAGCGGCAGCGTTACCGACTGGGAGGGAAGCACCGGTCGTCAGACGCAATCCATACACACCGCATGCGGAGGCGTTTTACCGCGCTGCTTTTTCGAGATCGAGGATGAGCTTTTTGAGCGCGGAGCTCTCGGCAGAGAGCGTTTCGGCAGCGGAAAGCTCGTATGCGTAGACGAACCCGTGATGTACGATACTTTTTGCGATAAGCTTTCGCAGAACATCAATTATTTTCTTGAACGTCCTTTTACACGTGAGGATCTCACTCACGACTACAAATACGGAAAAGACGGAGAGCGCGTCACACACTGCTGACGTGCGGAGGAGTTGATTTTGAAGATAAACATTATCGAATACTTTGACGAAACTGTAAATAAGCATCCGGAAAAGACCGCCGTTATCGACGGCGACGCATGTATAAGCTTTGCGGCACTTCAAGACAAGGCCAGAAAGCTCTGTCACGTGATCGGCACCGTGTCTGAGCACATCAAGAGAAAGCCCATTGCAGTCTTTTTGCCTAAAAGCATTGAGAGCGTTCTTTGCGATATAGGAATAATCTACAGCGGAAACGCGTATATGAATCTGGATATAAAGACTCCGTCGGCCAGGATAAGCGCTATTCTGGAACGTATAGACCCCGCTCTTGTTATAACCGATGCTGCGCACGCCTCCGTGCTGTCCTCTATATGGCCGGGCGATAAGACGGTCGACCTTTCTGCTCTCGAGCTCGACAGTATCGTCTATGACCAGGCGGCAATTGATTCCACGCTGTCTGCATTGATAGACACAGACCCCCTTTGCGTTATCAATACCTCCGGATCGACCGGAACGCCCAAGGGTGTCGTACTCAACCACAGAAGCTTTATCGATTTTATCGAGTGGGCCAATGATACCATGCGTTTTTCCGAAGACGAGGTAATGGGCTGCTTATCGCCTGTTGTATTCGATATTTACAGCTATGAGCTGTGCCTTTTGATGTCAAGAAGCGGCAGGATGGTGCTTTTGAACGAAAGCTTTGCCGCGTTCCCCGCGCGTTTGCTTCAGACGCTTATAGAGCATCACGTTACCTTCATTTTCTGGGTGCCGACCATAATGGTGAATATCGCCAACATGGGACTGCTCGATAAGCTGCCTCTGCCCGATATCCGCACGGTCTGGTTTGCCGGCGAGGTGTTCCCCACCAAGCAGTTCAACATCTGGCGCAGAGCTCTCGGAAAAGCGCGGTTTGTCAATATGTACGGCCCGATAGAGATCACTCTCGACTGCACGCACTATATCATCGAGCGCGATATTGCCGACGACGAGCCTATACCCATAGGCTATGCGATGCGCAACACCGATATACTGCTTCTGAACGACGAAAACGCCCTCTGCGCACCCGGCGAGGCGGGCGAGCTCTGCGTTCGCGGCACGTCGCTCGCCATGGGCTATTACAATAACCCCGAAAAGACGGCGGCTGCGTTCGTACAGAATCCGCTGAATACGTCCTACCCCGAGCTTATATACCGCACCGGCGATATAGCCTGTGTAAACGAGCTCGGCGAGATCGTTTTTAAGGGCCGCAAGGACACGCTTGTGAAGCACATGGGGTACCGTATAGAGCTCGGAGAGATAGAGCACGTGATAGTGAATACGCTAAAGCTGGCAAAGAACGGCTGCGCCGTATACGACCATGCAAAAAAAGAGATCGTATTCTTCTATGAGGGTGAGGATATATCCTTAGCGGAGCTTAGAAAACGCATCAGCGGCGTGCTGCCTAAATACATGGTCCCCACTGTTTACATAAAAATGGACGAGCTGCCGCGCAATACCAACGGAAAGATCGACCGCCTCGCGCTTAAGCAGAGGATAGAAGCTTGACCGCCTCGGAGCTGTTGGCCTTTGTCGGTGAGCTGCGGCACGGCAACAAGGCTTATCTCAGCAATGCTTTTTTTACGCTTCCTCAGTTGGAAGAGATGCTTTCAAAGCCCGGCGTAAGCCTTATCGCATGCACTGATATCGCACTTTTGCTGGAGGACTGTCCGGACATGCTGCGGGTCTATTTCTATGCCCGCGATCCCGAGGCCCTAAAGCGCATCGGCAAGCTCCTGCCGCGCACCGGAAAACCCGTTATTGCCGATGTTGTCGGAAAAGAACCGGCCGCCGGAAGGACCGCGGAGCAGCTTTGCAGCATATGCTTCCGGCCATACAGCGTGTTTGTGCGCATGGTTTGCTCTTCCCCGTCGGAGCTCAGAAGCGACGGCGTCGAAAATATCACTCTTGCACGGCCCGGAGAAGCATGCGAAATACTGCCCATGCTGAGAGATGAATTTGACCCCTTGTTTTCTCACATTCCCGACGTGTCAGAGCTTGAAGATGCTATAGCCCGCGGCGAGATCACCGTATACCGCATCGACGGAAATATTGCGGGGCTCGCATATTTCGAAAGAGTATCCGGTAAATATTGTGTTTTGCGCTATTTTATGGTAGAAAAGGAATACAGGGGACGCAATGTGGGCGGCGCTCTTCTGCATTATACATTTTCGCGGGGCTCGGCCGATACGGTCTATATGCTGTGGATCGGCACTTATAATAAGACCCGGGAGCTCTATCGCCGAATAGGCTTTACCTATGACGGCTTAACAGACCATATATTAGAATTTACGGAGGCAACTGATGGAAAAGATTTATGAGATACTCGCCGGATTAAGACCGGAATTCGACTTTCACAGCAGCAACAGCTTTATAGACGACGGCATGCTGGATTCCTTTGACGTGATATCCTTGGTGACCGAGCTTGAGAGCAATTATGACATATTGATCGATGCGCTCGATATCCTGCCGGAGAACTTTTCGAGCGCGGACGCAATCGCTGCTGTCGTAGTAAAAAACGGCGGCACAGTCTGAACGGAGGCGCGACTTGCTTCTTGAAAATAAGATCTGTTTAGTTACAGGTGCGGGAAAAGGACTGGGGCGCGCAACTCTCGAGGCTTTCCTCAGAGAAGGCGCATATGTCTACGCGGTCGACCGTAAGGAAGGCAGCCTCGACGATATATCGGGGAACGATAACGTGACCGCCATGTACTGCGACGTCTCGGACAGCGATCAGGACAAGCAGATCATAATGCGCATTTATCGCGATAAGGGCGGTATGGACGTGCTGGTTAACAATGCAGGCATTATGACCGACGCTCTTATAGGAACGATCACGCGTCCGCTGATAGAGGAGATCTTTGCGACCAACGTTTTTGGCTCGATGGAGCTTTTGCAGCTCGCCGCAAAGCTGATGATGCGCAAAAAGAGCGGAAGCATCATCAATTTTTCTTCGGTCGTAGGCATCACCGGGAATCCCGGTCAGCTCATATACTCCGCGACAAAGGGCGCTATTATCGCAATGACCAAGACCGCGGCAAAAGAGCTCGGCCCAAAAGGCATACGTGTAAACGCAATAGCACCGGGCATGATAGAAACGGATATGATGTGCTCCGTCGGGGAAGAATTTTTGCAGAAGTATATCAGTCAGACGCCCCTCGGAAGATTAGGCCGCCCGGAAGAGATAGCGGACGCATGTGTTTATCTCGCCTCTGACAGATCATCCTTCGTGAGCGGGCACATATTATCCGTAGACGCCTCGGTCATAGTATGATCAGAATAAGGACAGCAATATGAAAACAGTATTCAAAGGTAAAAGGATCTCCGGGATACTCACCGTTCTTCCCGAGAACGAGGTATTCTTCGACGACGAGGTCGGCAATTACAGCTTCCCGGAGAAGCAGACTCTCCGCCTCAAAAAGGTAATGGGCTATGAGAAGCACCGCATCGCCAAGCCCGATACGGCCTCCTCGGACATGTGCCTATACGGTCTCAACTATCTGTTTGATAAGGGGCTTTTGAAGAAGGAGGATATCGGCGCTCTGATCACGCTGACCATAACTCCCGACCATTTCATGCCGCATAACAGCAATATACTGCATGGAAAGCTCGGCCTTTCCCACGATGTTATTTGCATGGATATACTTCAAGGCTGCTGCGCCTTCCTTCTGGGCGTCATGCAAAGCTCACTTTTACTCACCATAATGCCCGGCAAGAAGATCGTCCTTATGAACTCCGACGTTTTGAGCCATAAGGTCTCAAAAGGCGACCGCAACAGTTATCCTCTTATAGGAGACGCCGCAACCATAACCATTTTGGAGAACGATCCCGACGCCGACGATATTTACTTTAACCTTCTTACCGACGGGACAGGCTGTAATGAATTGATCATACCTGCAGGCGGCTCCAGGCTTGCCTGTTCTCCCGCTACAGCCGAGATGCACGATGACGGAGAAGGAAACCTTCGCAGTCAGGATAATCTGGTAATGAACGGAAGCACCGTCTTCCAGTTCGTGCACCGCGAGGTGACTCCTGCCATAGAGCAGACGCTTCAGTATGCAGGCTTAAAGAAGGAGGATATCGACTGGTACCTCTTCCATCAGCCTAACCGCTTCATGATGAGAAAAATTGCCGAGAGTCTCGAGATCCCGTACGAAAAGCTCCCCATGAACATCGTCGAGAATTTCGGAAACGCAAGCGGCGCTTCCATCCCCATGGACGTCACTTACAACCTTTCGGACACGCTGATCAACGACACTGTTCGCGTTTGTTTCGGCGCCTATGGCGCAGGCTGGTGCTGGGGCGCAGCCGTGACTCGCATAGGCAACTTCGACTTCTGCGAAACCATAGTATCGGACTGCTGAGATATGACTATCAAGACTTATATCACGCCCTATCTTAGCTCCCATATGTATATGATCGCGGAAAACGGGCATTGCATTATAATAGACCCCTGTGAGATGGACGAGCTTAAGCGGGATCTGTCCGGCTTTACGGTCGACTATGTGTTGCTCACGCATGAGCACGACGACCATATAACCGGCGTCGAGTGGTCAAAGAAGGAGCTCGGAGCGCCTGTGCTCTGCTCTAAGGCTTGCGCTGTTAACATTAAGGACCCTCGGGCCAATCACTCATACTACTTTAACCTGATGAAGAGCCTTATGTCCGACCTCGTCAAGGATATGAGCGTCAGCCTGATGCCATTCTCCTGCACGGCGACGGACACATTCGAGGATGAGATGTCCATAAGCTGGCAGGGGCATAGTCTTTATCTTCGTGAAACACCCGGTCATTCCCGCGGAGGCGCATGTATCCTCCTCGACGGAAAGCACCTGTTTACCGGCGATTCGCTGATGCTGGCACAAACGGCGACATGCTTTAAGGGCGGAAGTCTCGATATGTATAACGAGCTGACGCTTCCGTGGCTATACAGCCTTGACAGCACGATCTCTGTCTATCCCGGGCATTACGAGCCGTTCTTACTCGGTGAACGCCTTAAGGACGAACATTATTATCAGGAGGGAATGCGGCATCATGGATGAACACCTGAACACATATATAACCGGAGTTGCACATACCGGCATCGCAGTACCCGACATTTTGGCAGCTGAAGCTCAATATGCTCTGCTCGGCTTTGTTCGCCTTACGCCCGAGATCGTGAAGGCAACGGATCACGGAGTACAGGCGCTTATGATGAGAAACGGCGATGCAGTAATTGAACTCATATCGCCTTTGGAGGAGGGAGTCGAGTCCCCGGTCGATGCGTATATCGAAACAAAGCCCTATAAAATGTACCATATCGCGTATTATGTCTCCGACTTTGACGCACAGATAGAGCTCCTGAAGAAGAACAAGTTCATACTGACCGGGGAACCAAAGGAATCTCCCCTTCAAAAGGGAAAGCGCACCGCGTTTATGGGCAACCGCAAGCTGGGCGTAATAGAATTAGTGGAGGTATAAATGGCTGACAGATTTGCATTAAATGGAAAGCATATACTCGTTACCGGCGCTTCAAGCGGTATCGGCAAAGCCTGCGCACTGCTCTTTGGCGAACGGGGAGCACGCGTAACCCTCGTCGCAAGAAACGAGGAGAGGCTGAATGACGTCTTATCGCAGCTTAAGAACGGCGGCGCTTCCTACTCATACGATCTCTCCGACGTCGACGGTATCGAAGCCCTTTTTAAAAGGATCACGACAGAGCAGGGAAAGCTTGACGGCATGATGTACTGCGCCGGCGATTGTCAGCGCGCTCCTATCTCCGCATGCAAGCCAAAGATGGTACGCGAAAGCATGCAGGTCAACTACTTTGCTTTCCTTGAGTGCCTGCGCTGCTTTTCAAAGGCCAAAAATTTCAACCCCGGCGCAAGCATCGTTGCCATGTCCTCCTCGAGCAGCCTAAAGGGTGACCGCGGCCTCACTACTCTGAGCGCGGCTAAGGCAGCCATGAACAGCGCCGTACGCTGTGCATGCAAGGAGTTTGCGTCAAAGGGTATTCGCGTAAACGCGATAGCGACTGCATATATAAATGGAACGTCGATGATCGAAACAACTCTTGAGGTTTTTGGCGAGGAGCACTGTCAGGACTTCATCACTCAAAATCAGCCATTAGGCATGGGCAAACCCGAGTACATAGCAGACGCCGCCGCTTATCTTTTAAGCGATGCCGCCGGCTATATTACCGGCGCCATAAACATGGTCGATGGCGGATATATAGCTTGACCCGAAAACATATTTAAAATCAAAGGAGTAAGAAAAATGGATCAGAAGAAGAAACTTGAACTTTTAGAGGACATGATGGATCTTGACGAAGGTACTTTGTCTCCGGACACGGACCTTGCGGATCTTGATGAATGGGACTCTCTTTCCAAGCTTTCGCTTATCGTGCTTATGGATGATGAATGCGGAAAGAAAGTGACCGGCGCTGAGGTTCGTACATATAAGACTGTAAACGATATACTCAACGCCATGGGCTGAAGCAATGTGGAAGGAAGATGTCCTCAACCATTTTAAGAGTCAGCAGTCGGCTCTCTATGCCGGCGGAGGCGAGGAAAGGATAAAGAAGCAGCATGCTCAGGGCAAGCTCACCGCAAGAGAGCGCCTCGCTTTGTTGTTTGATGACGGCTGTTTTTCTGAGCTGAATGCATATGTTGAGTCCCGCTGCGTGGACTTCGGCATGGAGAAAAACCGTTTTCCGGGCGATGGAGTTATCACAGCGTACGGCACCGTCAACGGAGCAAAGGTTTTCGCATGCTCTCAGGATTTTACCGTATTCGGTGGGGCCGGCGGAGAGGAGAACACTCTCAAGATATGCCACGCTTTACAGATGGCCATAGATATGCGCGTTCCTTTCATCAGCCTCAACGACAGCGGCGGAGCACGTATACAAGAGGGCATCGGTTCACTGGCCGGTTTCAGCAAGCTTTTTTATCTTAACACGGTCGCTTCCGGGCTTATTCCTCAGATCGTCGCGGTTTTAGGACCTTGCGCCGGAGGCGCCAGCTATTCCCCTGCCATATGCGACTTCATATTTATGGTCCAGGGCAGCAGTCAGATGTATCTCACCGGTCCCCAGGTGATAAAGACCGTCACCGGCGAGGAGGTATCCACCGATGAGCTCGGCGGCGCAGAGGTCCACGTCAAAAAGAGCGGTGTTGCTCATTTTATCTATGAGGACGACTTCACCTGCATAAACGGTGTTAAACGGCTGCTTTCATACCTTCCGCAAAATTGGCAGGCTCCCCTGCCCGTGCGCGAATCAAAGCCACAAGACCTGTGCAAGTGGCTTCCCGAGGTGGTGTCCGAGAATCAGCGGTTGGGTTACGATGTTCGCGCTGTCATAGGCGCTATATGCGACAAGCGCAGCTTTCTCGAGGTGCATGAGCATTTTGCGGCAAATATCGTCGTGGGCTTTGGACGGATGGAAGGCAAAACAGTCGGCTTTGTTGCCAATCAGCCCCGTCATTTGGGCGGCGCACTGGACTATAATGCGGCTGATAAAGCCGCGCGCTTTGTCAGATTCTGCGACTGTTTCGGCATACCGCTGATATCGCTTGTCGATGTTCCCGGCTTTTTGCCCGGAAAGGATCAGGAGTATGCCGGCGCAATAAGGCATGGTGCAAAGCTTCCTTTTGCTTTTTCCGAGGCTACCGTACCAAAGGTATGTCTTATCCTCCGAAAAGCATATGGCGGCGGATTCGGAGCTATGAATGGCAAGAGCATGAGCGCCGATGTCGTTTTTGCATGGCCTATAGCGCAGATAGCAGTTATGGGCGCGAGCGGTGCCGTCAATATTATCTTCCGCAAGCAGATACAGGCTGCGGCTAACCCTGCGGCAGAGCAGAAACGGCTTCAGGACGCGTATACGGATACGTTTATGAACCCGTTTTATGCTGCAAAACGCGGCTATGTCGATGAGGTCATACTCCCCGGGGATACCAAGAAAAAGCTGCTGTCTGCATTATGCATGCTTGAGCAGAAGAAGGACGAGCGCCCACGGAAAAAACACGACAACATGCCGATGTGAGTACGGCCGAACGGAGATAATATATGTTGGTATCTGTATGCATTCCGTGCTATAGATCGGAAAAGACCATTGCGGGGGTCGTGGAGAGCGTCAAGGCAGAGTTTTCCAAGCATCCTCAGTTTGATTACGAGATACTTCTTGCGAACGACGGCTCTCCCGATCAGACCTTTTCCGTTATTCGGGAGCTTTGTGCCGGGGACGACCGCATAGTAGGAATTGACCTTTCGCGTAATTACGGTCAGAATTTGGCCTTGTGCGCTCTTTATCGGGAGATCCGCGGGGATATGGCCGTTTTCATGGATGACGACGGACAGCACTCTCCCGAGGGTATCTTTCTTTTGCTCGATAAGATACTTGAGGGCTACGACGTCGCTTTGGCAAAGTTTACTCACAAGAAGCATTCCGTTTTCAAGCGCGTTACGAGCTGGGGTCATAGGACTCTCGCCGAATGGACAGGCACCTGCCCGAAGGGCATCGTCTATTCCTCCTTCTGCGCATGGAGCAAGGTCGCAATAGACGCATCAAAGAACTATCACAGCCCCTTTGCGTCGATCGGCGCTTATCTGATGCACATAACGACGCGCTTTGTAAACGTCGAAATGCCTCATAACGAAAGGATGGTAGGCCGGTCGGGATACACTCTTCGCAAGCTGTTGTCTCTATGGCTCACGTCTTTTACGAGTTTTTCCATTGTTCCGCTGCGCATAGCATCGTTTTTAGGCGCGGTATGCGCGGGGCTGGGCTTTGTTTTCGGCATCGTGCTCGTGATCCGAAAGCTCTGCAATCCGGCCATCGCTGCGGGCTATACCTCTATGGTCACGCTCCTCTTGTTTATCGGCGGAGTTATTATGCTCATACTTGGGCTGATAGGCGAGTATTTAGGGCGAATCTATATGACCGTCAGCAATATGCCTCAGTACACTATACGGGATATCATAAACAAAAAGGAGCCCTCCAGTCCGTCAAAAAACTATGTTTTTTGACGGGATTGCCGGATTTTGACTGTGACCGCACAAGCGGTCACGGCCGTCAAAACCCGATAAGTATAGGCTTGGGCGTACACGCCGCCCTGCGCCTATAGTATTAAAATCTCTAAGGTCAAGGGCTTTTTTAATACTCTGAAGGAGCCCTGAAAAGGCTCCTTTTTGGCTTTTACGATCATTTGCCGTCCGATGCGTTTATCTCTACAGAGTATATCCGCATTTGCGTATTCTCCGGAGCCTCCACCTTATAGCCTAACGCGCAATTATCGCGGGGCAGCACTACGCCTTTTACCGTCACGGCATTTTTGTCCGCATCCATGTTCACCGCACCGACAGGGTTTCCCCAGTTGTCGGTCATTACGCTGAACACAGCGGCGTCTGTGCCGTTTTTGCTGTCCGTTTCATAATGTATCGTAATATCATAGCTTCCTTTGGCCGTCGCGGGCGCACCTGCGTTGTCTACCGCCTGTCCGCTCAGTACGCAGCCGGCCGTTCCGTCGGTCTGTAAAGCGCCTTCCTCGTTGATAACGCCGCTGAATTCCACACCAAGGCTGTAGGGCAGCTCTGTGTTTTTGCCGTGCGTTACCTCTGAGGACAGATCGAACGGATTTTCCGGGCAGTAATAGAGCGTCAGACCGGACGACTCCTCGGTATAGACCGGCTCGTATCTGAGGCTTATGAAGCCCGGCAGAGACGAAAAGTCCTCGCTTGTCGAAATAAGCAGCGTCTCGCCCTGCCAGTCGGCGTTGTCGTTATAGTATTCATAATCCCCGTCGTTGCTTATGGTGTTATAATTGCTGTTCAGCGCCTTATAGGCGCGCGTATGGTCAAAGACCCGCAGGTTGTAGGTAACGGACCATGTGCCGAGCCCGCCCGCCACATATGACTCTCCCCATCCGTATACGACCGGCGCGCTGTGATCGTTTATCCTGTCGATCAACGCGGTGCATATGTCATAAGGCGTGCGGCGCTCGCGGTAGTTTTTATATGAAACGCAGCTCGTAAACGCTACACAAACGGCAAGCAGCAATACGCCGCATTTCCTGAACAGTCCTTCGTCCTTTAGCTCGCCGATAAAGAAGCATATCAAAAACGTCCCGCTTATCATAACGGGAAGCAGATACCGCATCCCACGTATGGGGATCTCGTTCGGGAACGGCGACGCGATCAGGCACTGCACGATAAACACCGTTGCGCTCACGCAGAAGAACGGCAAAAACCGGCGGGCATTCTCGCTTCCCCGGCACAGTTTTACTATATAGTATACGAAGGCAATTATGAATACAGTCAATACGACAAAAGCGGCTGCATACGAAACGCCGTTCAATGAGAGCACATTTGTTCCGTCGTGCGTCGGGAGCGCCCCGAGCAAAGACACAAAGCCATAGAAAACAGAGCATATATTGCTCCAAAGCGACGGCAGGCTTATAAAGGATATCGAGGCGTCGATCGCCTCGGCGTTATATATAAGCTTTGTAAAGAGTTTTGCGGCAAACAGCAGAGCGATACTGCCGGCCACATAGAGCATTTTTTTGCTAATAAACTCCTTTGGGTCTTTCTTTATAAAGGCCGAAACGATACAATACAGCAGCAAGGGCGCAAGTACTGTCTGAAGCATATACAGTCCGGACCCGATCCCGAAGGCCAGCACAAAAACCCCGCTGACAATGATCAGTGCAATATTTCTCTTGCCGCTCTCAAGCAAAAATACGTTATATATTATCAGAAGCTCGACAGCCGTTCTCAGGCCGTAATACCCGGACGATACGTACATGCAGGCATAATAGCCGAGATCGTTTGCTATATTCATGCTTGTCGATATATACGGACACAGCAGTATGTTGATGCACAGCATTCCCACCATGGCGCTTGCTTTTACCTGCTTTAAAAGCTGTACAACGACGAGCAGTATCAATATGGTGACTATGATATTTGACAGCCCATAATAAAGGAATACATCGTTGCCCAAAAGCCTCAGTGCAGCGCTTGCGACGAGGTCAAAGGGCGTGAGCCCGGAGCCCGAGGTGTTTATCACGGCTGCGCCCTGGACCAACGGATCGTTTATTTCCAGCGCTCTTAAAAAGTTTATAGACGCGTCCGCGTCCAAATGATACTTTAGTGCAAAAAGGTCAATGTATATGATCGCTCCGAGCTGGACTAAAGCAAGCACGACAGCTGCCGCGGTCACAGCTGTATATACAGTCCATCTCTTCTTAAACAATTCGTTGTAAACACTCTTTATGAACATAGCCGCAGATTCGTTCTATTTATAGAATTCCTTTATCCCGTCAGCCACACGCTGTACGTTATCCTGTGTCAGTCCGTAGTACATGGGCAGTCTTAAAAGCCTTTCGCTCTCTTTTGTTGTGTGCTTGTCCTCTCCGTAAAACCGCCCGAAGTGCTGTCCGGCAGGCGACGAATGCAGCGGGATATAGTGAGAAACCGTATATATCCCTCTCTCCCTTAGGTATGCGGAAAGAGCAGTCCTCTCTTCAATATCCTTGGCCTTGATATAAAACATATGCCCGTTATGCATGCACTCTGCGGGTACCGTGGGAAGCTCTATACTGCCCTTGAGCGCAAGAGGCTTTAAAAGCTCGTAATACTCATTCCAGCGTGCAAGACGGCTGTTATTTATATCGTCCGCCGCAATGAGCTGGGCATACAGATATGCGGCGTTAAGCTCGCTCGGGAGATATGACGAGCCTATATCGACCCAGGTATACTTGTCTATCTCTCCGCGCCAGAATTTGCTCCTGTTCGTACCCTTTTCACGGAGTATTTCCGCGCGCTCGACCATTGCAGTATGCTTTAGCAAAAGCGCGCCGCCTTCGCCCATGCTGTAGTTCTTCGTCTCGTGAAAGCTGAAGCAGCCGATATCCCCTATCGCACCAAGCGCCTGCCCCTTGTATGCGGACATAACGCCCTGCGCGGCGTCCTCGATCACAACCAGATCATGTCTCTTTGCTATATCAAGTATTGCGTCCATATCGCAGGCCACGCCGGCATAATGCACGGGGACGATCGCGCGCGTTTTATCCGTGACAGCCGCCTCTATGAGCTTCTCGTCAATGTTCATCGTATCCGAACGGATATCCACAAATACGATCCTTGCGCCTCTCAGCACAAAAGCATTGGCCGTGGAAGAAAATGTATACGACGGCATGATGACCTCGTCGTTTTCCCTTATATCGGCAAGCAGCGCCGCCATTTCGATAGCATGAGTGCCGGAGGTCGTGAGCATAGCTTTTTTGCATCCGGTCCTGCCCTCGATCCACTTATTGCACTTGCCGGTGAAGGCGCCGTCGCCGCATATCTTATGCGACTCTATTGCGGCATTGACCATCGCCTGCTCGGTCCCGTAATACGGCGGTATATTAAAAGGTATATCTTGCATCGTCAATTCCTTTAATCATCTTTATCGTACATCAAAAACTGCCTTTTCAAACAGACCTTATTATACAGTATCGTTAAAGAAATAGCAAATCAATGCGGGTCGACGACCGTGTCAAGTCGTTCCGGATTTTAGCTCAGGCGGCAGCGCGAAGCCGCCGCACAAAAGGCTCAGGGGTTTTCATTCTCCGAAGCCCTTTGCGCCTCTTCTATAGCCGCCCTGGCCGCCTCTTCGTCGCACGCGCGTATTATAACGTCCATACCCATGGCGGAGTAGCCCATATACGCCGTCAGAAAAACGCCCTCGTCCACGCTCCCGGTCATAGCGGGTATTCCCGACGCGCCGAGCATGCCGACTATGATGCCGGCCTCGGTGTCGTCCAACGCCGTCATAAGTACCTTAAGGTCGGCTCCGCAAAGCTCCTCCGGCACCAATGGCGTATCCGTCATGGGCGCGTCGAGCAGCGGCTCCTCGCAGACCGGGCAAAATATCTCCTCATCCGGAAACTCTTTTTTGCATACATGACAGTATTTCACGGCGTCATCTCCTTTATTTCCGGCATTTACTCTATTCCAACTCTATCATACTTCCTGCGCGTCGGCAACGCCGCCCTGTAAAAAAAGTGTTGCCTGCCTCACTGTTTACGACTTTTTCAGGTATATTTGATAATACTATGATATACTGTTATCATTATCTGAAAGGACTTATCTATTCTTATGAGAGCAGACGGAAAAAAACTGAACACAGTAGACCCCATGTATGTGGTGGCGTCCTACATCATGAGCGAGCGCAGCGACGCATGCAACTCCATCTCCGTGAGCATTCCCTATCAGCCCATGCACGACTATCTCGCGAAAAAGCGTGCCGAGGGCGTGAAGGGCCTGAGCTTTCTCTCGCTCATAACGGCGGCATATGTCCGCACGCTCGCAGAGTTCCCGTTCTTAAACCGCTTTGTCGTCAACAAGCGCATCTATGCGCGAAACGAGATCGCCGTCGGGATGGTCGTGCTGCGCGAGGATATCGAGGACAAGTCCATGAGCAAGATGTATTTTGAGCCCACGGACACCGTCTTTGACGTAGCAAGCAGGATAAACGAATACGTGCAGAAAAACCGCGAGCCCGCGTCCAACTCCACGGACGCGCTCATACAGACTCTTATACGCTCTAACTTCATACTGAACGCGGGCGTGGGGCTGTTCAAGTTTCTCGATAAGCACGGCTGGCTGCCTAAGAGCATCATCGACGCGAGCCCGTTCCACTGCAGCATGGTCATATCCAACCTCGCGAGCATACGCACGAACCATATATATCATCATATATACAACTTCGGCACGACGAGCATGATACTCACAATGGGTACGTCTCAATACGAAACGCGCATGAGAAAGGGCGAGACCGTCGCGGAAAAGGTCATCCCCTTGGGCATCGTCATGGACGAGCGCACGGGCAGCGGCCTCATGTACGCACAGGCCTTCCGCCGCTTAAAGGAGCTTTTATGCGACCCGTTCCGTCTCGAGACCCCGCCCGCGAAGGTCGTAACGGAGATATGAGCATGTGGCTTTATGCCATACAAGCTGTATTTAACAGGATTCCTCGTTTTGACTGTGACCGCATTTGCGGTCACAGTCGTTAAGAAGTCTCTCCCGTATCGATAATGCTGCCGTCGACGGCGTTTATCGCCAGCAGGCATTTCTGCTCGTCTATCCTTTCGCCATAGGTCATGGTGCGTTCCTCCGTACCTTTAAAAACCCACGCCGGCACGAACATACCGCTTACTATCGAGTTTTGATCGCGTACTCTCAAGAGCCCAAGCTCTATGCTGTCGACATTTACTTCCAGCTTTTCGGTATCTATCAGCATATCCGCTCTCGGCAGATATATCACCTTCAGCATTTCGGTAAAAATGCTCTCTATCCCGGAGAACGGCATAAGCTGACTTCTCTCGGTCTGCGTATCCATGATCTCCAGCGGACTTACCCAAGAGAATCCGAATATACCCTCGGAGTTGACTCCGAACGTCATTCTCTCATAGCTCCAGCTCCGATATATCCTGCCATTCCCGTACGGGTCGTTCACGTCCGTTACGATGTCTGCGTTGGTTTGTCCGTATATGCTTGCTGCGGGCGCGCCGTTTATCAGCCTTGTGCATAAAACTCCGTAGCCTTCTTTAAGCTCCTCTTCTTTTGCGTCAGGATGCATCCCCTCGTCATTCACGTAAAATATTTCACTTACCGTAAAAGGAAGCTCCAGTCTTTCCAATATCTCCGTTATCTTATCCTTTGCGGCTTCGGCCGTCATGCCTATGCGCTCTTCGCAGGCAGGCGTCAGTACGTCCTCTTTATTTATCAGCTGACCTATATTGTGGTCCTCGTAGGATATCGACGCTCCATTATACTCATTGACGTCCGAGCCAAGGCTTACCGGATTGTTGTAAGCGGTAAACCTCTTTCCCTGAGACCCTTTACTTGACCAGTCGCCTACATTTTCAAAGGCCTGCACCGCCATCATCATTCCGTAGTCTCCCCCGCTCTCGCTCATGGGCATGAGCGTCAGCGTACCGTCGGCCACTGTGTATTCGCGCTGCCCGGGCGCGGTCAGATATTGCTTTTCGAGCATGGGGATATATTCTTTTTCAAGATGATCTGCATACCCTGCGTTCCCGCCGTAGGTAGTGTCCATATTATCGGGGTCGTCCGGGGTGCTTCTCATCTCCGCCGCCGTTTGCTTTGCCTGTTCGATGTATTTTTCGAGCTCGGGTTTTGTCGCCTGACGGGAATCATTATATATCACAGCATCCCCGACAAACTCCCTAAACATTGCATACACCTCTTCCTGCGTAAAATCTCTCGCCCTTACGCGAACAATGGGAAGCTCGGCGTCCGGAACAGCAACATCGGCGTTTATCGATATTTTAAGCTTGCCCTCCTCAATATCGAGAGCATAGTTTCCGGGGGCCGCGACCTGCTCGGGTGTGGTCTTTTGCGTTGGCACGCTTGGCGTCCCCGCCGCTTTCTCCACCATTTCTTCCACGTCCTTACTCATGACCGCCGGCGTCTCCGGCGGCGCCGCCTTGCAGCCCGCCAGCGTAAACAACGCCAGCGCACAGGCAGTGATGAGCATTATTGCATTTTTCATTTGTCAGACCTCGCTTTCTTTTTTTTAAAGCATAGCCTGCCGCCATGCAACAAGTATTCATCGGACGGTAAATGAATTGTAATTTATTTCTCCTGCACACTAATTATCTGTCCCTTTGTGCTGTTCATTGCCCTAATGGCTATCCTCGGCGCTGCAAACACAGAGAACAGTATCAGCACGGCAAGTATTACGTACAGCAGACCCCATTTACTCTTCATCCTCAAACACCACCCTCACAGTCGTCCCCGCTCCCGGCTCGCTCTCGAATTCAAGCCGTGCGTTATGCAGCCGCGCCGTCTCCGAAACGATCGCAAGCCCAAGGCCTATGCCTCCGAGCTTTTTAGACCGCGATCTGTCCGCCATATAGAAGGGCTGCGATATTTTTGAAAGCTCCTCCGCCGGCATTCCGCAGCCATGATCCGTGACAGAGAGCGTATAGCCCTCCGCTTTCAACAGAATAACATCACCCGTTTTAGACGCCTTGCCCGCATTGTCTATGAGATTCAGCAGAAGCCCCGCAAGCAGATCAACGTCCATTTTCAGCGTGTCTGTGCCGCAGCTGGTCCTGAGCGTGAGCCCCCTGTTCTTTATCTGCTCTCTCGACGAGCGTTCCACTATGGAGAACAGCTCTTCTACGCTGCTCTCCTTAAGCGCGATACCCGCAGCGCGTCGAAGCACGATAAGCTCCATGAGCTTCCCCGAAAGCCTCTCTATGCGCGTGCACTCCTCGTCTATCTGTATAAGCGCCTCCTCGCGTTCCTCCTCGCTCATTTTTGTGGCAAGCAGCGTCTGCGCATTTCCCTTTATGCCCGTCATGGGCGTTTTAAGCTCATGGGTAAGCGCCGACATAAACATCGTCCTACGCTCCGCCTCCTCGCGCAGCTCATTCACGGTGAGGGCTACAGCGTCTGCCATGCGGTTAAAGTCGCGTGCCAGCTCGCCTATCTCGTCCGTCTCGGTTATGTCTATGCGCTTATCGTATACGCCGTCCGCAATGAGAGACGTGCTTTTTCTCAGCTCCGAAACAGGTCTGACAACGTGCCTGACGAGCAGAACCGAGCACGCCGCGGCTATGAGTATGACAACGCCGTTTATCAGAGCATAGTTATATGCCATGCTCGTGATACCGTCATATACGGACGTCAGGTCGCTTAACACATAAAAAGAATAGCCGGTGCCTGTAAAGACCGCCATTTCACCCGCGATCATTATGCTTTTACCGTCTATATCTGTAATTATGTACTGCCGACCCTTGCCATCGAGCGGCAGATAGTCCGCAGGCTCTATCGCCGTGCTGTTATATATGCAGTCGTCGCCCGAGTTCAGTATCGTATTCTCATCCGCAAATTTCTCTATCAGATACTTTGAAAGGCTGCGCTTTACGTCGGGCTCCGTGATATAGCCGAGCTCGTTTTCCATTGCTGTGCTCCATGACACGCAGCGCATCTCTAAGTTTGAAAGAGTATTGGATACGGCAAGCGCGATGTTGCTTTTGCCCGAGCGGATAAGCATCATAAGGCTGCAAACGCTTATCGCCGCCGTCACCGTAATGGTCGATAGCAAGGAGACCTTGAGCCATAAACGCATAGCCCTAATCCTCCAAACGGTAGCCGAGCTTGGATATGGTCCTTATATTATCAAACAGCCCGAGCTTTTTTCTCAGCTGCCCTATATGCACGTCTACGGTGCGCGTTTCGCCCACATAGTCCACGCCCCATACTCCGTGGAGCAGCCGCTCCCGCGTGAGAGCGATGTTTTTGTTTTTTGCGAGCATGACAAGCAGATCAAATTCCATGGGCTTAAGAGTTATTTCCTCTCCGTTTCTGCGCACGGAGCGCTCGAGCATATTTATCTCTATATCCGCTGCCTTCAACACCTGCTGCATTTTTCCCGTGCGCTCCAGTACCTTTTCGATGCGAACAAGCAGCTCAAGCACCTCAAACGGCTTGACGATATAATCCTCCGCGCCGTCCCGCAGTCCCTGCAGCTTTGAATCTATGTCCGCTCTTGCAGTGAGGTATATGACCGGGATATCGCTGCGCTTCATATACTCCATAAGCTCAAAGCCGTCCATGCCCGGCAGCATGACGTCTAAAAGCGCAAGGTCAAAGTCCGCGTCTCTTTCGAGCAGCCTTGCCGCATCAGTGCCGTCCGCGCAGGCATAAACGGCATAGCCCGTCGATGCAAGATTCTTTGCGATGACCCTTGAGATAGCTTCATCGTCCTCCACGACCAGTATCCTGTTTCTTGCCATATGAATATCCTCCGATAGTTATATCTTAACACAGAATGTGTAAACGGGTATTCATCGCGTTGTAAACGAATTGTAAGCGAGACGGCAGCGATAGATGTCCTCACTGTACCGTTCTGCTAAAAAGCAGGCACATCATTTGTGTATTTGCGCAAATGATGTGCCTTAGCTGATCCGAAATGATCTGACTGTTTTATGAAGCAGCGTTCTTACAAACGCTCTCTTACTTCATAGCCTCCTCGACCGCGACGGCTACTGCGACGGATGCGCC
>CAYVOZ010000002.1:36068-36283 GCA_964453325.1 uncultured Christensenellaceae bacterium | reverse complement strand
GTCGCGGCAGGCCCGGGCAACCCGCCTGTAATAGTGGACGATACCGCCATAATCACCAAGGCGGCAAAGGACATCGTAGACGGCGCATCGTTTGACAATAACGTGCTGTGCGTTGCGGAAAAGGAGGTCTTCGCGTTCTCGAACATAACCGACGAGCTCATGAACGAGATGCTCAAAAACGGCGCGTTCAGAATATATGGCGAGGACATCAACAA
>CAYVOZ010000002.1:19084-36058 GCA_964453325.1 uncultured Christensenellaceae bacterium | reverse complement strand
TGCAACTTCGGCCCGCTGGGCACCACGATCAGCAAAAAGGACGACGGCAGCTACGTCATAAACAGAAAATTCGTGGGCAGGGACGCTACATATATACTTAAAGAGAGCGGCGTAGCCTATACCGGAGACCCGAGACTCGTTATAGCAGAGGTGGATAAATACCATCCCTTCGTGATGGTGGAGATGCTCATGCCCGTGCTCGGAATAGTCAGAGTGCGCGACATCAACGAGGCGATCACCGAGGCGTACCGCGCGGAGAGAGGCTGCAAGCACTCCGCAATGATACACTCCACGAACGTAAAGAACATGTCCGCGGCGGCAAAGGTCATGAACACGACCATATTCGTAAAGAACGCTCCGTCCTACTCCGGACTCGGCTTTAACGGCGAGGGCTATGCCACGCTGACGATAGCGACGCCCACGGGCGAGGGTCTCACGAGCGCAAAGACTTTCACGAGAGCGAGACGCTGCGTGCTGCACGGCGATTTCAGGATCTGCTAAAAGGAGTGAAGCAAAATGGCTGAGCTTTTGGACGACATCCGCAATGCGGGCATAATAGGCGCGGGCGGCGCGGGCTTTCCCACGCACGTCAAGGTGAACTGCAAGGCGGAGTATGTCATAGCCAACGGCGCGGAATGCGAGCCACTGCTGCGCGTGGATCAGCAGGTGATGGCGCTGCATGCGGACGACATAGTGCGCGCTCTTAAAGCATTAAGAGAGCTCACGGGCGCAAAGCACGCCGTCATAGCCGTAAAGGAGCACTATCACGAGGCCTGCGCCGCTCTCGATAAGGCGGCCGCCGGCACGGGAATAGAGATAAGAAAATTCGACAGCTTTTATCCGCTCGGCGACGAGCAGCAGTTAGTCTATGCCATAACCGGTAAGGTCGTGCCTACGGGCGGTCTGCCGCTCGATGTGGGCGCGGTCATAAACAACGTTAGCACGCTTATAAACATTGCGGACGCCATGGATAAAAAGCCCGTTACGGATAAATACGTGACGGTGGGCGGCGCGGTCGCAAGGCCCGTTACGCTGCATGTGCCTATAGGCACGCCCATCTCCGTGCTTTTGGAGATCGCGGGCGCACCCAAAGACCTCTCGGGCTATAGGATAATACTCGGCGGGCCGTGCATGGGCAAGCTGACGGACAATACGGAGACTCCCGTGACAAAGACGACGGGCGGAGTGCTCGTCATCCCCGCGGAGCATCCTCTGATAAACAAAAAGACGAACAACGAGGAGCGCGACTTGAAGCTCGCGCGCGCGGTCTGCTGCCAGTGCAGCCAGTGCACGCAGATGTGCCCGAGAAACGCTCTCGGACTCAACGTGCAGCCGCATAAGGCCATGAGAGCCGCCGCGTATAACGACGGAACGCTCCTTGGCGATGCGAACGGCATATTCTCCTGCTGCGACTGCGGCATATGCAGCTACTATGCATGCAATTTCGGACTGTCGCCCTCGAGAATGATGCAGAGGCTTAAGGCCGGGCTTATGGGTGCGGGCGTAAAGCCCAAAAAAGAGGTCCACGGCGGCGTGAACGCCAACCTTGAGCTTTTAAGAGTTCCGACGTCAAGGCTCATAAGCAGGCTCGGCATAAGCGAATACGACGTTCCCGCGCCGCTCGATATGACCTGCCCGGATGTGAGAAAGGTCACTATACCGTTAAAGATGCACATAGGCGCTCCCGCAGTACCGGTGGTGGCAGTGGGCGACACGGTAGAAAAGGGCGATCTCATAGCGGAGATAAAGGAAGGCGCGCTTGGCGCGAGAGTACACGCGGGTATATCGGGCAGAGTGACCCGCATAGACGGCTCGATAACGATAGAGGTATAAGAGAATGAACGCACTCGGAATGGTTGAGCTAAACTGCATACCAAAGGGCATAGAGGCTGCCGACGCGATGCTTAAGGCAGCGGATGTGAGCATAGTATCCGCTCAGTCGGTCTGCCCCGGAAAGTATATCGCCGTAATGTCCGGCGACGTCGCCGCTGTGAAGGCGTCTGTGGACGCGGGAGTGGCTGTGTCCGCGGGCAATCTCATAGACAGCATAGTGATACCCAACATCCACCCGCAGGTGCTGCGCGCAGTCGCGGCCTGCACGGATATAGAATACATGGGCGCTGTGGGCATAATAGAGACCTTCTCTCTCGCAGCGGCGATAATAGCCGCCGATGCGGCGGTGAAGGCTGCGGACGTTACTCTTATAGAGGTGCGGCTCGGCAGAGGACTCGGCGGAAAGAGCTTCATAATACTGACCGGCGACGTGGCGGCGGTAAAGGCTGCCAACGCGGCGGCGGAGGCTCTCGAAGAAGTAAAGGGGCTGCTCTCGGGCAGCGTGGTGATACCTTCGCCGCATCCCGATCTTATAAACGCCATAGTCTGACGCGATAAATAAAGGCAGAAATGCAAAAAAAGCATTTACATATATGCAAGAATAAAGGAGAAAGACAATGATCAAAGAAGCACTCGGAATGATAGAAACCAAGGGACTCATAGGCTCGATAGAGGCAGCCGACGCCATGGTCAAGGCAGCCAACGTCCGCCTGATAGGCAAAGAGATGATAGGCAGCGGTCTTGTGACCGTTATGGTGCGCGGAGACGTCGGAGCAGTCAAGGCTGCCGTAGACGCAGGCGCAGCCGCTGCAAAGAGAGTCGGCGATCTGTACGGCGTACACGTGATCCCCAGACCTCACAACGACGTAGAGGGCATCCTTCCCGCGATGAGCGAGTCCGCAGCGGAGTAAGCATGTTTATCGGCAAGGTGATCGGCTCGGTCGTTTCGACCGTGAAAAACGAAAAGCTCACCGGCGTCAAGCTGCTCGTGGTCGAGCAGATAAAGGACGGCAAGCCCGCAGGGCGTATAGTGGCGGGAGACGCCACGCGTCAGGCGGGCGTGGGCGACTTCGTATACCTCATGAGCTCCAAGGAAGGCTCCTTGATATTCCGTGACGGTCTGGTCCCCTGCGACGCGGCGATAGCCGGATTTATAGACGATTACAACGAAGTCTTATAAAAAGAAAGGAAAAAGCAATGGAAAAGAAAGCACTCGGAATGGTAGAAACCAAGGGTCTCATAGGCTCGATAGAAGCGGCTGATGCAATGGTAAAGGCTGCGAACGTTACTCTCATCGGCAAGGAAAAGATCGGCAGCGGTCTTGTCACCGTTATGGTACGCGGAGACGTCGGAGCGGTCAAGGCTGCCGTAGACGCAGGCGCAGCGGCTGCAAAGCGCGTCGGCGACCTTTACGGCGTACACGTTATCCCCAGCCCCCATGACGACGTAGAGGGCATACTCCCCAAAATGTAAGCTTTAGGAGATATTCTTTTGAGAATTGCGCGGGTCGTCGGAAACGTCGTCGCCACCATAAAGGAGGCGACTCATTACGGACGCAAAATGATGATAATCGAATATGTCGATCTCGACTTAAAGCCTGCGGGAGAGAGGGCTATAGCTCTCGACGCCGCGGACGCGGGGATCGGAGATATCGTGCTCACGTCCAAGGACGGAGGCAGCGCGAAGATGCTTCTCGGAGACAAGGAGCTGATTTCGGACATCACTATCTGCGGCGTGATCGACCACTTTACCGTGGACGGTAATGTCGTAAAAACGACCTGACGAAGAAAAGCTTGATAGGAGTAAATAATGGATATCGATAAGATCATAGCGCGAGTGACCGAGCAGGTCTTGAGCGAGCTTGAGGATAAGGGCGACCTTAAGAATAAGTTTTCCACGCCTCTTGAGGACGTTCCCGGGAAATTCGAGCACTCGCTTTTAAACCCGGATACAACGCTCGATAAGATCATAAAGGGCTGCGCGGAGGCGAGGCAGTACAGACTCGCCAACGTATGCGTGACGCCCTATCTCGTGCCCTTTGCTGCGGAGCAGCTGAGGGATTCCGGCGTGGCGGTGTGCTCTGTGACGGGCTTCCCGCAGGCGGCGCAGTCGACCGCTTCTAAAATAGCGGAGATAAGAGAGTGCATAGCCGCGGGCGCGACGGAGATGGATATAGCCATAAAGTCAGGACGCATGGACGACGCGCGCAAGGACCTTGACCTTATGGTCGCCGCGAACAACGGGCGCATAAAGCTCAAGGCCATATACGAGCAGGGCGTTTACTCCGACGAGGAGAAGGAAAAGGCGCTGCTCATGATACGCTCGTCGGGCGTCGATTTCGTGAAGATATCGAACGCGCTCACCGGCAAAAAGGCCGCCGAGGAGGACTGCCGCTTTGTGCGCGGAATTATAGGACGCGGCATAGGCATAAAGATCGACGGAGGCGTGAAGACGCTCGAAAAGGCGCTGTCTCTGTTTGAATCCGGCGCTACGAGGATAGGTCTGACCGCGGCGCTTGCCATATGCGACGAGGCCGCGAAGGCAAGGACGAAATAAATGGGCGCGGAAGTCATACTGGAGAGCGAAATAGACCCGAATTCCACGGAGCCGTTGTATCAGCAGCTTTTGCATATAATAACGCGCTGTATTTCCGACGGTACCCTGAAGGTGGGGGATATGCTCCCCGGAGAGATGGAGCTGTGCGACAGGTTCTCTATAAGCAGGTCTACCATAAGGCAGGCCTTTGCCGCGCTCGAGAGCGAGGGGCTTATCGACCGGTGCAGAGGGAGAGGCACGTTCGTTTCCGAGCCGAAGCTCAAGCGAGGGCTCAAAAACCTATACAGCTTTTCCGCGGAGATGCGCATGCTCGGCATAACCCCGGCGTCCGATCTTTTGGTATTTGAGCGCACGGCGGCGTCGGACGATCTGGCATACCGGCTCAGATTAGAGTTCGGCGAGGAGGTATATAAGATAGTCCGCCTGAGAAGAGCAAACGGCGAGCCGCTTATGCTCGAGACGGTCTTTATACCCGTGCGGAAATATCCGCAGCTCACGAGGGATACGCTTCTGCATCATACGCTTTATAAATCATTGCAGGAGAACGCAGGAGTCATACCCAAGCGCGCGCGGGAGACCTATGAGGTCACGACGATCGACGAGAACGAGGCCACAATGCTGAATACCACGGCGGGGAGCAGCGCGTTCTTTGTCCGCAGGATATCCGAGGACACGACAGGTGAGATATTCGAGCTCGCGATTATGCTTGTGAGAGGCGACCGCTGCCGTTATGAGGTAGAGCTTGAGGGTACGGATCTGTCCATGCACAGAAGAATTGACGAAACATAATTTTCTTTGATCAGAAAAATATATCCGGGGAGCTTATAAAGAGCTCTCCGGACTTTTTTTGCGGAAAAAGCATGAGTCATATAAAGAACTTCCGCCGCATGGCCTCTTTTATACGCGGGTTGTTTGCTATGAAAAAGAGTATTATGCCTATTACGACGCAGGGTATAAACGAGTACCATGCCCATGAAATGGTCGCCCTGTTGAAAAAGCAGATGTTGAGCAGCCATTCGAGCGCCATGATGAACATGCCGGTCAGTATTATAAGCGTGCCGAGGGTTTTTAAAATATGCCAGAACGAACGCCGTATGAGAAGGGCGCCTATCAGGACGAGCCCGGCGAGTATAACGGTGACGGGCAGGGCAAAGGGAACGAACCAATCACCCTTAAGCAGGAAGTTCATAAGGTACAGGTAACCGAGCACCGCGACGACGTCTATCGCAAAGCAGATATAGAAGGCGTGTTTTTTAATGGCGTAGGGAGGGTACATTATGACGGCAAAGAGCACGAGGGACAGCGCCACGAAGGGCGACCAGTTGAACTGGCCGTTTGTGAAATAGTCGCTTATAAGGCATGTAAATATGGGTATCATCAGCATTATGAGCACTATGTCCGCAATGGCCTTGATGCGGACATGCCATAGCTCCGTGACGGTCTTGGTCACGGGATAGGTAGGTATTGCGTCGGGTATGACGGGTGCGGAGGGGTTTATGACGGGCGTGCCGCACAGGGGACAGTCTTTTTCCGTATCGGCCAGCTTCACGCCGCAGTTCACGCAATAGGACATAGCTATTTCACCTCGTATTGCTTTCTATTTCAACAGGAATACCGAGCTCGACAAGGCTCGTGAAAAAGGCGCGCTCGAGCTTGGGGTCGTTTATCGTTCTTGTCGCGTTTATATAGAGCGTTCCGTCATAGGACAGAGCGGAGAACGCAACGGGGTTTATGGAGAGCGGCCCTAAAATGAACTCCATGCGTTTGACGTGCTTTTTCATCTCGTCGGGCAGCGTCGTATTTCCTAAATTGGATATTATAGTGGAGGTCTTCTTGTCTCCCACGGCAAGAAAGCCTATCTTCATGGCGAAGTTTTTTATGAAAAGAGGCATCACGCGCAGCACCGGGTTGGCGGCCATGGCGACGTTTGCGGTTATTTTTGCGCTCATTTTCTTTGCGGTAATCTCCGTGCCGAAAAAGTGATGCACGATCTTTAATATCTCGTCAAAGGTATAGTCCCCGAGCCGCGGGTCTATGCCGGGATTAACGTAATTTGAAAAGTTTCTGAGCGTCCTGCTGTCAAAAAGGCCGCGCAGATTTACGGGTATGCAGATCTTGACTTCCTTTTGGCTGCGGCGGCGCGGGTGCTCCGCGTCCTGTATGCGCTGTACCGCGGTTATCATGACCGCGGTGAGATAGGTCGTGACGCTGACGTTCTTCTCTCTCGCTTTTTCGAGCACGGCGGAAACGGGTATCATGCCTGCGGTCAGATGCACAAAGGAGTCCGGCTCGCGCTTGCCGCGTATGCGGAAGGAGTCCGGCTCGGACAGAGAGTGCGCAAAGCCTCCGACGTTTGAGTCAAAGCTGTCCTCCAGCTCCGCTTCGACGGGCTCGGCATTGCAGTCGAGTATGTCGCCTCCGCGCGGGATGTCAATGCCGTATTTAAGTGTGAGATATTCCGCAACGAGAGTCTTTAAAAAAGTGAGACCGCCAGTGCCGTCCGTGAGCACGTGGAAAAACTCCGCGGCTATACGGTTGCCGTAATAGCGCACGCGGAACGAAAAGCCTCTGTTTTTATCTATCACCATGGGCGTGCAGGGATATGAGTCGTCCTCCCTGACCTTTGGATGGCGCTCGGTCTGCTCTAAATAGTACCAGAATATGCCCTTTCTCAGCTTCATGAAAAAGGTGGGAAAGCGGTTTTTGAGCCGTATCTCTGCGTCCCTTAAGATCTCGGGATCGATGGGCTCGTCGAGCGTGGCGGAAAGCCGGAATAGCGCGCTCCAGCGTCTGCTTCTTGAGGCGGGGTATATCTTTGCGGCGTTATCCAGCCTTACCCACCTCTTTGAGCCGTTCATTCCTGCTGCCATTTTGCTATAAAGTCGGCTATGGACCGAAGATCCTCGTCCGCCTCGTCTATGCCGTAAAGCGGATAGACGTGCCACATATCGGGCGTTATCTTGAAATGTACCTCGCAGCCGCTCGAAATAAGCTTATCGTAAATCATCTGTGAGTCGGAAAGCAGTATCTCGTCGCCGCCTGCGAACAGAAGCGATTCGGGAAGCCCGGAAAGATCGCCGAAAAGCGGGGAGACATACGGAGTATCGAGCGGAGTATTGCCTGCATAGGCATTCGCACTGAAGCGCAGATTGTCCTCGTCGAGTATGGGATCGACGTCTCTGTTGGTTATATACGAGTCGCCGCTCTGGGTGAGGTCCGTCCACGGCGAGAGAGCGACGATGCACTCGGGCAGGGGAAGTCTTTCGTCCTTCAGCTTCAGGCAGAGCGCATAGCAGAGCCCGCCGCCTGCGGATTCACCGCAGAATATGATCTTTTCGTATTTAAGCCGGAGATAGCCGTATGCGGCAAAGGCGTCGTCTATCGCCGCGGGGTAGGGATGCTCGGGAGCAAGACGGTAGCCCACGCACATCGTATCGAGCCCGGTCATTTGCGCTAACTTGCTGCCGAAGCCCTTGGCATATTCGAGAGTTCCCGCAGTATAGCCGCCGCCGTGCAGATAGAGTATCGCGGTCTTTGAGGGCTGCTCTCTGTTTTTCGGGTATGATATGCATGCCTCAAAATCGTGAAAGGTGCAGGTTATAAATTTAATACGCCTTCCGGCCATGATGCGGCCTGCTTCGTCCTGAAGCTTGCGTGTCTGTTTTATATTGGTCGTGTTGGTTATTATGGGCTTTAGGATCTTAAGCTGGGCTCTTAAAAGATCTGCTTTCCTGCTCATTTGAGGCTCCTGTTCCCGAAGTATTTCACTTTCTATTCTACACTATATAGGGCGTGAGGCAAGTGAATAAATGATAAACAATAAGTATTAAAAGTCCCGCGGTACGGGAAACGCTTTGCGTTCTTGAGTAACCGCGGGACTGCGTTGCGGGTATAAATATTATGCCCGATGCCTGGGGGATTACAGAGCCTTTACGTTGACAGCTCTGAGCCTCTTGGGATCCCTTGTGTCGGGCTCTACGTCGAAGGTGACATGCTGACCGTCACGAAGGGTCTTTCTGCCCTCAGCTATGATCGAGGAAAAGTGTACGAACACATCTCCGGAACCGTCATCGTTCGCGATAAAACCAAAACCCTTTTCGTCATTGAACCATTTTACCGTACCGTTGTACATCCTGGTACCTCCAAAAAATTTTATAATATCCTTAAAAAAAATCCCCACATTTATGTAAGTCTTACAGAAGCGACTTACACGTACATGTGGGTCTTTCACTAAGAATACAATTGAAGTATAAAGCAGAGTTTGAAAAAATGCAATACTTTTTTTTGTTTAATGAGAATATTTTTTTGTCGATATCTGCGGTATCCGACATGATATACAAAAATACGTGTTTTGATGCTCCCGGTATGGCTATACGCAAGGAATATATGTATAATCAAACGGTAAAGCACAACGACAATATCGGCGCATAACGACCGAAATGACATCCGGGCAACATGAAGGAACGGGAATATGGCATATAACGAAAACGTAAAACCTGATTTTAAGAAAAACAAGGCAGCGCTGAGGGAAATAAAGAGCGTGCTGCGCGATATAAAGAAGCTCCGCCGTTTAGAGGAGGAGCAGAAGAGCGCGGTAAGGACCGCGATCGGCAGACTGCACGGAAAGCAGGTCGAGGACACGCTTAAAAGCATAAGCGTAGAGCAGCTGAACTCCGAAAAACAGGGCATAAGGATATCCGCTCTTAGGGACGCAGGCATAGAGAATATCTATCAGGTAAACAGGCTGTGCAGAAAGAATACGCGCCAGCTGTGCGGCATAAAGGGCATAGGCGACAAGACCGCCGAAAAGATAATGAGCTCCTGCGCCGCGATAGTAGCGAGCACCGGCAAGACCACTCGCGTAAGGCTTTCCGCGGAGGGGGAGAGCCCTGCGGAAAAGAACGCTATAAAGGCGCTATTTACACTCGTGAACGCAGAGACCGTGCGGCGGGAGTGCGGGAGGCTCGGGGAGGAGATAGACGCTCAAATAAAAGCAGCGGCGTCCGCAAAACGCGCGTCGGGCAGACTCGCCTGGCTTTTTACGCCGCGCTCAAAAAGGGAATCGGCGGTAAGGGACGCGGAGAGCCTTACCGAGTATGCGTCGGGCGCGCTGAGAGAAAAGGCCAACGCTATAAACAGAGAAATGAAGCGCATAGCCTCCGCGGACAGCGGAGAGCGCATACGCGACTTTAAGGAAAACTCCGCAAAGTATTACGCCTGTCTCGAAAGCATTGACGTTAGGCTCGCCGGCGAAGAGACTGCCCGGAGCGGTCTGCCGTCCGAGCTCGCCGCGAGTATAGACGCATATCCAATAGACTTAAGACTTTTAAAGGCCACGCTCAGAGGTTATCAGACCTTCGGCGTAAAGTATATACTCGCGCAGAAGCGCACGCTTTTAGGGGACGAGATGGGCCTCGGAAAGACTGTGGAGGCAATAGCCGCTATGGCGGCACTAAGGGCGGAGGGCGTGAGCCGCTTTTTAGTGGTATGTCCGGCGAGCGTGCTCGTCAACTGGTGCAGGGAAATGGAGCTGCACAGCGAGCTCAAGGCGATAAGGCTGCACGGAGAATACGAAGCTGCGCTCGAGGCCTGGATAAAGGACGGCGGAACGGCGGTAACGACCTATGAGACGCTGAGAAAGATGGATATTCCCGAGGATATGGGGCTCGATATGCTCGTCGTGGACGAGGCGCACTATGTAAAGAACCCGGAGGCGCTGCGCACAAAGGCGCTGGCGCGGCTTGCGGACGACGCGGAGCGCGTGCTCTTTATGACGGGTACGCCGCTCGAGAACCGCGTGGAGGAGATGTGCACCCTCATAGGCTTTTTGCAGCCGGATATAGCAAGGCAGGCGGAGGGCATAAAGTATCTCTCTGCGGCTCCGCAGTTCAGGGAAAAAATAGCGCCGGTGTATTTGAGGCGCACGCGCGAGGACGTCCTAAAGGAGCTGCCCGAGCTGATAGAAAAGGAGGAGTGGTGCGAGCTGTCCCGGCTTGAGACGGACGCGTACCGCGAGGCTGTGTTATCCGGCAACTTTATGCGCATGAGGCAGGTATCGTGGCTCACGGAGGACCTGTCGCAGTCCGCAAAGGCTGTGAGGCTCAAAGAGCTCTGCGATATGGCGGCGGAGGACGGCAGAAAGGTCATAGTGTTCTCGTTTTTCCGGGATACGATAGCGAAGGTCTGCGCGCTTTTGGGCGAGAGATGTCTTGAGCCCATAACGGGCTCCGTCTCTCCGCAGCAGAGGCAAAATATCATCGACGGCTTTAAGGAGAGCGCGGACGGCAGCGTGCTCGTGGCACAGATACAGGCGGGAGGCACGGGGCTCAATATACAGACGGCGAGCGTCATAATATTCTGCGAGCCGCAGATAAAGCCCTCGCTCGAAACGCAGGCGATATCGAGAGCGTACAGGATGGGGCAGCTTAAAAGCGTGCTCGTATACAGGCTTTTAAGCGAGGACAGCGTGGACGAGCATGTTATTAAGCTTTTGAAAGACAAGCAGGAGCTGTTCGACAGCTTTGCGGACGAGTCCGTGATAGGCGAGGAGAACCTTAAGATGAGCGAGAAGGCATGGATGAACGCCGTCATAGAGGAGGAGAGAGCAAGGCTTACGTAACGCGTATAAAAGCATCGCCGCTCCGTTGATGCCGGAGCGGCGAAATGCCGGAAAAATCGGTCTGTCTTACTTTTGGAGCGTACGACGGCGCTCTTTTTTAGTCTCTGAATATCGGCGTAAAGGCCTGCGTTACGACGTTTATTATGCCGAGATCGGTGAGCCTTGCCACGGGTATGACGGGCAGCGGCAGTATCGCCATTTTGAAAAGCGGGAACGCGACGCCCTCCATGCCCATCTCTGCGAGGGCTTCTTTAAAGCGCTTGCTCTGCGCGGCGATCTCGTCTATGGGCGTGTTGGACATGAGCCCCGCAACGGGCAGCCGCATCTCTGCGGTGACCTTTCCGTCGACAACGCTGACATATCCGCCCGCGATGCGCTTAAGCTCGGTTATGGCAGCAATGGCGTTTTCGAGAGTGTCGTATATAACTACTATATTATGGCAGTCGTGCGCCACGGTGCTCGCGACCGCGCCGCGCTTTATGCCGTAGTCTTTGACGACGGCCTGACCGATAGTGCCGCAGCCGTATCGGTTTATGACGGCGGCAAATTTGAGGTCGGGGTCGCCGGAGATATCGAGCAGTCCGTCCTTTACATTAAGTTCCGCAACGTCAAAGTCGGTCATAAAGCCCTTACTGTGGTCGAATTTGATTATATTGCAGGAGACGGGGCCGTCGGGCGCGGAGGAGCGTATTTGCAGCTTTTCGGCGTCGGGAACGGGTATGGAGACGGAGTTTATCTGCTCTATGTCGTATTTGTTATCAGCGATATCGACGGTCAGAGCTCCGTTCTCCGCGACGAGCTCTCCGCCGTAGAATACCGCGGCGGGCTCGAGCTTGTTTATATCCTTAAAGAGCAGCAGGTCTGCGGCATAGCCCGGAGCCACCGCGCCCAGGCCCTTTATGTCGGCTTCTCTCGCGGCGTTTATAGTTGCGACGCGTATTGCGTCTATGGGCGCGAGCCCGGCGTTTATGGCCTTTTGAGCGATGTAGTTCTCGTGACCGCGCTTTATGATATCGTCGGATTCGGTGTCGTCCGTGGAGAACGTCAGATTATCGGGATAGCGGAAGCCCTTTGCCCCCTCGATTATGGCGTCTACGTCCTGAGATATCGAGCTTTCGCGCGCGTCCACGTTTATACCCACGCGTATGCGGTCGCGTGCGTCCTGAGAGGTTATGCATTCGTGGTCGCTCATGGGGCCGCCGCAGGCGTATGCGGAGAGCTGACGAGAGTATATGCCGCATGCGTGACCCTGCACAAACTTCTCGTGATCGAGGCAATAGCCAACGAGGCTCGTCATTCTCGGGTCGTTATTCATGACGCCGTAATAGTCCATGACCTCCGCAAGGCCTATAACGCGGGGAAGCTTCATGAGCTCGTCCACTTCTTCAACACCAAAGACCGCTCCGGAGTTCTCCTTGCCGGGCAGAGACGGCACGCAGGACGGGCACAGTATGAGCTGACGCATGGGGAGATCCTCGCTGCATTCGTGCATATATGCGACGCCCTTTACGCCCATGACATTGCCTATCTCGTGAGGGTCGGTTATAACGGTCGTCGTGCCGTGGGGTATGACGGCCTTGGCGAAATAGCGCGGGGTCATCATAGTGCTTTCTATATGTATATGAGAGTCTATGAAGCCGGGTGTGAGATATGCGCCCTTGGCGTCATATTCCTTTTTTCCGACGAGCGGTGTGTCCTCGCGCCCGGTGCCGTCCGGGTCGCACTCTATATGAGCAATAAAGCCGCCGTATACGCCCACGCTGCCGGGATAGACCTCACCGGTGAATACGTTTACTACTTTTGCGTTGCGAATGACGATATCGCAGGGTACGCGCCCCATGGCGGCGTCCACGAGTCCCTTTCTGTCCTTTGGCTGTAACCGCATATAATAGATCCTCCTTGAATTGTGAATGATGAACTAAATTTGCCTGATGCTATGTTTCATATATTATATAGCAAAGCCGACCCAAGGTAAAGACGACCCGTGGATAAACTGGTCGGATGCAGATAACAGTTATCAGGCGAACGCGGGCAGTTTGATTAGGGAGGACCCTGTCTACGTTATCGTTATTAGACACTCAGTCGGGTAAATACACGACTTTCAGACGTAAGCAGACGATCGCATTGCTATTGTATACAGAGCATGATAAACTTTCAAAATAATGTCGGTTTTTGCAAAAAAAAGTATTGACAGGTGCGATATCCATAAGATATACTTCTGGTATACCAAAAATACACGGGCGACATACAAAGAAATGCGCCGGTAAAAACAATATTATGATCTGTGGCTATCCGGGAAGACCGGAGCACACAGTAACAGGAGGATCAATGATTTACGGTATAAAGGGAACAATGCAGGTTGATTATGAGCAGAGGATCGATTTCGACCGTATGCGTAAATATCGCGAGGCAAGGATACAGCAGGCGATGGAAAACACTGATTTTTCCTGTCTCGTATTATTTGCAAACGAAAACAAGCGTTATGCCACCTCGACCGCGGCAACCTCGCCCGAGGTTTGCAACATGGGCCGTTATGCGATCGTCCCGAGAGGCGGCAGGCCGTATATTTTCGGTTTTGGCTCCGAGGTCGCGAACGCAAAGCTCAACTGCCCGTGGATAGCGGACAGGGCGTATCCGGCGCACACCACGATGTTTGGAGCGCTGCCCGCAGCATGGCCGGAGCATATGGACAACTTTATAAAGGACCTTATGATGGTGCTTGAAGAAAACCACCTCGATCCCAAGGCTCCCATAGGCGTCGATAAAATTGACGGTCAGCTCATCGTAGAGATGCAGAAGCGCGGCTTTATGCTCGGCGACGGCGAGGAATGCATGTGCGACGCGCGCGAGATAAAGAACGAGGATGAAATACAGATAATGATGCAGGCGGCCGGTATGGTCGACGGCGCTTTCTATAAGATGGCACAGGCCTTAAGACCCGGTATCCGCGAGAACGATCTTCAGGCCGTGGCCGCAGCGGAGCTGCATACACAGGGCTCACAGTGGATCCACAACATTCAGATGACCTCGGGAACGAGGGCCTGCCCGCATCCGCATCTTTCGTCCGACAGACTTATACAGCCCGGGGATATGGTATTCGCCGACATCTGCACGCTTTTCAACGGCTATCACACCTGCTATTACCGCACGCTTAGCTGCGGAAAGGCGAGCCAACTCGCAAAGGACGTCCATCAGAGCGCGCATGAGATGATTTTGGCGGGCATCGAGCAGTGCCAGGTCGGAAAGACCACTGCCGACGTAGTTAACGCATGGCCGACCTGCGAGCATTGGGGTTTTAAGAATCAGAGCGAATCCTTCGGACTTGCCTTTGCGCACGGCCTCGGCGTGTGCCTGTGGGAGCGCCCGATGATAGAGCGCAGCTTCTCACTCGCGCATCCCGTCGAGCTCAAGGAAGGCATGGTAATAGCGATAGAGACTTATGACGGCGTCGGCCACATCGGCGCGCGCATAGAGGACGAGCTCGTCATAACCAAGGACGGCCCGCTCGTATTCTCCAAATTCCCCCACGACGAGCTGATAGAGTGTCCGATACTGTAAGCTGAGTCTAAAAAAAGGAGATAAGCAATGAAAATCGGTCTTCATGAATGGTCTACAGAACGCAGATCGAACTTTGAAAAGAATGTGGAGTTAGCGCACAAATACGGCTATGAGTGCATAGAGCTTCTGCAGAAAAACACTGATGATTATCTGAAGGATCACAGCCTTGCGGAAATGAAGGCATTGCTTGAGAAAGCAAATATCAGGCCGAGCGCTATGTCCGGGCTTATCCACTTTAACCTTCTCGATACGCCTGAGAAAAAAGAAAGACAGTTTTCTGAATTTAACAGACTGCTTGATATTTGCGTAGGCATAGGCTGCAAGGTACTCATAATGGTAGCGAGCCCGAGAAACGGCGTGAACGATCAGAATTTCATCAATAAAGAAGCCGTTATGCTGCTTAAGGAATACGGAAAAATAGCAGCGGAGAAAAACATTGATCTTGCCGTTGAATTCATGGGCTTTAAATGGGGAAGCATAAACGACTTCAAAAATTGCTACAAAGTAGTACAAGAGACCGGCATGGAGAATATCGGGATAGCTTTGGATGCGTTTCACTTTTACGCAAACGGCTCGGACCTTGAGGATCTCAGGAAGGCGGACGGAAAGAAGATATTTGCTTTGCACATTAACTATGTGACGGGAAGACCGGTAGGCGAATATGTGGACGACAGTTTGCGTGTACTTCCGTATGACGGGGAGATACCGCTGGTAAAATTTTTCGGAATACTCAAAGAGATAGGATGTACTCAAACGCCCTGCATGGAACTGTTCAGCGATGAGATGTGGGATTGGGAACCTGTAAAAGCAATACGCATTTTTAAAGAACGTACCGAGAGGGTGCTCTCTGAGAGCGGATACCTGACAGACTAAGAATGATTTACGCCATATGGCGATATTAAATGGAGGACATTAAGATGAAGAAGATTATCGTACTGACTCTGGTTGTCATTCTGGCATTGGCTGCTTTCGCGGGCTGTGCTATCGAAGGACAAACGACCCCTGCCGCAACTGAAGGAGACACCTCTGAACCCGCAGCGGAAGCACCGGCTGAGGAAGCAGAACCCGGTGAAGAGCCTGCTGTCGAAGGCGGAGACAAAGACAAGATCACTGTTGGCATTTCTTATCTTTGGTTGGGCGACGACTACATGAAGAATATGCAGAACACGTTCCAGACCTATGCGGCTGCCAACAACATTGAGATCATTGAGAAGAGTGCAGACAGTGACGGCGAGACCCAGGTAAAGCACCTTGAGAACTTTATTTCAACCGGCGTCGATGCTATAATATATCAGCCGGTAACAGCTACGACCGGAGTTACCGCTGTCCAGGAAGCTATGGCGAAGGGCATCCCGGTCATAACGGTAAACACCATAGTCGACGGCTATGACGACTGGGGCAAAGACGGCGTATGGGCAGCCAGCGCAGATGCACGCGTTGCAGGTCTGCAGATGGGCGAGCTTGTAGCAAAGCTTCTCAACGAAAAAGGAACTGTTGCTCATATTCAGGGTACTTTCGGCTCGGCGTCCTCGGATGATCGCGCAGAGGGCGTTAACTGGATACTCCAGAACTATCCCGAGATCGAGATCGTGTTTGACGATGCTGCCGACTGGGCAAGAGATCAGGCCTACACTCTTATGTCAAACTGGCTTGCAACAGGTACGGATATCGACGCTGTCATAGCGGCAAGTTCTGAGGAAGCTATCGGCGCTATGAACGCTATCGAAGAGGCCGGTCTTGTTCCCGGCAAGGATATAATCATCGTCACCACTGACAACAGCGAAGAGTGCGATGGCTATATAGAGAGCGGAAAGATCGCCGGCTGCTGCACACATGACTCGAACTTCGAGGCACTGGTAGCTATGGAATTCGTAGAGCAGATCGTTCGTGAGGGCGTTACGCCAGCAGAGCAGACCAGATACATACCGCACAACATGGTCACTCTCGAGAACCTGAGCCAGTTCAAGGGTACGATGAAGAGCTTTGCAGACTGATAAGGCACAGACAATATAAGCTATCATGTTTTCAGGGGGCGCTGCAATAGAGCTTTGCAGCGCCCTGCGTAAAGAACGGTTATCAATCCACAAAATTTAAGCAACGAGGTGGAGAATGTGATTCAAAACGAAGACTATATAATCAAGCTTGACAATATTAAAAAGGTATTCCCCGGTGTTGTTGCGTTGGACGGTGTGCAGCTTCATGTTAAAAAAGGAGAGGTGCATGCGCTTATAGGAGAGAACGGCGCGGGTAAATCCACATTGATCAAGATACTGACGGGGATATACAAAAACGACGGAGGAACACTCGAGTTTAAAGGGAGCACTACCGCGTTCAAGGATCCTATTGCAGCCATAAAGGCAGGAATTGCCCTGGTACCTCAGGAGCCGTCTTTTTTTCCGCATTTAACT
>CAYVOZ010000002.1:14038-19074 GCA_964453325.1 uncultured Christensenellaceae bacterium | reverse complement strand
CATCTATCAGGAAATGGCTACCATCTGGAACCTGACTGTAGCAGAGAATATTTTCATGGGCAGACATCTGATCAAGAGAAAGATGATCGACTATAAAAATATGTACAGCGAGGCTCAGAAGCTTTTCGATCAATTAGGCGAGAAGATAGACCCTAAAATGTTGGCTATTGAGCTGAGTGCGGCGCAAAAGCAGCTGACTTTAGTTGCTAAGGCGATGTTCTTTGACGCTGATGTTATTATACTCGACGAGCCGACCTCAGCTCTCACGGATGAGGAAGTGCAGCGTCTGTTTAAAATATTGATGCAGCTTAAGGATATGGGAAAGACGCTCATATATATCTCCCACAGGTTGGACGAAATACTGCAGCTATCCGACTCCACGACGGTATTGAGAGACGGTAAGTATGTCGGAACGTATGATACGGCCGAGTTGACCAAGGAACAGATGATAAATCTGATGCTCGGTCATTCGATGGAAAAACAATATCCAATAAAATCCGCAAAGATAGGGGATGTTGTTTTCGGTATCAAAGATTTTACAAGAAAGAACGAATACAAGGATATCAGCTTTGAGGTGCATTCCGGTGAAGTGTTCGGGATATACGGTTTGCTTGGCTCGGGAAGAAGCGAGATAGTCGAAACGATCTTCGGGCTGCGTAAAAAAGAACAGGGGACGATTATACTGAACGGTAAAGAAGTCAATATAAAGAATCCCAGGGACGCCAAGAACAAAGGCATAACGCTTCTCACTGAGGACAGACGGGAGAGAGGAATGATGCCGGGGCTTTCTGTTGCAGAGAATTTCGCTCTGACAAATCTGAGAAAATACGCGAAAACGTTCTTGAATGTGATAAGTAAGAAGTCTATAAGCAAAGATACAAAGGAATATACAGAAATATTCTCTATAAAAGGTAGTAGTGGCGGACATGAACGCAGAGGGAGCGCAGGAAACTGTTGCGGAGATCATTGCAGCCGGCGGCGAGGCTGTATCAGTGAAGGTCAATGTGACAGACAGCGATGAATGTGCCGCAGCCGTGGCAAAAGCAGTTGAAGCATTCGGTACGCTGGATATACTGGCAAACTGCGCCGGCATCAACATTGCGTGCAAAATGATAGACATGACAAGCGATATCTGGGATAAAATAAACAATGTTAATCTCAAGGGCACGCTTTTCATGGATCAGGCGGCTGCGCGCGTCATGGTCGGGAACAAGTACGGCAAGATAGTGAACATTTCATCTATTTCGGGTAAAACTCCCGAAGCGATGAACGGCGCTTATTGCGTGAGTAAGGCGGGTGTTATGATGACGACTCAGGTTTTTGCTATGGAACTGGCCGAATACGGAATCAACGTAAACGCTGTTTGCCCCGGCCCCGCAAATACTATAATTATGAAAGAGGTCTTTGAACAGAGGGGACCGCTTGCGGGAATGACGCCGGAAGAGTTCAAGCAGGAGTTTTTGAAGGATATACCGCTGCACAGGATGGCGGAGCCCGAGGACATCGCAGAGCTAATGAGCTTCTTAGCGAGCGACAGAGCGTCGTATATAACGGGTCAGTGTTATACGATAGCCGGCGGCAAGATCTGGACATAATAAAGAAAAGCGGTCGGCGAGCCGACCGCTTTTCTTAAAAATAGGAGGAGTATATGAAATTAGTTTATAACCCGACCTGCACTATCCATTCAAATATTGTATCTGATATAGATATGGCAAAAAAAGCCGGATATGACGGCATCGAAATACTTATGTCAAAGCTTAACGGCTTTCTGTCGGCCGGATTAACGCTTGATTATTTGAATAAACAGCTTGACGGTTTCAGTGTTTACGGATTAGGTTTTGTAGAGGATATCGAAAGACAGGGAAAGGGCTTTGAGGACGTTTGCAGGGAAGCGGAGAGACTCTGCAGCATTGCAAGTAAGATCGGATGTCCGAATGTTCAGCTTTTAACGGGTCCGCTTGCCATGGGTACGGCAGGGAACCCAATGTATCCCGGTGTGTTTGTGTCTGAGGAGTATAAAGAATTCATAAAGAAGGATTGGAAAGAGATCCGTAAGATCACTGCCGGGAATGTGGCCGCGATATGCGATATAGGTAAAAAATACGGTATCAGGTTCTATCTCGAAATGCTTGGATGGACGCCTGCAGGCCCGTTGAAGCACGGCCTTGAGATCATAGAAGAAGCCGGAAGAGATAATATCGGCATCGTCATAGACTTTTGGCATATGTATGTTACTGACACAACGCCTGATGAGATAGCGAAGCTCGATAAAAGCATAATAAACGGTGCTCATTATTGCGATTCACTGAAAAAGCCGCTTGACGGAAAGATAGATCAGACTCTGCGTGACGTATATCCCGGACAAGGCTGCGCGCCGATAGGCGAGTATATACAGGCACTCAAGTCTACAGGCTATGAGGACTGGATCGCCGGAGAGTGCTTTAGTGAGCTTCACACGCAGCTTGAAGGCTACGACGTGGCTAAAACCATGAAAAAATGCATGGAATACGCGCTTTATTAACAGGAGAGGATGTTATGGATAAGAAGATCATACTTACGTCGATAAAGATAGGCAGAAAAACTGCAAAGAACAGGATAGTAATGCCTGCGATGGAGTGCAGACTCAATACTATAGACGGTTCGCCGACGCAGCTTATGATAGACTACTACGAGGAGCGCGCTAAAGGCGGCACAGGAATGATAATAGTCGAGAACACGTTTGTCGACGATCTCGAGTCGCGCTCGTCCGCAGCCTCCTCCGGTTTTTACAGCGATCATCAGATAGCCGCGAAGGCATTGCTGGCCGAAGCGATAAAGGATCACGGAGCGTTGGCGATCATACAGCTCAGCCATGGAGGCAGACAGGCAAATGTGATCGCGACAGGCCTTGAATGTGTTGCGCCAAGCGCAATTCCCTGCAAGGTAACTAAGAGAATACCGCGCGAGCTTACGGTTTCGGAGATAGAGCGTATCGAGAACGCATTTGCAGACGCTGCCTTAAGAGCGAAGAAGGCAGGCTTTGACGGTGTTGAGATACATGGGGCTCACGGATATTTGATCTCCGAATTTCTTTCCCCGTACGCTAATAAAAGGACCGATGAATACGGCGGTTCTTTTGAAAACCGTTCGCGTATGCCCAAAGAGGTGATAAAAAAGGTCCGTGAAAAGGTCGGTCGTGATTTTATAGTGGGCTTCAGAATAAATGTCGATGAGTATCTTGGTGAAGAGGGGCTTTTGCCAAAGGAGTCCTGCCGGTTCATAGCCGAGGTGCAAAAGGATATAGACTATGTGAACTGCTCGGCCGGCAACTATGAGACCGGTCCGTTCTGCCAGATATGTTCTACTTACGAACCGCAGGCTAAGATCGTTCCGCTCGCTGCCGAAATGAAAAAGAATGTCGATATTCCTGTGCTTGCCGTCGGCTCGCTTGACGCCGGGCTCGGAGAAGCAGTGCTCGAGAAAAACGAAGCGGATATCGTTGCCTTTGGGCGTCAGTTGATCGCTGACCCGTATTTTGCGAAAAAGATCGCGGAGGACCGTATCGAAGATATACGTCCATGCTGCAGAGCCAATGAAGGCTGCTGCTCCGGCTTCGATCTCGGCTATCCTATGAGATGCGAGCTCAATCCGGCCGCCGGTCAGGAGAAGAAGTATGCAATACATAAAGCTGAGGAAAAGAAACGCGTTGTCGTCGTAGGCGGCGGCTGCGCAGGCATGGAGGCTGCCAGAGTTGCCGATCTGATGGGCCATGAGGTGATACTTATGGAAAAGACGGATCATTTGGGCGGACATCTCAGAGAAGCAGTTGTGCCTCCGTTTAAAAACAAGACCGGCGAGGCACTGGAATGGCTGGAGCGTCAGCTGAAGAAGGGAGGAACATACATAGAACTCAATGTGGATGTTACCCCGGAGAAGATAATGGATGCGCGTCCCGACGCGGTCATAATTGCTGTCGGCTCCAAGTATACACTGCCGCCCTTTAAGGGCAAGGAGAACGCGATTTTTGCAGACGAGGCGCTGTTCTGCCAGGAAAAGGTCGGTAAAAACGTTGTAGTGATAGGCGGCGGTCTTGTCGGAGTTGAGACGGCGCTTACGCTGGCAGAGAACACCGGCGCAAATGTGACCATAGTTGAAATGCTGGACGGGTTATCCTACAACATGGACGGAAACGCCAGAAGAGCCATGCTTAAACGCATCGAAGCCGACGGCATAAACGTGCGTTGTTCGCATAAGGTCAAGGAGATAAAAGAAGGCAGCGTTGTTTGCGAGGACCTTGCAGATCAGAAGGACGTTGAATTTCCTGCGGACACGATCGTTATGGCCATCGGACTCACGGCAAACAACGAGGAGAACGCAAAATATGACGATCTCGGCGTAAAGACTGTCAGGATCGGTGACTGCAAACAGGCAAGAAACATCTCCAAGTGCTTTCACGAGGCATGGCATGCCGTATTTCAGCTATAGAACGGTGAGATATGATGAAAAGCATTAAGGTTGGGATCTCATCTATAGAATGGAGCAATGACGATACCGACGAGCTGGATTGCGGCTGCACGTTTGAAGAGCTTCTGGATGATGTGCGTGAGGCGGGCTTTTCCGGGACCGAAATAGGCAAAAAGTATCCGTCTGATTGGGCGGAGCTAAGAACTGCCATGGACGAGAGAGGCTTGAGCGTATTCAGCAACTGGTTTGCTGCCGGATTTACAAGCGAACCGTACAACGAGACCATAAAGCGGTTCAGGATGCGTTGCGAGAAGCTGAAATACCTTGGTGCTGACAACATCATGATATCTGAACAGGGCAACTCGATACAGGCAAAGCGGCTGCCAGTTATGGGCAGCTGCAAGCCCGTATATACAGGGGAACAATGGTCGGTCATTGCAAAAGGATTCAATGAGATGGGCAGGATATCTGCTGATCACGGTCTCACTGCCGGCATTCACCATCATATGGGAACCGGCATACAGACCGATGCTGAGATAGAACGCATCATGGAAATGACAGATCCGAGGTATGTATATCTTACGTTGGATACC
>CAYVOZ010000002.1:5326-14028 GCA_964453325.1 uncultured Christensenellaceae bacterium | reverse complement strand
TCATATCGTTTTTGCGGGAGGAGACCTTCCCTTGATTGCGAAGAAGTATATGCCGAGAATAAACTATATCCATATGAAGGATGTTCGCTCGAATAAACTCGCAATTGTGAAGGACTCCGATATGAGCTTTATAGAAGCGGTTGCGTTAGGCGTATTTACTGTACCCGGCGACGGCGATATAGATTTTGACGCGGTGATCGATCAAATAAAGCGCGATTATATAGGTTCACATATCTTGGTGGAAGCAGAACAGGATCCTCGTCTTGCGCCTCCGTTGGATCATGCAAAAAAAGCGTATTGCTTTATGAAAAAGCATTTTGTAGTTTAAGGAGAACCATATGAAGCTAAGTGTAGATTTGGAAATAGTGTTTGGCAGCAATTGCTATTATGATACGCAGAGCTGTCTTGAACTGATAAAAAGCTACGGTATAGATATTTTTGAAGTATGGAACCACCGAATGTTCGATGTTGAAAAGCTTGCATTGGCTGCGAAAAATTGCGGAATGACTCTGTCGTGCTGCAGTGCCAACCGGGATTACAATGTTCTTGAACTGCCCGATCACAGTGAAGCGTTTTTTTCGCAACTTGCTGAGAACATTGCGGCGGCGAAACGTCTTGGGAGCTGTAATCTGTCATTGCTGAGCGAGTGTCTTAATGAAACAGATCTCAGCGTTGTGCCTACAAAGAAACCTATGAGTTATGATGCAAAGCTTATAGCATTATATAAAGGCCTTTCGGAATGTGCCGGGTTTGCCGAGAAAAACGGAGTATACCTGAACCTCGAAACTCTGAACAGCCTTGTAGATCACAGCGGCTATTTTTGCGTTGATATGGACAGAAGCATGGAGATAATCAAGGCAATAGGCAATCCGCATCTGCGCTCACTGTTCGATTTGTACCATCTGCAAATCATGGAGGGCAACATTATTAATCAGATCGAGAAGTATTTTGATTGGATAGGCGTTGTGCATGTCGCAGATGTTCCGGGCAGACATGAACCTGGGAGCGGAGAGATAAACTACAGCAACATTGCAAAGTGTCTGAAACACAACGGCTATCAGGGCTTTGTTGTTTTGGAGAGCAGCCCTTCTGACGGCGATCCCCGTACTGCTATCGAGGGTTTCTTAGAAGCTTTCGGTTGATCACGCGGCTTAGTAATCGCAGACAGCCAACATGTTTACTGATATGTACTTCAGATATGAGGGAAGAAATCATGCATAAGGTTATAGACGGGATAGACGATGATCCGCTTGAAATAATGGAGTTGGAGTACACGCGCATGGGCGATACAGCAAAGGCAGAAGAAATGAAGGAGCAGTTTCTTCAAAATGCGGGTAAGTTAAAAGATCACTGTTCATGTCCGGAGCCATGCAGACATCACGGCAATTGCTATGAATGCGTTATACTCCACCGCGGGCATGGCGATCATCTGCCGTATTGCATGTGGAGTATTGTAAATAAGAAGCTGGCTGATATCTCGAAAATTACTGAGAATAGTATTAAAGAAGAACTTTGAAGGAGACATTGCTTTAAAAAAATCGGGATCCGATGTAGGGATCTTCGGAGCTCAAAAGATTGACAATACGGTATAAGGCGATTAATAAAAAAACGTTTCCGGACGACACTCGTTGACCGGAAACGTTTTTGATAAAGTACAATAAACTGCTCAAGTTAAAACAAAACCGAGAAAGAGGAGGACAAGGGTGCAGTCGTTTGGTAAAGTTATATAATGCAGTCATCCTGATGCTCAGCAGCGTTCACATCACTGCGAGCTTTCTCAGGGTATTTGCCGTTCTTATAGTGAGCATTTCGCCTATGCCGGCGCTCGCCGTCTTTTTCCACCAGTTCGCCTGCGCGTATTTCTGTCTGTCGAAGGACCAGAAGACAGCGTTTTTATGGATAAGTATGCGTTCGAGCCCGGCAGTTGGGGCGCCTATCTTCTCCGCCGCGAGCTCTGCGGTAAAGGGAGGAAGGACAAAAATGAGGTTATCGTAAATAGCCTTGTCAGACGTTCCCCACCAGGCGGGAGCGCCCTTCAGCAGTTCCGTTAGCTTCTCCTGCAAAATGACAAAGACGGGGATATCGAGGCCGAAGCTTTGACGTATCATTTCACTGATGCTGTCGGAAAGGACGGCGTCCGGGAGCTCGTCGGTCGAAAAGACGGCATTGCCGCTGTTGAGGTGCGTGAGGACGTCCTTATAGCCGGAGGCTTCAAGGCGGGCCTTCAGCTCCGGCATGGGGAGTCTGTTTTTTCCGCTTATGTTGACGCCCCGGAGAAGAGCGATATATCTCTTCATTTCGGGCTCGCGTCATTCGGAGAGCCGCGTGTACCTGTCAGTATAAACGCAATGAGCTCTTCCGGATCGTCAAAATCGTCATAATCCCCAGTTACTCCGCTGCGGTGATATACGACGCCGCTCTTTTCGTTACGGGCAAGGCAATTTAGCAGGACTTCCTCCCCGTACCGTATTATGAACAGAGTAAAGCCGTACGGCTTTACTTTTGACAGCAAACCCTTACGGCAGACCTTGCCGCATTCATAGCAGTGCTCAATATGCTTCTCCATTGAGCATCTTCTGTTTTCGCACCATTCTTTATCCGGGCATTCGCCGGAGCCGCAGCCGCCGCATTTATTGTTCTCCGAGCATAAGCAGCAGGCCAGTCCGCACCGGGCTATCCCTAATTCTCTTTTCATGAGAAGCCTCCTGGGGTCAAAGTATGACGGTCTATCTTATCCACAATACCGTTGCAGCAAAATTCAAAAAATCGTAAAGCCCGTGTCCTAACGCCACGCCAGCAAATTTGCAGTCCTTTATAAAGTATTTTGCAAAGCCGAACGCGCAGCCGATGAGGAAGGTGAACAGCACCTGTATGAGATTGCCGTTGAACAGATGCCAAAACCCGAAGAGCAGGGACGCAATGACGACGCCGAGCCACTTGCACCTTGGCAGCAGACAGACGATAGTACCCTGTATATAGACGCGAAAGATAAGCTCCTCCACAGGACCTATTATGAGTAAATACTGCAAAAACTGATATATAAAGCTCCACAGTACAAAATCCTTGTGGCCTCCGACAAGAGAGACGCCCAATAATGCGGGGATGACGCCTATAACGATATGCAAGGCGACGGCTGTAATAAGCCCGATAAGGTACGATCTTTTGTTTTTAAGGCCGAGATCCTCCCGCATGCGCGTCTTTTTGATGAACAAAAACGCAACGAGCCCCATAAGCAGATTGGCCGTGCAGGAAAGAGTCAGCCTGAGCCAGATAACGTTTATCGCGAAAATATATCTCGTAAAAAATGTTATCAGCGAAATGACCGCAACAGCGACGAGCAGGTAAATAAGCTTTGTTCTTTTTACAGTCCGGTCTTCCAAGTCCTTAGCCTCCGCGGATCGATATATGATCATACCCGCTTAGTATACTTCATGATCGTTTCAAATAAAACATCTATATCGATGGGCTTGGAGATATGGTCGTTCATACCGGCCTCGTGTGCCTCCGCGACATTCTCCGCAAAGGCGTCGGCGGTCATGGCGATTATAGGAACAGTCGCGGCTTCCTTGTGCGCGGAAGAACGTATGGCTCTTGCAGCCGTGTGTCCGTCCATGACAGGCATGTGTACGTCCATAAGAATGACGGAATATGTCCCGGGCGGCGAGCTTATAAATGCGTCGACCGCTTCTTTGCCGTTCCATGCCGAGTCGACCGAAACGCCCGCCGATTGCAAAAGCCTTTTAGCGATCTCCATGTTCATAGAGTTGTCTTCGGCGAGCAGTATATGTGTGCCGTCCAGACTGTATTTTTTGTTTCGCTTGATCCTGCCGGGCGCGGCCTTGCCGCTTATGCCGGCAAGCAGATCGAACAGCGTCGACTGGAACAAGGGCTTTGTGATAAATGAGCTTACGCCTGCTTCGGCTGCCTTTTCGGATATTTCCGAAGGATCGTAGGCGGTTATAACTATGCTCGGGACATTGCTTCCCGCAACATCCCGCAGCTGTCTTATGGTCTCGATGCCGTCCATGCCGGGCATGCACCAGTCCACGAGGCAGACAGTATAAGGAGAATCGCTGCCGCTTGCCGCCATGAAGCGCCTGACCGCGTCCTCTCCCGAGAATACCGTATCACAATGCGCTCCGCAGCGCTCAAAGAGCTGACGGATATACTCGCAGGTGGACTCGTCGTCGTCCACGACAAGTGCGTTTACTTTGCCAAAGTCGTATACGGGATCGCTTGCGGGCTGTTCGGTGCGCTCAAAGGTCAGATCCACGCGGAATACGGTGCCTGCTCCGGGCTCGCTTTCCACGGTGATGCTGCCGTTCATAAGATCTACGAGGTTCTTGGTGATGGACAGCCCCAGCCCGGTGCCGCCGAAGCGGCGGGAGATAGACGAGTCCGCCTGCTCAAAGGGCATCCATATATGTCCGAGATACTCCTTTGTCATTCCTATACCGGTATCCGAGACCTCGAAGTGGATGTGGCTCGCGTTGGTCCTGGCCTCGGGCTGGCTTATGGAGAGCCTTACAGTGCCGCCGTCCGGGGTGAATTTAATGGCGTTGGAGAGAAGATTCGTGAGTATCTGATTTATGCGCATCTGATCGCCGACGAACCATTCCTCCGTCAGCGTGTTGAATATCACCTCAAAGCTGACGCCTTTTGCTTTAGCCTGCGTATAGAATATGGTGGTAAGGGAGGTTATGAGCGATTTGAAATCAAAGCGTTCATGCGCGACCTTTATTTTGCCGCTCTCTATTGCGGACATATCCAGCACGTCGTTTATTATAGTGAGCAGATGCTTTGAAGCGACGTCGCTCTTGGTAAGGCAGTCCATAACGCGCATTTCCGCGTTCTTGTGTTCGGGCGCGTCCTTTGCCGCGGTGAGCTCGTTTCTGGCAATGGTGGTGTAGCCTATGACGGCGTTAAGAGGCGTGCGTATCTCGTGAGACATGCGTGACATGAAGCTGCTCTTGGCGTTGTTGGCCTCCGCCTCGCGGCGCGCGCTGATGCGCAGCAGCCGGTTTGTGATCTGCAGCCACGTGATGTCGAGCACCAGGAGTACGATCAGGAGTATGACGGTATATATGATATAGTTATAATTAAATTCGGGCAGCTTAAAGGCGATCTCAGGGACGGCGGTGACACAGTACCAGTCGTTTTCAGCCATCTTTTCATAGCGGAAGACGCAGTCCTGTCCTGTCGATTTAGAGTTTTTATACAGCAGCTCTCCGCTGCCGTTTTTAAGGACGCTGTCGCGTATGGCGTTCATTTCGTCGAGCGAAAGGTCGTTGGAGTTGGCGATGTACTGATAGAAATTCGTAGAAGTATAGTCTCGGCTGTTAATTATATAGTTGCCCTTTGAGTCGATAAGCACCGTCGACTGGCCCTCGTATCCGTTTAAATGATTGAACGAGGAAAGCACGCTCTCGGAATCCGATGCGAGCAAAAGAGTATAGATCTGTGGAAAGCCGCCGCTGTTAAAGAGGGTTATATGCTTATATATGGCAAACACCCTGTTCTTTGTGAAGTCGTTTGTGAACTCGGGGACAAAACGGATATCGTTTCCGTCGTCTTCCAGGTCGTCAAACGACTTTTGCTGCACGGAATAGCTGGCATGAGCATACGAGATCTCCGGATAGCCGCCGCTGTCGTCCCTGGTGAGCTGCCGTCCGTTATATGAGCTGTCGAGTATCTGAAAGAAGACGTCCTTTTGCGAGTTGGAGGCGCTTATCATATCGCATGCCTGCTCGTAGCTCATTTTTTCGTGCCATGTGTATTCCGCGATATCATTCAGCTTTGTGTTCCAGCTGTCCAGCACCGCCGTGACGATCGCCATGGAGGATTTATTCAGATTGCCTATATTGCTCAGATTTTCCTCACGCAGGCTTTTTTGGTAAGCCTGCGTGTATCTGCCGTACAGAAGAAAAGCACCCGAAAGCAAAACAATATTGACGAATATCAGAATAAGGAAAGACCAGCTACGGCGTTTGCCGGCTTTTGTTTTTCCTTCGCTCATTCTTATTCTCCTTTCAGACTCGTCTCCAGCTCACTCATATAGTGATCAAAAGTATTCATCGAGAATTTATTTCCGTCCTCGTCGGTAAACTTGCCGTTGTCGTCCGCGATCATGTATTTCGGAGTGCCGTCGTCCTCCTTGGAATAGGGGTTATTCGCCTTTGAAAGATCGATAAGGACTTCCTTTACGATCGCATAAAAGCCGTAGCTGAAGGTGACCTGTCCGACCTCGGATATGCGGCTCTCGGGAACGGTGTACAGACTGCTTATATACGAGAAGGCGTCCTTTGTATTGGGCACAATATTGAAGGCCTCTGCAAATATCTCGTTGTTCTCGGGAGTGAACAGGAAGTCGAGAAATCTTATGCTCCACTCCGCATTATCGGAGTTTTTATTTGCGGCAATGGTCCTCGCGGGGGACAGATAGACAAAGCCGCCGTCCTTGCCCACGGGTGCGGGGATGAATTCGTATTCTATCGTGCTGTGATAATCGCTCTTTACTTTTTCCATCACGCTTCTTAAAGAAAGCGCACCCGTCATGAAAGCGACCTGTCCGTTGCCCGCTTCAAACGCGTATTCGTCGCCGCTTGCCTTTATGTTCAGGAAATCCCTTGCTGTGGCGTCGTCCGACGCATCCTTGAACAGGCCGTATTCGTTTTCAACATACTTATAGTCGTAATAACCGTTTTCCACGAGCGTGTAAAGAAATTCAAACGGCTCGCGGAACAGCTCGGATACACCGTCGCTGCGCGTGTCCACCTCGGCATAGACCTCATCGTAATTATCCGCGTTTGCAACGATATTGCAGATCCAGGGATAGAGCAGATGCTGTGCGAAGGTGCCGGGATTGGCGTTCATGGGGATATAGCCCTTGTCCTTGAGCTTTGCGCATGCGTCGAGAAGCTCCGCCTGATTGGTGGGTACCGCGATACCGAGACTGTCGAGCAGGGTCGTATTGACGTACATGCCGCGCATTTCCGCTCCGAGAGGAATGGAATACAGTCTGCCGACGTCTTCTTCTATGATTGTGGCGTTCTCGATGAGCCCCTCAAAGGTATCCGAAAGATCGAGGCCCTCAACGCTCTTCAGGTCGACTAGATACTGCTTGAGCTCGTCGATCGCGCTGGCAAAGAACAGATCGATATGGTTGTTGTCGGCCAGCCTCGCAGGCAGATTCTCCTGAAAGTTTTGCAAGTATTCGTATTGCACTGTGCAGTTGGGATATTCCTTGTTGAATTCCCGGCCGATGACCTCCACCGCCGTGCAGTCCTCCCAAGGGCCGACGACTGTTAGCGTGACGGGATCCTCCGATACTGCCGGTTCTGTTTTTGTACTGCCGCAGCCGGCGAGCAGTCCAAGGATCATTATCGATCCGAGTATCAACGCGATCATTTTTTTCATTTAAAGTGCCTCCTGTGTTATGCTTTCAGCTCCGATGTTACCTGTTTTTAAGGTAATGGTATTTGTTTTTGACCGTGCGCGGGTCGAGCGCCTGACCGAGATCGATCCTGCTTTGTTTTGACGCGCGAACGGGCGGCATAATGACGCGGCTCGGGTGCTTCGGCGTACTATCGATCAATAACATCACCGATATAATGATGCCTGTCGTCAGATGCGGCAATACTGCTGTTTATCGAACGTAGTTTTATTATAACAGATGATAATTGAATTGTAACCATATTTCGCAATTATACGAATTTTTTTTGTATTTTATCGATATATTGCGGCTGACCGGAGCGGATCATGACGACGCGCAGACGGAAAAACGCAAAAAAAAGGGCCGGGTCGGCAGCCTTGAGCCCGTAAATGCTGCCCGCAGCGCGCCGGTCGGTCCTTTTTATGTATTTTATGCGAAACGCCCTTTATACGCCACGGCTCGAGAGCAGCTCCTTGAGCCTGCGCGCAGCTTCCTCGGTATCCGCCGGGCTGCCGAACGTCGAGAAACGGAAATAGCCCTCTCCGCATACTCCGAAGCCCTCGCCGGGAGTGCCGACTATCTGCGCCTCGTTCAGCAAAAAGTCATAGAATTCCCAGCTGCCCATGCCGTTCGGGCAGCGCATCCATATATACGGGGAGTTTGTGCCGCCGCAGTACCATATGCCGAGGCTGTCAAGCGCATGCATGAGGCAGACGGCGTTGCGCTTGTATACGCCGATGTTCTCCATTATCTCTTTTTGCCCCTCGGGCGTAAAGACCGCCGCCGCTCCGCGCTGTATGATATAGGAAACGCCGTTGGTCTTTGTCGTGCGGTTTCGCACCCACATGGAATGCATCGACTGGCCCCCGCGTTCAAGCTCCTTCGGAATTACGGTATAGCCGCAGCGCGTACCGGTGAAGCCCGCGGTCTTGGAGAGCGAGCATATCTCTATGGCGCAGGTGCGCGCGCCCTCTATCTCAAAAATGCTGCGGGGAAGCGCCGGGTCTTCTATAAATGCCTCGTATGCCGCGTCAAAGAGTATCACCGCGCCGAGACGGTTTGCATAATCCACCCATGCCTTGAGGCCGGCCCTGTCATAGACCGCGCCTGTGGGGTTGTTGGGGGAGCATATATATATCACGTCGGCGGACAGCCCGGGAGAGGGGAGAGGCAAAAAACCGTTCTCATGCCCGGCAGGCAGACGGACTATGCTGTGACCGGCGATTATGTTGGCGTCGGCATAGGCCGGATACGCGGGCTCTATGAGCAG
>CAYVOZ010000002.1:247-5316 GCA_964453325.1 uncultured Christensenellaceae bacterium | reverse complement strand
GCTGGCTCCGCTCGAGACAAAGACCTCGTCGGCGGCAAGCGGGACGCCTCTTTTCATATAATGTGCCGCTATGGCCTCGCGCAGAAAATCCGCTCCGCACTCCGGCATATATCCGTGGAACGTACCGGCCTTTGCCTGATCCTCCACTGCGCTGTGCAGCGCTTTTATTACGGAGGGGCAGAGCGGCAGGGAGACGTCGCCTATGCCCATGCGGAAAAGATGCGTGCCGGGGTGCGCGCGAAGATATTCCTCGTTCTTCTGCGCTATTCGGAAAAACAAATACGATTCCTTCAGTTCCTTATAATGAGCGTTGAGTTTTGCCAAAGCTTTATCCCTTTCTGTTTAAGAATGAACTCTTCCGACTGTGTGATATACTTTAATATATCATATCAAGCGTCATTTTTCATTAAGAGCTGCGCGAATAAACCCGGAGAAAAGCGGATGCGGACGGTTGGGACGGCTCTTAAATTCGGGATGGTACTGCACGCCTATATAGAACGGATGAGACCCAAGCTCCACGGTCTCCACGAGAGCGCCGTCCGGCGAAAGCCCGCTGAGCGTCAGTCCGGAAGCCGTGAGCGCTTCGCGGTAATCGTTGTTGAACTCATATCGATGGCGGTGACGCTCGTGAATGAGGCTTTCGCCGTAGCATTTTTCGAGCAGAGTCCCCGGAGCTATACAGCAGGGATAGCTGCCGAGGCGCAGCGTTCCGCCCTTGTCTATGGCGTCGTACTGACCGGGCATATAGTCTATTACCTTATTTGCGCCGTCGGGTGCAAACTCACCGGAATTTGCGTCCGGAATGCCCGCGACGTTCCGTGCAAATTCTATGACCGCTATCTGCATGCCGAGGCAGAGCCCGAGATAAGGTATGCCGTTTTCTCTCGCATAACGCGCCGACGCTATCATGCCCTCTATACCGCGGTCTCCGAAGCCGCCGGGGATGATTATGCCGCCGAGCCCGGAGAGCTTCGCGGCACAGTTCTCCTGAGTGACGGTCTCAGAGTCTATCCAGTCTATATCGACTCTTGCACCGTAAAGATAGCCCGCGTGGCGCAGAGCCTCCGCGACGGAGAGATATGCGTCGTGAAGCTGTACGTATTTTCCCACGAGTCCTATCCTTACGCGTTTTTCGCTGCTCTTTATGCGAGATACGAGCTGCTCCCATTCCGTGAGGTCCGGCTTTTGCGCCGGCAGCCCTAACTTCCGGCAGACGACGGAGGAGAGCCCCGCCTTTTCCATATATAAAGGCGCCTCATACAGCACGGGAAGCGTAAGATTCTCTATGACACAGTCCGGCTCGACGTTGCAAAAGCCGGATATCTTGCTGAAAATGCTCGCGTCGGTTATAGGCTCGTCGCAGCGCAGCACGATGATATCCGGGGAGATGCCGAGGCCCTGCAGCTCCTTTACGGAGTGCTGGGTGGGCTTGGATTTATGCTCGCCGGAGGCCTTTAAAAACGGCACAAGTGTGACGTGTATGTATATGGCGTTTTCGCGTCCGGCCTCGCGGCCTATCTGACGTATCGCCTCTAAAAAGGGCTGGCTCTCGATATCGCCTATCGTGCCGCCTATCTCGGTTATGACGACGTCCGCGTGAGTCTTTTCGCTCAGCCCGTATATAAAGCTCTTTATTTCGTCGGTTATGTGGGGGATGGTCTGCACGGTCTTGCCGAGATACTAGCCGCGGCGCTCCTTTTGAATGACGTTGGAGTAGACCTTGCCGGTGGTGAGATTCGAGAATTTATTGAGGTCCTCGTCTATAAAGCGCTCGTAATGCCCGAGGTCGAGATCCGTCTCAACTCCGTCCTCGGTGACGTATACCTCGCCGTGCTGATACGGGCTCATGGTCCCGGGATCGACGTTTACATATGGGTCGAGCTTCTGCGCCGCTATTTTTAAGCCCCGCGCCTTTAAAAGCCGCCCGAGCGACGCCGCCGTGATGCCCTTGCCGAGCCCGGATACGACGCCTCCTGTCACAAATACGAATTTAGACATGCTGCTTCTCACCGCCTTAAAAAAAATAGACGCCCATCCGCGGACAGTTATCCCGGATGAACGCCTTTGTTCAACTTAATTATTATACCCGAAAGCGGCGGGCTGTCAATACCTCGCCGAGAAAAAATCGGTTATTTGTATGTCTTGATTATCGTCTGCGCGGCCTCGCGCTTTGTGATGCGCAGATCCATGCACTGCTTTTCGATATATCGGTGAGCGTCCGGCTCCGTCATGCCGAGGCATTTTATGAGCAGCCATTTTGCCCGGTTTACGAGGCGCATCTCCTCTATCTTTTCCTCGACTGTCTTCTGCTTTTCGCCCATCCTGCGCATGCGCTCTCTGGTAGCGCACAGTCCGCGCAGCGTCTGCGATATCATCTGTATGGAGGTAGGCTTGGAAAGCGTCATGACGCCGTGCTCTACGACCCTGGAATATACGTCGTTATAAAGCTCGCTCTTTACGAGCAGGAGCACGCCGGCGTCGCTCGTCACGCAGACGTCTACCGCCAGGCTCATCCCGAAATCGTCGGGGAGGGGAGCGTTTACTATGACGATATCATAGCTTTGCTCCATGAGCCTGCGTCTTGCCTCGCTTACGCTTTTAACGATGGCAACGGGGTGATAATCCGTGACGGGGAGCAGCGGCAGGGTCGCGGCGTTGAATTTTTCCGAAGCCGAAATCAGAAGTATGCTGTATGTACGCTCCTGAAAGACCATTATCCGCTCGCCTCCCTTCTATGCTTAATCCGACGGTATCATTTTCTGCAATATGCGTTTATCACTGCTTTCGGAAGATACTGCCTCAAGAATCTGCTGCCGTATGCCGCGTCCGCCGCCTCACAGAGGGAATCCGGCAGTCTGCGGAGCTTTTCGAGCATCTCCGACGGGGCGGTATAAAGGTTTATATCAGTGCTCGGCGGCGGAGAGATACGGTTCTCTATGCCGTAAAGCCCGGCTCTTATGAGCAGAGCAAATGCCAGATACGGGTTGGCGGCGGGATCGGGAGACCGCAGCTCCGCGCGGCGGTATTCGCCGTCCGCCGCAGGGATGCGTATGAGCTGGGAGCGGTTCTCGGGCGACCATGTGATATATCCGGGAGCCTTGCCCTTGCCGAGACGCTCGAACGAATTATCTATGGGGTTGAAGAAAATGGTGGACTCCTGCACCTTTTCGAGTATGCCTCCTATGAGAAAGGGCAGAAGCTCCGTTTCTCCCGGCTTTTTGACGGAGATATTGATATGCATTCCGCTGCCGGGCTGGTCTTTAAGGGGCTTTGGGGAAAAATCGGCGGCGAGGCCGTTCCGCGCGGCTATTGCCTTTACGACCGCGTGAAAGGTGACGGCGTTGTCCGCCGCGGTCAGAGGCTCCGAGAAGCGGAAGTCTATCTCGTTCTGACCGTGACCCTCCTCGTGATGTGAGCTCTCGGGCTGAATGCCCATCTGCTCGAGAGTAAGGCATATCTCGCGGCGGACGTTTTCGCCCTTGTCGTCGGGGGCGATGTCCATATAGCCCGCCTCGTCATACGGCTCTCTTGTGGGTCTGCCGTCCGCGTCGAGCCGGAAAAGATAGAACTCCATCTCGGAGCCGAAGGAGAAGGAATACCCGGCCTCGTCCGCTGCGGCGACTGCCTTTTTCAGTATCCCGCGCGTATCGGCTGCAAAGACGCTGCCGTCGGGATGAACTATGTCGCAGAACATGCGCACCACGCGCCCGCTCTCGGGACGCCAAGGCAGCCGTGCCAAAGTCGCCGGGTCGGGGCGGAGGAACAGGTCCGAGCGCACCTCTCCGCCAAAGCCGGCTATCGCAGAGGCGTCGAAGGCGATGCCCTTATCATATGCTCTTTTGAGCTCATTAGGCATGACGGCTATATTCTTCTGACGGCCGAATACGTCGCAAAAGGCAAGCCTGATAAATTTAACGTCCTCTTCGGTTACATACTGCATAACGTCATCCATAGTATACTTCATGCTTATACCTGCTTTCTTTCAGTTTGCGACATACATCTGCTTATAAGGGTTCTTGCTGTTTGGTGTGACCACTGTAAAAGGCGCGTCTGAAACATACGCGGGCTTCCTGTTAAAATAACGGCAGTATTCCTTCAGGTATACCTCTATTTCGCGTTTGTCCTCCGCGGAAGCGGGACGCGCCGTGACCTGCGCGGGAAATTCGATATCCCGGCAGTCCGAGCGGAGAAACATCTTGCCGCCGTGCATCCCCGTGCAGGGAAAGTCTCCTACTATCCTTTTTTCGCCGGAGCCGAGCCCGAGCACTATTATCAGCCCGCCCGCCTGATATTCTCCGAGAAAGCTGCCCGCGGAGCCTCCTATGACGATGACGGGGAATTTATCGCGGTAGGCCTTCATGTGTATTCCGGTGCGGTAGCCCGCGCTGCCCTCGACATATATCCCGCCGCCGCGCATTGCATAGCCCGCGGTATCGCCTATGCTTCCGTGTACGATGATCGTACCGGCGTTCATCGTATCCCCGACGGCGTCCTGGGCATTTCCCATAGCCTCTATACTCGCTCCGTCGAGATATGCGCCCATGGCGTTCCCGGGTATACCGCAGATGCGTATATGAACGCCCGACATTCCCGTTCCTATGAAGCGCTGTCCGAGACAGCCCGTGAGCTCGACCTCTCCGCCGGCGCGCCGGATCGCCTCGTTGAGCGCGGCATGCTCCAAAGTGTCCGCGTTTATTTTTATCATTATATCATACCTCCGAACGCTGTTCTAAAAAAATCTTCACTCATGCTTCATTCTCCCGCGTGTGAGACTCCGAGTATCTCAAGCTCCTTTCCGTTTAAGCCTACTCCGCGCAGCATTGCCCGGTTTCCGCGCAGGGCTTCGATGGAATTTATGCCCATGCCGCCCATGAGCTCCTTTATCTCATGCTTCCACGCCGTCATAAGATTTATCAGGCGTTCGCTGCCCATATCGGGGTTCAGTCTCTTTACGAGCTCGGGCTTCTGTGTGGCGATGCCCCAGTTGCAGTTTCCGCTCTGGCAGGTGCGGCAAAGGTGACAGCCGAGAGCCAGCAGCGCGGCTGTTGCGATATAACAGGCGTCTGCAC
>CAYVOZ010000002.1:0-237 GCA_964453325.1 uncultured Christensenellaceae bacterium | reverse complement strand
CGAGAGCAACCGCTCTCACCACATCGGCGGAGGAACGTATGCTTCCGCCGACGACTAAAGAAACGTCGCCGCGGATGCCCTCGTCGCGGAGCCGCTGATCCACCGCCGCAAGAGCCAGCTCGATAGGTATGCCTACGTTATCCCTTATTCTTGTGGTAGCGGCGCCCGTGCCTCCGCGAAAGCCGTCTATTGCTATGATATCCGCGCCGCTGCGGGCGATGCCGCTGGCGATCGCCG
>CAYVOZ010000001.1:32530-41332 GCA_964453325.1 uncultured Christensenellaceae bacterium | reverse complement strand
AGCAGCTCCTTCCTTGAAGTGAAGCCTCCGTTTTCCTCCCTGTAAGCGACTATGTTTTTAGCCAGCGCCGGGCCTATGCCGGATATGTACGAAAGCAGCGGGCCGGAGGCGGTGTTGACGTCCACGCCCACGGCGTTGACGCAGTCCTCCACGACGCCGTTAAGCGCCTCGTCGAGCCTCTTTTTGGGCATGTCGTGCTGATACTGCCCCACTCCTATTGCCTGCGGGTCTATCTTTACGAGCTCGGCAAGCGGGTCCTGCATCCTTCTGGCTATAGAGACCGCCGAGCGCAGATTTACGTCGTACTGCGGAAACTCCTCCGCTGCCAGCTTCGACACGGAATACACCGACGCGCCCGCCTCGTTCACTATCATATAGCTCACCCCGGGCGCCTGCGCCATGAGCTCGCAGGTCATCTGCTCCGTTTCGCGGGACGCGGTGCCGTTGCCTATGGCGATATGCTCTACCTTGTGCTTGTCCACGAGTCTTTTTAATATAGCGATGGACTCCTGCTTTTTGCGCTCGCCGAAGGTCGGGTAAACAACGGTGGTGTCGAGCACCTTTCCCGTGCCGTTCACGACGGCGACCTTGCACCCGTTCTTATAGCCCGGGTCGAGCCCCATGGTGACATGACCCTTTACGGGCGGCTGCATGAGCAGCGGTTTCAGATTCAGCGCAAAGTTGTGTATCGCGCCCTCGCACGCTGCTTCCGTGAGCGCCGCTCTTATCTCGCGCTCCATGGAGGGATAAAGCAGCCTGTCATAGCCGTCCTCGCATGCGGCCTTTAAAAAAGCCTCCGCTCTTGTGCCGGGCTTTATGAGCCCGGAGGTTATGAGCTTCATGGCGGCTTCACGGTCTGTATCGAGAGAGACCTTTAAAAAGCCCTCGTTCTCTCCGCGGTTCATAGCCAATATCTGATGCCCCTGAAGTCTGCTCACGGGCTGCTCAAAGTCATAGTAAAGACTGTATACCGAGTCCTCGTCCTTGGCGGCGGTGCTCACGGCATGACTGCGCTTCATCATCTGCTCGCGGAGGCGTCCGCGGATGTCCGCGCTGTCCGATACGGTCTCGGCGATTATGTCGGATGCGCCCGCGAGCGCGGCAGCAGCGTCCTCAACTCCCTTTTCCGCGTCGATATACGCCGCGGCGAGCTTTTCGGGAGAGGGCATATCTGCGCTTTGCGCGAGTATGCTCATGGCAAGAGGCTCAAGCCCCTTTTCTCTTGCGACGGTGGCACGAGTGCGGCGCTTCTGCTTATACGGGCGGTATATGTCCTCCACCGCCGCGAGCGTAGAAGCCTCGTCTATGCTGCGCGATAGCCCGTCAGTCAGCTTGCCCTGCGCGTCGATACTCTTTTTTACCTCCTCGCGGCGCTCCGCAAGCCCGCGCAGGTATTGCAGCCTGTCCGTAAGAGTGCGCAGAGCCGTGTCGTCCATGGCTCCGTGGAGCTCCTTTCTGTATCTCGCTATAAAGGGTATCGTGTTTCCCTCGTCTATCATGGTCATCACGTTTTTAACGTGCGCTTCGTTCTTTCCGAGCTCTCTTGCGAGTATCGCCGATATGTCTTCCATGTGAACTCCTTCTTTTTCAGGTATGCTCCCGTTCGGGAATATTTACTTATTCTATCATAAAACCCGCCGTGCGAAAACTCCGCACTGCGTAAAAGGCAGGCAGCGCCTGCCTAACGCAATGTGGGCTTTCCTTAGGCGGTATGCTATAATAAAATAAATACATGAAGGTCAAAAGAGGAGTGCTTTATCAATATAGACGGCTGTGTCCGAAAGGACTGCCGCCGACGGATACCCGGGAGATAAGCCGTTTAATACAGATATACGGCTCTGTGCCTAAGAGCGCGTAAAAGCACCCTGACACGGAACAACGCAGAAGGAGGGTATATGAAAAGAACACTTGTGATATTGCTTTTATTACTGACGGCGCTTTCGCTTTTCGGAAGCGGCTGCAAAAAATCAGCTCCGGCCGAAGCGCCGCAGAAGGCGGAAGCAGCGACGGCGCAACCAACGAGCGGACAGGAGGAAGAGAACGCGGCTCTGCCTCCGAGCCTTGAGCTCGGGGACGGCTACGGTTATGATGAGTTTTTGGTGCTTGCCGCTACGGCCGAGGCGGAGGGTGACGCCTGCGTGGAGAAAGGGATGGAGCTTCAGGCATATACTTTTTACGCCGCTGCCGCATGCGAGCTCGGCAGCCTGCGTTTAGGCACAGAGCAGCTTATCGCAGCCAAGACGGGCGCGCTTCCGGAGGAGGTTTTTGAAGGAAGTCTTTATACCTCATGGGAGGAGCTCGCGGCGCTGTTCCACGCATCTCCCTATCCGGATTATTTCGAGGGCTTGTCGCATATGTGCCTTGGCGAGGAGGATGCTGCGACGATATGCTGGACGAACGCCGCCGCAAACGCCGCATATCCCGCAGAGGGCATGGCGTTTACATATCTGCTGGATATGGATGCGGAGGGACTGACAGAGCTGCGTGACGCGCTGAGGCAGAGGGAAAACGCGCTGCTTCAAAAATACGAGCCGCAGCTTCTGGATATCGGGCGCGGCCCGGAAAACAGCTTTCCGGAGTATCTGCTTGGTATGACTCGCGAGAAGCTTGCAGAGAAGAATTACGGAGAGGCTATGGAGTATGCCCGTGCCGCGATACTCGCCGAGCCTTTTTCCGGAGACTGCTATGCGGCGGCGGCGCTGTGTGCGCTTACAGGCTCGGATTCGCGGGAGATGGCTTATTACATCAACGAGGGTCTGCTTACAGATCCCGGGCATGAGGGCCTGAAAACGCTTTTGGAAGCATATGGACACGGAGGTGACGAAGATGAAACGGATCAATAAGCTCATATGCCTTGCGCTCGCACTTGCGCTATTGCTCTGTGTCTTGCCCGCACCGGCAGGGGCAGTGAGCGCGGCGCTTGAGACGAAATACGGTAAATACATCGATTTTGCGAAGCTAAAGACGAGCTTCAGCTCGGAGGCCGGCGTACGCCTTAAAATCGGCGGTCTGCCTTTTTGGGGCAAGCTCAGAATAAGCGGAGAGCTGACCGACGAGCAGATCGAGGACGCGATCAATAAAGCGCTCAACGAGCGCGAGATAAACCTGACCGACCTTGCGGCATACGAGGCTGCAAAGCAGCTCGCTAAGGAATATGCGGAGGATAACTGGTCGGCAAAGGCGGTTATGGAAACGCTGTGTAAGATACTCGGTGTAAGCGAGGCAGTGGACGTTTTTGACGCGCTTTTAGGTACCTTTGATAAATCACTGGCTAAGTTCACGAAAGACCAGATACTCGATACGCTCAAGGGCTCCGCGATAGAAAACGCAGTAAAGAGCAGGGCGCCGCAGCTCGTTGGCAAGCTGGGACTCAAGACCGCCGGATTTACGGTGAGCTGTCTGGTGAACGCGGGCGAGGTCAGCGCACAGGAGTTCTACTACTGGCTCACGGAGGAGAAGGTGCAGAGCGAGGGCGAGAAGGCGGCGGAGGAGCTTAAAGCATTCTATAACGCCGCCAACAAAAGACTGGCGATGAACCTTCAAAAGACCGCGGAGGATTGGGAGATAGCATTTGATAATGTGAGCTATACCAGAAAGAACATGACGCTCTTTGACGTCGGCGGCATAAGCCAGACCTATACCGTAAACGCAAGTCTGAAGCGCGAGCCGGGCAGCCGTGCTGTCCGCCATGAGGACATGGATCTGACGGATATTTCCGGGACGTATACCGGCAGGTTCAATGTACGGGTCACGCATCAGCTCTATAACCTTGACAACGCTTTGATGGATATGTTTATAAAGACACGCTTGTACGATGAGTTCAGCGAGCTCGGAATGCAGTTTATGGGTATGAGCCTAAAGCCCTCGACGCTTACAAAGACCGTATTCTCCGATGACCTTTCCGTGACTGTGACGGCGCCGCCGAACGCGGGCGTGGTGAGCTATATCCCGCTCGATCTGTCCGCAATGGAGCAGGTCGTGAACTTCGACGTGGGGTACGATATATCCTTTGCTCATACCGACGCCAGCGTCGACCCGTCGGGTACGGCGGACGGGCAGGGGTATGTCCACGGCGGAGGGGGCGGCGGATGGCTGACAGCCAAAGACTATATGTTCCAGATAGTTTTCGCGGGGGAACCCGAGGGAATGCGCGGTGTGAGACTCGAGGCCGTAGGTATGCGCGAGATCGGTTCTGTGAGCGGCTCGATCGAAGGCCACGGCTTCAGCGAAAGCATAAACGAATATGAAGCCTTTGAGGGAGGCAACACCGTGATAGGTGAGGATAACCAGATATTTGCGGAGCTTGATATGAACAGCTCCATGGAGGTAGGCTGGCTGGTGCAGAACAAATAGTGGCCGGAGCCGCATCAAGGGCGGATATAAGCGTCTCCGGAGCCTGCCTTTTGGCAGATGCTCACTCATTTGCCCGAAGCTCCGGAGAAAAGCAGCCGGAAAGTACTGATCCATGCATACAGAAAGCGGGAGCACAGCCGCATCAAGGGCGTTGTGCTCCCGCTCCGAAAATGCTATTATTACCGTATCGGCTTAAGAGATCTCGCGAGAGGAGGGAAAACCGCATGAAGCTTTGGATGAAACGGCTGCTTATAGCGCTTCCCTTTATCGCGATAGCCGCATATCTTTTGATAGAGTCTCTTTAGCGTCTGCGTCTCGCCATCATAAAGAATCTTAAGAACTGAACGAAGGCCATGAGCGTCGCCGCAAGATAGGTGAGCGCGGCCGCGTTCAGCACTTTTTTTGCGCCGGAGGTCTCCTCCTCAGTGAGTATGCAGCAGTCCGTGAGCGCGGCGAGCGCGCGGCGGGAGGCGTTCAGCTCCACGGGCAGAGTGACGAGCTGGAAGAGCAGCACCGCGCCGAAAATTATCGCGGCGGCATAGGCTATCTGCATATACCCGACCAGCATGCCTATTATGAGCAGCGGAAACGCAAGACGGCTGGCAAAGCCCACGACGGGCGCTATCTTGTTTCTGATCATAAGCGGCGTATAGCCCTTTGCGTGCTGCAAAGCATGTCCGCATTCGTGCGCGGCGACGGCGACCGCGGCTACGGAGGTCATTACGCGCTGATCCGCCGAGAGCGCTATGACCTTGTTTTTAGGGTCGTAGTGATCGGACAGCGCGCCGCCCGAGGCTGCGATGCGTATATCGTAAAGGCCGTTGTTCGTGAGTATCCTCTGCGCGGCGTCGACCGAGCTTATGCCCGTGCGCGTGGGTACGGCGGCGTATTTATTGTATACGCTTTTGACGCGTATCTGCGCGATAAACGTTATGACGATGACTGGCAGTATGAGGAACAGATACGGATTGCTCCTGAACATATAGACGAAATATTCCCAACCGCTCAATGCGGGCGCACCTCTTTTCATCCATGGTTTTATTTACTTATATCATAAACCGTACGAGCGGGGATTAACAAATATAAAGCGCGTATTAACGAATTGTTTATTTTTCGGATATGTCGCGTATCTGTCCGTCTGCCGTCACGAAGATAAAAGAACGCACGGGGCAGACGCCGTCTATGGGAGGATATGCGAGCAGCAGCGTGCCGTCGTCGGTCGGAAGAGCGCAGTTAAAATCCCCGAAGAACGCGCGGATATCCTCAAACGCCACGTCTTTTTTCAGCGACGGAGAAAGCAGCGCCTCCGCCCCTGCCCTGTCATTTTGCCTTGCCGCGCATACGAGAGCGTGGGCGGGGTACTGCGCATTTATACATACGGCGGATACGGCGTCCGAGACGCCGTCGCCCGAGAGCGTATAGGAGTGCTTCGCCTCCGCGTTTTCGAGCCCCTCGACGCGCTCGTATACGTCGACTCCGCCGTCCGCGCGCAGCAGCCTTGCATTCTCAAAAGAGGCGACGAGCGCGGGCTTTTGTATAAGGCTTATGACGGCGGCCGGCCCGCCGCCCGCCGCTATCAGCGTGCCGTTGGGAGAGGAGAATATCTCTATTAGCGGCTCGACGGGCTTTGACAGAAAGGCATGCGCGAATATGACGGAGCCGTTTTCCTCTATGGCGAGCCCGTATACTCTGTCATAGTATATGCTTGCGCGCAGACTGCGTCCGTTGTGAGCAAAGCCGACCGTTTTAAGTATATGCGGCAGTCCGGCGCTCAAGTCGGAGCTCATGCGCGCCCTTGCGAGCAGCACTCCGCCGGGCAGAGAGAACAGGCGCATATGCCCGTCGGAACTCATGCGCGGCGGTTCGGTGCTTATATATGCGCTCACCGGCATGCCAGCTCCGAGGGGAAAGACCTGCAAAAGCGCCTCTCCCGATATAGGCAGTCCGCAGCCCTCCCCGTCGGCGCGCCCCGCGGGAGTTCCGTTTATGAGCGCGGCGGCGGGCGCGTCCGATACGATATGCAGCATTGTAAGAGGACTGTGATATGCGCTCACGGCTTCGTCACCTCCGTTGACAGTTTATTCGCGGCAATTAAATAAGATTCGTTCTATGAGGCATATGCGTGAATAAAATTAGTTAGGAGAATACCTGTGTAAAAAGCTGTCAATAATATCTGCACATAAAGATAAAGCTGTGAAAGGGTGACTGTATTTATGAATGAACAGGTTTTAAGAGCGAGCGGCAGAAGCGGATGGAGCCCGGAGGAGACGGGCATGCTGTTTGACGAGGCGCGGCGCGCCGGTGCGGACGGAAGACCGGTAAAGAGCGTGTTTGACACGGTGGCTTCTAAAACGGGCAGAAAGCCGAACAGCATAAGAAACTATTACTATCTGAAGCTCAGGGAGCAGGGCGAGCACAGGGCGGCTTTTACTCCATTCTGCGCGGAGGAGGTGGATATGCTGCTGCGCGCAATGCTTACGGGGCAGGCGAAAGGCCGCTCCGTGCGGAGCATTGCGACAGAGCTCGGAGAGGGCGATAAAAAGCGCATGCTCAGGTATCAGAATAAATATAGGAGCATGTTAAGGACCGATCCCGGGCATGTGAAGGACGTAAGGGAAAAGCTCATGCGCGAGGGCGTAGGCTGCGCCGACCCCTTCTTGCGGAGAAGGAGATACGGCAATGCGGATATTGCCGAGCTCTCCGCGATGCTCGCGGAGAATCTTGCCCGCACGGACGTGGATGCGCAGGCCTTTTTGGGAGGGCTTGTGGCTCTTTCCGCAGCGGCGGCGCACCGTACGGAGGTATAAAAGGTATTTAAAAAAAGCGAAGGGCGTGAACGACGCTCTTCGCTTTCAGACAGAAATTACTATAGCCTACGCTTAACCGAGGTCCAAAAACGCCTGCTTGGTGTATTCGCTGTTTCTGGGATCGGCGGGCTTCCAGCCCATGGCCTCAAAGTCGAAAAGCTCTGCTATGAGTCCGCCCTCCCTGCCGCCGAAGCAGCGTATTATATCGCCGACCTCTGCGTATATGTCCTCCTTTGACCCGAAAAGGCCGGTGGTCTGATAATTTATGGGCTGCGCAAAGCAGACCTTGCCGCGGAACTCCGCGCTCGTCTTTTCCATTCCGTTGAGATCGGCCTGTGCGAGGTTGAACATATCCACGCCGCATTCTATGAGGTCGCCGATTATGGGGTAAACATAGCCGCAGGTGTGGAAAAACACGTCCATGCCGAGAGAGTGGCAAAGCTCGAACTGCTCCTTATAGAAGGGCTTGAAGATATCCCGCCACATATCCGGAGCTATCATTAATGAGCGCTGAGTTCCCCAGTCGTCAAAGAGCGACACCGCGTCAAAGCCGTGCGAGGGCATCTGGCGGATTATGTCGTTCTCTATGCCAAATACGAACTCCGCGAGCCTTTTTACATTCTCGGGCTCCTCGTAAAGGTCTATGAGCAGATTTTCAAAGCCGCGCAGAAACGTCATGGTCGTAAAGCCCGTCAGATACAGGCTGCCCATGAAGTATTTATCGCCCTTGTCGGTCGCGTCCGCCTCCTTAAAGCGGTCCGCGCGGAACGGGTCGGGAGCGTGGTGCTTTTTATAGTCCTCAAAGTCCGCCCAGTCCTTTATGAAAATATCGCGCGGCACTCCCATGCCCGCGGGATCGTCGTTGTCCTTATTCCAATAAAAGCCCCACTCCGTGAGGTCCTTGTTCTCGCCCATGTACCAGTCCTCGAGCACGACCTGCAAAATATCCGTGTCCGAGACGTCGCCGTTGAAAATAAACAGCGGAATCCTGCCGGGGTCCTGCATTTTTATGGCCCTTTTTACGACTTCCTTACGAGTGAGCGGCATACTGTTATCCCTCCGATGCTATTTGTTTGCATGCATATATTCTACTATAAACGCATGCGTTTGTCACACCATACCGAAACTTTGTCAAAATTCAAACTACAAGGATTGCAATTTGCTTCTGCGGTCTGTACAATAATATGTATCCCGTACCGATCCATAGCCGTTTTTAGTATACGGCAGCGCGGGAAAGGTAATTTCGGAGTAAGGTTTCTTAATATCGAAAGGAGAACATAATGGGTTTACTTAAGGCTGGTATAGGCGCGCTTTCCGGTGTGCTCGCGGATTCCTGGCGCGAATATTTTTACTGTGAGGCACTGGGAGAGGATGTGCTTTGCGCAAAGGGGCAGAAGCGCACGTCAAAGCGCAGCTCCAATACAAAGGGCAGCGACAACATAATATCCAACGGCTCGATAATAGCCGTAAACGACGGCCAGTGCATGCTCATAGTCGAGCAGGGCGCTATCGTGGAGTGCTGCGCGGAGCCGGGCGAATTTGTATTCGATACGTCAAAGGAGCCGTCGCTTTTCTACGGCAAGCTCGGAGAGAACATCAAAAAGACATGGGAGCAGCTTAAAAAGCGCTTTACGCTGGGCGG
>CAYVOZ010000001.1:20649-32520 GCA_964453325.1 uncultured Christensenellaceae bacterium | reverse complement strand
ATCAGCGTATATACTTCTTCAACACCAAGGAGATAATAGGCAATAAATACGGCACGGCCAACCCCGTACCCTTCAGAGTCGTGGACAAAAATATCGGTCTCGACGTGGATATAGCCATAAAGTGCTTCGGCGAGTATTCCTATAAGCTGACCGACCCGATGCTGTTCTATAAGAACGTAAGCGGCAACGTCGCGGAGAACTATACGCGCGACAAGATAGACGGTCAGCTCAAGACCGAGCTTTTGACGGCCCTGCAGCCCGCGTTTGCAAGGATATCCGAGATGGGCATTCGCTACAGCGCTCTGCCCGGTCACACGAACGAGCTCTCCGACGCGTTGAACGACGTGCTTTCAAAGAAGTGGAGCGGCTTAAGAGGCGTGGCGGTGGTGTCCTTCGGCGTGAGCTCGGTATCCGCATCCGAGGAAGACGAGAAGCTCATAAAGGATCTGCAGAAGGCTGCGGCACTGCGCGACCCGAATATGGCTGCGGCGACGCTGGCGAGCGCTCAGGCGGACGCTATGAAGGCGGCCGCGTCGAACCAGGGCGGCGGCGGAGCGTTTATGGCGTTTGCGGGCATGAACATGGCCCAGAACGCCGGCGGCGCGAACGCGAATCAGCTCTTCGGCATGGCTCAGCAGCAACAGGCAGCTCAGCAGTCCGCACCCGCTGCGGGCAGCTGGAAATGCTCCTGCGGTGCGGTCAACACCGGAAAATTCTGCACAGAGTGCGCAAAGCCGAAGCCCGCATCGGGCAGCTGGACCTGCTCCTGCGGTACGGTAAATACCGGGAAGTTCTGCACAGAGTGCGCAAAGCCGAGACCCTCCGGTTCGTTCAAATGCAATAAGTGCGGATGGGTGCCCACAGACCCGAATAACATCCCGAAATTCTGCCCCGAGTGCGGAGACAAGTTCGACGAGAACGATAAAGTGTGACAGAAACTGATAATATGAATAAGTAAAAAGCCATGAGCCGTGCAGAGTTTGCACGGCTCAGGTTTTTTGCCCTTGATCTGAAAAAAGATACAATATTCCGTACCGTACGACCTACTTCTTATAGTAGATCAGGTCAAGAAACGCTTGTCATTAGCATTTCTTGACCTGATATGGACTGAAATATAAAAGCACAGCGAGATATATACGGTATATACTGGATGATCATCAGCTGAGCTGGCGCTTTATAGGAGCTATTATGGCAGAGAAAAAAGAAATTGCTTTTCTTATGAAAGATATTTGCATGGAATTTCCGGGAGTCAAGGCGCTTAACAAAGTATGCTTCAGTGCTCTTGAGGGCGAAGTTCACGCCCTGCTCGGAGAAAACGGTGCAGGTAAATCAACACTGATGAAAATACTGTCGGGTGTTCTTAAACAGACCGAAGGAGATATTTTTGTTAATGGTGAGCCTTTTGTTGTTGAGAACACGAAGCAAGCAGCCCAAAAAGGTATAAGTATTATTTTTCAAGAGTTAAATCTTGTTCCTCAAATAAGCGTTGCAGAAAACATTTACCTTGGCAAAGAACCTAAAAAGGGTCCGTTTGTCGACTGGAACAGAATGAGAAATGATTCTGCAATGATCCTTGTATATACAGTGACCAAGATATTTAGCATGGAGAAGAAAGAAATGGCCGAAATGATAAAACTTGAGGATCTATATTCTGTTGACATAGATGAACTGATATCCTTATTTTATTACAGAGACTATTCTCCGGCATGGTCGATGAAATCACTTCATTCACATCCGGCAATGGAAATCGGATTCGTTATTGATGGGATCGGTTATCTGTGCACAAATAGCGATGTAGTAAAGATCACAAAGAATGAGATCTTCGTTATGAGATCGAATTTCCTGCATAGATTATATGTGGACTCAAACTCCAGATGCAAGATGGTAAATATTCAGATAGATATGTCAAGCGCTGATAAGAATAATATTGCATATGAGTTTATCACATATGGTGAAAATGAAGGAATGATGAAGTGCTTTGACGTTAATCATATTGGCGAAAATATGACGAGACTGATAGAAGACTTGAAAAACAGGCACGATATGTCGGAGGATCTGATCAGAGCTGAGCTTTATAGCTTGTTTATGAGGCTCAGGAGCATGCAAATGCTCAAATTGCAAAAGGATGCGAAGTACAACAACAAATATGTTTTAAGCGCAATAGAAATGATAAACAACATGATAGAGGATAAGATCTGTCCCCAGCTATTGGCGGAAAAACTGCATATTAGTAAGGACTATTTGATGCATGTATTTAGCCAGACGATGGGTACTACTATTATGCAGTATGTCATGGAGCAGCGCTTGAAAAAAGCGCAAAAGCTGCTCATAAAGACAAACCTTTCTCTTTCGGAGATCGCAATGAGAACGGGCTTCTGCAGCTCGCAGCATTTTAGCAGCACGTTTAAAAAGGAAATGGATATAAGTCCGTCTCAATACAGAAAAGTAAGCAAATATGTTAATGAGACTTGGATAGAAGATATTTAGCAATTTCTTTATCATAAAAAAGCTGACTCTTTAATAATGCTTGACCGACATATCACTGCGAAATGTCGGTCGTTTTTATATCGCTCGCGTTGACAATTGAAGAGATCAATTTAAGGTGTTAAAACCGGCTTATTACATATGATCCGGCAAGGCTTTGCAAAAAAGCTCACTCCTTCTTTCTCCTCTCGTAAGGCGTGCCTTTTAGCGGCAGGCTCGTGCGGAAGACGCCGTCGCGGTGGTAGTATGCGAGGGCTATCGCGGGCGCGGTGGGTATCGCGCTTATCTCGCCTATGCCTTTTGCTCCGAGCGCAAGCCCGCCCTCGCTCTTTTCTATTATAATGGGCGTTATGTCGGGCGCGGCGTCGGCCTTAAAGAGCCCGAGCGTGCCGAACTTTGCCGTGGGTACGCCGTCCCTTAACGGATAATCCTCCGTCAGAGCGTAGCCAGCGCCCATGACCGTACCGCCCTCTATCTGGCCTTCGACGGCGACGGGATTGACCGCCCTGCCGACGTCGTGTGCCGCGATTATGCGCCCCAGCCTGCCGTCCTCGTCGAGGAAAGCGACGTGCACCGCATAGCCGTATGCGATATGGCTAATGGGATGCGGCTTGTCGCTCCCGAGCTTGTCGGTCACGCCTGTGTATTCGCCTATAAAGCTCTTTCCTTCGAGCGTGTCTATGCTGCCCGCGCCCTCAAGCGCGGACACAAAGAGCTTTGCCGCGCGAACTGCCGCCTCGCCCGTGAAGAGCGTCTGACGCGATGCGGTCGTGTTGCCCGAGTTGGGCGAGAGCGCCGTATCCGGCTCGTGATATATGACCCGAGCGGGCGGCATGCCCGTAACGGAGCAGACCATTTGCTGCTGTACGACGCCCATGCCCTGACCTATGCAGGCAGCACTGGAATACAGATGCAGCGAGCCGCCGCGCACCTCTATGCGGCATCGTCCCGTATCGGGCACTCCGACTCCGAGTCCGCTGTTCTTTAACGCGCAGGCTATACCGCAGGACGGGTCCGCCTCGACATAAGGCCGCACCGCGTCAAGCGCCTCGACCATTGCCGTGGTCTCGTCGGCGAGCTGTCCGTTTGGCAGATACTGTCCCGGACGTATCGCGTTCTTATAGCGTATCTCAAACGGAGTAATGCCGAGGAGAGCGGCGAGCCTGTCAAGATTGCTCTCCGCCGCAAAGCAGGACTGCGGTACGCCGAAGCCGCGGAACGCGCCTGCGGGAGGGTTGTTTGTATAATACGCTCTGCCGAGTATATCTATCGTCGAGAAATTATACGGCCCGGCGGCGTGGGTACACGCGCGCTGCAATACCGGCCCTCCGAGACTGGCGTATGCGCCTGTGTCGGATATGATGACGGCCTTCATAGCCGTTATATACCCGTCCTTGTCGCAGGCGGTCGTCATATCTATCTCCATCGCGTGACGCTTCGGGTGCACGGCAAGGCTTTCGGCGCGAGAGAGGCGTACCTTTACGGGCCTGTGCGCCGCATAGCATAGCAGAGCGGCATGATGCTGAACGCTCATGTCCTCCTTGCCGCCGAACCCCCCGCCCACGAGAGCGGCGCTGACGCGCACCTTGTCTGCGGGCAGCCCGAGCATTTCCGAGCACTCGCGCTGAGTCTGATATATGCCCTGGTCGCCGCTTATAATATGTACTCCCCCGTCCTCGGGGAATGCGACCGCGCATTCCGGCTCGAGAAAGGCATGCTCCGTGAAGGGCAGGCTGTAGTGCTCCGTGACCTTATATGCGCTTTTCTGTATGACCGCGTCCGCGTCTCCGCGGATAAGATGCTCCTCACTCAAAAGGTTTCCGCCCTCATGCAGTGCGGGAGCGTCCGCGCGCATGGCCTGCGCAGGAGACGTTATGGGCGGGAGGATATCGTATTCCACACGGATGAGCGAGAGCGCCTTTTCGAGCACGTCCCTGCTGTCCGCCGCGACAAGCGCGACCGAGTCTCCGACATAGCGCGTCTTGCCGCCGACGGGTATGAGCACGTCCCAGTCCCGTTTTAAATGGCCTATGAGCCGCTGCCCGGGGATGTCCTCCGCGGTGAGCACTGCAAAAACGCCGTCCAGAGCTTTTGCCTCCGACGTGTCTATGCTCTTAATGAGCGCGCGCGGCACGCCCGGGCGCTTTGCGCCGCCATAGAGCATGCCGTCCAGATGGATATCGTCGGCGTATTCTGCCTCGCCGAGAGCTTTCGGATATGCGTCCGGGCGGGGCATCGCCTCGCCGAGCCTGCCGGAGAAGTCCGCTTCTTTCAGCTCTCTCCGACCGGCGAATATGTCCGCCGCCATGAGTATGGCGGTCTCTATCTTTTTATAGCCGGTGCACCGGCAGATATTGTTCCTTATGGCGCGCTTCACGTCGCCGGGGGTCGGAGATGGGTTCTTATCGAGCAGGGCCTTTGCGCTTATTATCATACCGGGCGTGCAAAAGCCGCACTGGACCGCGCCCGCCTCTGCAAAGGCATGGGAATAGACCTGCTTCTCGCGCGCATTGAGCCCCTCGACGGTCACTATGCTCTTTCCGCCGAGTTTTTCGATGCGCTGTACGCAGGCCTTCTTAGCCTCGCCGTCGATGAGCACTATGCATGCGCCGCAGGCGCCCTCCGAGCAGCCGTCCTTGACGGACGTGAGACGCAGCGTGTCCCGCAAAAAGTCCATGAGCCTTCCGCTGTCGGTGTCATACTCTCTGCCGTTCACTCTGAATACCGGCATATCTGCGCCCTCCCTGTGGTAAGGTCGTTTTAAACTGCGTGGAAGCCGTCCCTTGCATAAAGCACCGCGCCTACGGGCACGTTGTCGTCCATGAGCTCGCAGGGGTCTATAGTATAGGTGCCTCTGCCGGAAATAAAGACGTATTTATCGGCGTATTTGCGCATCGGCTCCACGAGCACCTCGCCCATGTTTGCGACGCCGCCGCCTATCGCTATCCTGTCGGGAGCGATGAGGGATATCACGGTCGCAAGCCCCTGCCCGAAGGAATAGCCTACTCTGTCGAGCTCCCCGAGCGAAAAGGCGTCCTTTGCCTCCGCCGCTGCCTTGAGCGTGCGGCAGCTTATAGCCGAAATGTCTCCGCCGCACATTTCCATAAGTGCGGAATCCGTGGGAACATACCCCGGGGTGCGCAGTCTGCGCTCTATCGCGGTGCCGCTGCAAAGATTCTCTATCTTCTCGACCTGCCCGGGCTTGTCCGCCGTCCAGTCCGAAACGAACGTGTTGCCGAAGTACATGCCGCCGTTGCCATGGTTGCGCCGGAGCTGCTTTGGCGCTGCAGCTTGCCGTCGATATAAAGCGCGCCGCCTATGCCGGTGCCTATATTGGAATAGAAGAATATTTTGCTGCCCCTGCCCGCACCGAGCATGAGCTCCGCATAGCCTCCGGCCACGGTATCGACCACGGACGTCGTGGGGAGCCTGAATTTCTCTGTGAACCATGTGTTGAGCTCAAAGTCCTTCCAGCCCGGTACCTGCACGGATATGAGTATTTTTCCCGTCGTGGACGCCATCGGCCCGCCAAAGCCCACGCCGATGCTCTCTATCTCCGGGTGTCTGCCGAGCATGATGGGCACCTTGGCCTCCATCCAGTCGAGCACGTCGCGCGCGCCGTTTTTGAGCGGGAACTTTTCGCTTATCTTATCGACTATCTCGCCCTTCTCGTTGCCCGCGATTATCTGCTGCTTTGTGCCGCCGATCTCCACTCCCAAAAAAAGTCTGCTCATATTCATATTCCTCCATCGAATCAATTCACTAAATGGTCTTATGCTATTTTAAAACAGTACGGTATCATCGTCAACCTGCCTATACGATGCTAAAGCTCGCGCAGAATGAGCCGCGTCTTTCCTCCCTCGGGGGAAAGACGTATTATCCGCGGATCGCCTGAATACCGCTCGGCTATCATGTCCTTTAATGACGTGCCGAGGTTCTCGCCGTGTATGAGCACTATTTCATACGCTCCGCCCGATCTCTTTAAGGCGCTTTCTATGGCTATGCCCGCCTGGTATCTGTTCCTGCCGTGCAGGTCAAGCGTGACTATGCCCCCGGTCATTTTTTAAGCCTGAGCCATGCCTTTAAAAGCGCGGTCTGAGTCTTGCCGTCCTTTATCTCTCCGTCCTCTACCATGCGTACGAGCTCGGAGAGAGGGATGCGCACGAGCTCTAAAAACTCGTCGTCGTCGGTATGCTGCTCCTTAAACGTAAGCCCGGTAGCGAGATACATGTGTATGACCTCGTCGAATATCGCAACGGAGGAATAATACGCGCCCATATACTCGATATGCGCCGCCTCCGCGCCCGTCTCCTCGGAGAGCTCTCTTATCGCGCTCGTCAGAGGCTCCTCGCCGGGATCCATCTTGCCCGCGGGCGCCTCCAAAAGAGCGCAGCCGAACGGAAAGCGGAACTGCCTGACCATGATGACCTCGCCCTCGTCGGTCACGGGCACGACGCAGACCGCGCCGGGATGGCGGACGACCTCGCGTATGCTTTTGTGTCCGTTCGGGAGCTCGATGCCGTATCTGTACAGCGTGAGTATCCTGCCCTTGAATATGAGCTCCTCGCTCGTCTGCTTTTCGAAAAATTCCTTCATGACCGACTCCGTTCGTTATATTAATGTGATGTTTTCGGCGCGTTCTGCCTGCATAATGATTTTACCGCGTAAAGCCGCCGTTGTCCATATCGGGCGATTCGGTATGATGCATACAAATCCAAATATTAAGTGCTGTTGCTCAAGATGTGCGTCGACCCTTGTTTGCTGTCCCCTGCCTTGCGTCTGCGAATACTCGGGGGGGCAGAAAAATCCCTGAAACGAAAGAAAAACGCCTCGTATTCAAAAACAGGCGTTCCAGACTGACAAAAAACTCTATAGTTTATGGAACTAATACTGTTCTTGACTTGCTAAGTCTAATTTCCGCATCGTGTGGCTCTGCTGCACGATGCGGCTCCAAAAAGTATTTGTACGACCGAGAGCGCAGCGAACAGTACAAATACGGTGATCTCGAAAAAGTGGTTTACCACTTTTTCGACACGCAAACGGGCTGACGCGGTGTGTTATACCGAGTCAGCCCGTAACTGTTTATATGGCCGTTTTCAGTCGGCGTCCGCTATGACCTTTCTGAGAGAGGCATATCGCGGCATGCCGTTTATGAGAGTGGTCTCCGGAACGCCCTGAATGAGAGGCATTACATAGTCGAGATATTCCTTAGTGACGCCGTTGCCCTCGGTGTTGATCCATTCGCGGGGTATTTTTTTCTCGCGGTTGGCGACGGCCACGAGATCGAACAGCTTTATATTGCAGACATAATTGCCGCTCTCGTCGTATGAACGCTCAAAGCCGACCATTTTATCCGTGACGCCCGATATAGCGTATTCCACGGCTTTTTTTCCGGAGAGGAACGCCTCGCTGACGTCCGTGGCGGAGGCGCAGTGCGATGCGCAGCGCTGCAGCAGAGAGAACTCTATGCCCCTTATCTTGTTGACGCGCAGACGCTCCTTGACGATGCGTACGAGAGTGTTCGCAAGGCCGCCTAACTGCTTATGCCCGAAGGAGTCGACCTTGTTCTCGGCGTCGTAATAGTCGCTTATGAGCTTGCCGTCCTTGTCGTGCACGCCCTCGGAAACGGCGATTATGCACTTGCGCTGTTTTTTATAGATGCGCTCCACGTCCGATATAAAGCGCTCAACGTCAAAGTCGACCTCGGGCAAATATATCAGGTCGGGTCCCTGTCCTGCGTCGACGGCTATTGCGGACGCCGCTGTGAGCCAGCCGGCGTGCCTGCCCATTATCTCTACGATGCATATCATGTCGGTATCGTATACTCTGGCGTCGTTATAGAGCTCCATGCAGCTCGTTGCGACGTACTTTGCCGCGGATGGGAAGCCCGGGCAGTGGTCGGTACCCCAAAGATCGTTGTCGATGGTCTTGGGAACGCCCATTATGCGGCACTCGTAGCCCACCTTCTGCATATACTTGGATATCTTGTTGCAGGTGTCCATGGAGTCGTTGCCGCCGTTATAGAAGAAGTAGCGTATATCGTATTTCCTGAAGGTCTCGAGTATGCGCTTATAGTCGGATTCGTCCACCTCGCTGTCCTGCAGCTTGTATCTGCAGGAGCCGAGAGCCGAGGAGGGCGTGTGCATCAGGTATGCAAGCTCCTCGTCCTCCTCCGCGTCCATAATATAGAGCACTCCGTCGAGTATGCCTCTTATGCCGTGCGCGGCACCGTAGACCTTTGTGATATTGGGATCGTCGAGCGCCGTGCGTATCACTCCGTACGCGCTCGCATTTATGACGGCCGTTGGACCTCCCGACTGGCCTATCACACATGCGCCTTTTAATGGTTTCATATCATTCCTCCGTCGCCTTGCGACTAAAAATATTCATTTCCGCGTTATTATATCACTTTTTCACACAGGGGACAAGGAAAAAGGCATAATTGTATGGTACAAAAACAAAATTTGTCAGTTTATCGTCAATGTGGGGAACGGACGCGTAAAGAAACGCGAAGAATGACATAAAAGTGAGGTAATTTAGGTTTTTTGTGGATTGCGGCAAAATAGTATGCTACAATACACTGAGTATAATTTGGAGGCCGGCCTTGAGACATATGCTTAAAAAAGCGGCCGCAATGCTATTGTGTGCGGCTATAATAATACTTGCGGCTTCGACCGCATTTGCAGCGCCCGACGTGGACGCAGCGCAGACCACAGAGCTGTGCAGCGCCTGCATGCTTGTGGACGCAAAGACAGGCACTGCCATATATGCCGGAGAAACCGCCACGCAGCAGATACCCCCCGCCAGTACGACCAAGATACTGACGGCTATGATAATACTTGAGAACTGCGACCTTTCGGAGATGGTCACTGTCGGCAGCGAGGTGGAGACGGGCGGAAGCAAGCTGGGCCTCGTCGTGGGCGAGAAGATGAGCGTAAAGGAGCTGCTTTACGGCATGATGCTTGTTTCGGGCAACGACTGCGCGGCAGCGCTGGCTGTGCACTGCGGAGGCAGCATAGAGGGCTTTGCAGAGATGATGAACGCCAAGGCCGCCGAGCTTGATATGGACAGCTCTCACTTTGTCAATCCGAACGGCCTCGATAACGACGAGCACTACGTCACGGCGGAGGACATGGCAAAGGTCACGCTCTATGCCATGAACAACCCCATGTTTATGGACATCGTCGGAACAAAGACGCATACCTTTGCGGAGACGAACAAGAGCTCCGAGAGAAGCAAATGGAACACCAACAAGCTGCTTTACAAGCCCGACAACGATGCAAAGGACTACCGCTATTCATATACGACGGGAATAAAGACAGGCTCCACGGCCAAGGGCGGAGGCTGCCTCGTCGCGTCTGCGGAAAAGAACGGCATGACGCTCATAGCGCTCGTATACGGCGATCCGACGAAGAACGGCGTCAACCGGTGGGGCATTGCAAAATATCTGCTCGAATACGGCTTTGAGAACTATACCACTAAAAATCTGTCGGATATGGGCGTGGGGCTGACCGCGCAGGCGGACGTCACAGGTGCGGGACAGGCAGATGGCTCGAAGGGCATAAGCCGCATAGGATGCCACGGAGAGATACCGGAGAATACATACTTCACCGTGGATAAGGCGAGTATGTCCGGCAGCGAGGTGACCGTCGAGTTCGTCGCAAACGGCATATTGGAGGCGCCCGTATACGAAGGCGACGTAATAGGTAAAATGGTCTATAAAATGGGCGGCGCGGAGGTATTCTCGTGCGACGCCATCGCATCCGAATCCGCGCTCGAGACGCTCGAGATGCAGGCGACGGACAGCCCGATAAGGCCTATTGCGAGTGTGGACGTCGGGAAGAGCGATAAAACGGATATCACTGCGGACAACCTGAGAAAGCTTTGGTGGTGGGCGCTGCTGCCTCTCGGCGCGGCTCTGCTGCTCGTAATATTCATGATAATAAAGGTAAAGGGCGGCTTCGGCTCTCTGACATTTTCGCAGGATCCGAAATACTCCGGCAAGCAGCGCTCCACCGCCATCACGTCAAACGCCGGGCGAAGGTCCTCGTCCGCCAGACGCAGAAGCCGGACGTATTCCTCGGGCTCGCGGCGCGGCTCGTCCTCCGGCAGCCTTAGATACTCTTCATCGCGCAGTACGCGACCGAGATATCCGGAGCCGCCGCGCAGAGGCCGGAGGTAGCAAAGAGTTTTGTTAAGTATGGATAAATAACGGTCGATGGGCAGATACCCCGGCCGTTTTTTTTGCGCGCTGTGCCGCCCGGCCGGAAATATGCGGCGTATGTTATTTTTATGACGGAAAAATGAATAATTTTTCCCGAATGTATAGAAATTTACATACTCGCGGAGCCGCGAATAAAGGAAAATGCCTGTATTAAAGTAAATATCATTGTGATATAAATAATTATCGTTGCTAAATATACATTTCGGGATATATAATTATTACTGTAGAGAAGATTTTGATTGGCTACTTATATGCGCGGGTGATGCTTTGAAGAAAAGAGATTTGATCGTTATCGCGGCCGTGTTGGCCTCGGCGCTCACGGGCGTAATATTGGCATATCTGATTTTCGACAGAGATGCTGCGCATGTCAGCATAACCGTCGGGGACAGGGAGCCTGTGATATACCCGCTCGAGGACAGGACGGTCACGATAGACGCGGGCGGCGGCCGCACGAACACCGTGGTCATAACCCGGGATGGCGTATATATGAAGGAAGCGAGCTGCGAAAACCGCGACTGCATTGAGCAGGGCATGCTCACGGCGGAGAACTGCGGCACAAGGCTGACGGGAAGATTCATAATATGTCTGCCTAACCGCGTGACGGTAGAGCTGATAGAGTGACGGGGTGATACTATGACGGCAAGATCGATAGCGCGGCTCGGGATACTGACGGCCGCCGCGCTGATACTCGGCTATATTGAAAGGCTGTTCCCGGTGATACCGGTTTCGGGCGTCAAGCTGGGGCTTTCAAATATCGTGCTCATATACGCCGTGCTCATGCTGGATAAGCGGTGCTCGACCGTGCTCATGCTGTTAAAGGTGGGGCTGTCGGCGCTGCTTTTTTCGGGAGCTGCGGCGTGCCTTTACAGCCTTGCGGGCGGGGTGCTGAGCCTTGCCGCCATGTATATCGCACGCGACGGACTGGAGGCCGGGGAGACGGGAGTGAGCGTATGCGGAGCGGTCTTTCATAACATGGGACAGCTTGCGGTCGCCTGCTTCTTTATAGCGCCGCGCGCTGCTCTGGCATATATGCCCGTGCTGCTGCTCTCGGGGCTCGGAATGGGGCTCTTAACGGGCGCCTGCGCCAGGGCGGTGCTGTCCGGCCGCCGGTTCCATGAAAGGGTAAGGCGGAGCCTGTGAGAAAAGCGGCGATATTGATACCG
>CAYVOZ010000001.1:0-20608 GCA_964453325.1 uncultured Christensenellaceae bacterium | reverse complement strand
AAAAAGGATTGTTTGATACCGATGATGCTTCTGATAACGCTTCTCTGCTCCTGTGCGGGGGAGAAGCCGGTCTCTGCAGCCGGGTACTATTTTGATACGGCGGTCACGGTGACGGCATGGGGCATGGACGAAGCCGGGGCGCAGAGCTTGATCGACAGCTGCGCGGAGTGGGAGTCGCTGCTCTCAAAGACGCGCGAGGGGAGCGACGTATGGAGGATAAACAACTCTGACGGCGCGGAGGTGTACGTCGACGGCAGCACAAGAGAGCTCATAGAGCTTTCGGCGGAGGTCGGCGGGCTCTCGGACGGAGCCTTTGATATAACGGTGGAGACGTGCGCCCGGCTCTGGGACTTTAAGAACGGAGTAGTACCGGACGGTGATGAGCTCGCGGAGGCTTTGAAGCACGTGGGCTATCAGGATATAACGCTCGGGGAGGGCGTGACGCTTAAAAAAGGCATGAGCATAGACCTCGGCGGCGTCGCCAAGGGGTATATAGCAGACGGGCTCGCGGAGGAAGCGGGAAAAGCAGGTGCGTCGGCCGCGATAATAAACGTGGGCGGTGACGTCGCCGTATACGGCGCAAAGCCCGACGGCAGCTTGTGGAACATAGGCATAAGGGACCCGGAGGGCGGCGCGGGAGACATAAAGGTGCGGATAAATACCGACGGGAAAGCCGTGGTCACGAGCGGGACCTACGAGAGATGCTTTATTAAGGACGGGGTTTTATACCATCATATTTTAGACCCGGGTACGGGCATGAGCGCTGTGAGCGGGCTTGCGTCCGCGACGGTGATATGCGACAGCGCGGCGAGGGCGGACGCGCTCTCCACAGCCTGCATAGTGATGGGGAGCGAGCGCGCGGCGGAAATGATAGAAGGTATAGAAGATACCGAGGCGGTTTTTATAACGGACGGCGGGAGCGTGATATGCACGCGCGGCGCGGAGGAGATGCTTATATATGACTGATAATACAGCGGAAAGAGAAAAACGGCTGCCCCCGTGGGCGGTGCTGCTCATAATAACCGTGGCGGCGGGACTGCTCATAGGACTGACGAACGAGCTGACCAAGGACAGGATAGCGGAGCAGCAGGCGATAAGAGAGCAGGCGGACAGACAGGCGCTCCTGCCGGAGGCGGAGGAATTTTTGCCTCTCGGAGGAGGCCGGTCGAAGGTGGACGTTTGCTATGAGGCGGTCTCGGACGGGCGCACCGTGGGGTATGTATCGCAGATAACGACGAAGGGCTTCGGAGGAGATATAGTCGTGACTGTGGGTATGGATACCGACGGCGTGCTAACGGGCATAAGAGTCGGAGGAGAGGGCTTTTCGGAGACAGCGGGTCTGGGCGCAAGGACGAGGGACGAGGCTTTTACCGCGCCCTTTGCCGGAAAGACCGCGCCCGTCGCGCTCGGGGAGGACGTGGATGCGGTCACTGGCGCGACGATATCCTCCTCTGCGGTCACGGTCGCGGTCAACACAGCAGCCGAATATATGAGAGGGCTTATTAAATGAAGGCGACTGTCAGAGGAGGAATACATCCGCTGAGGCTGAGCGGCGGAGGCAAGCGCGCGTCGAAAGACGCGCCGATACAGGATTGCAGACCCGTGGACACCGTGGTGATACCCATGGCGATGCATTTGGGCGCGCCGTCCGCGCCCTGCGTGAGCGTCGGAGAGCATGTCGGATTAGGCCGGAGGATAGCCGATCCTGTCGGCGCTCTCGGCCTGCCCGTGCATGCGAGCGTGTCCGGAACCGTGACGGAAATAGCGGAAAAGCAGCAGCTCGGCGCGAAAAAGGTATTATGCATAACTATAGAGAACGATTATAACGACGAATGGGAAAGCCTTGAGCCCGTGGGCTGCGTGGAGACGGCGGAGCCTGCGGAAATGCTCGCGGCGATAAAGAACGCGGGCATATGCGGCATGGGCGGAGCGGCGTTCCCCGCGCATATAAAGCTCTCCTGTCCGGAGGGGAAATACTGCGATACGGTGATACTGAACGGAGCGGAATGCGAGACGCACGTTACCGCGGACGACAGGCTCATGCGGGAGCAGCCCGGGAGAATATTAAAGGGTCTTGTCGCCGCCATGCGGATAATGGGCGTGAAAAAGGGCGTTATCGCCATAGAGGACAATAAGCCCGAGGCCATAGCCGCCATGAGATGCGCCGCGGAGGGCAGGAGCGGCGTCGAGATAAGGGTACTGAAAACGAAATACCCGCAGGGCGGAGAGAAGCAGCTCATAAAGGCGGTCACGGGCAGGGAGGTAATGAGCGGACAGCTGCCGATAGACTCTCATGTCGTGGTATTGAACGCGGCCACGTCTGCGGCGATAGCAGACGCGGTAGAGCTCGGGAAGCCGCTTGTATCGCGCGTAACGACGGTCACGGGCTGCGTCAGGGAGCCTAAGAACCTGCTGCTGCGCATAGGCACGAGGATAGAGGACGCCATAGGCGCGTGCGGCGGCTTCAGCGAGGAGCCCGGGAAGATGATCCTGGGCGGCGGCATGATGGGGACCTCTGCACCCACGGACGATATATCCGTATTGAAGGCCACGAACGGTGTCATCGTATTTGCGGAGCAGCCCGCGGACCTGCCCGACGAAGGCCCGTGCATACGCTGCGGGCTCTGCGTGGACGCTTGCCCGATGGGGCTTTATCCGTATTTATTGAAGAATTACTGCAATAAGGGAAAGTACGGCGAGGCAAGGGATAATAACCTTATGGACTGCATACTTTGCGGCTGCTGTACATATGTCTGCCCGGCAAAGCGCACGCTGACGGCGTCCTTCCGGCATTCAAAGGAAGTGCTGGCGGCGAGGGCAAGGAAGGAAAAGGAGGCGGCAGGAAAATGATGAAGATGTCGCTTTCGCCGCACATTCGCGGCAAACGCACGACCACGGGCATAATGCTCGACGTGCTGACAGCGCTTTTGCCCACGGCTGCTGCCGGGGTGTATATCTTCGGAGCGGGAACGCTGCTCACGATAGCGGTCTCGGTCGCCGCGGCAATGGCGTCGGAGGCGCTCTGGCAGTGCATAGCCAAAAAACCCGTGCGCGTGGGAGACCTTTCCGCAGCGGTCACGGGGCTTTTGCTCGCGCTTTCGCTGCCGCCGGGCGCGCCGTGGTGGCTCGCACTCATAGGCTCGGCCTTTGCGATAATCATCGTAAAGCAGCTGTTCGGAGGGATAGGAGACAACTTCCTGAATCCCGCGCTGACGGCGCGCGCGCTGCTGCTCGCGTCCTGGCCGGTCGCTATGACCGCATATACTCTGCCGACGTTCTTTTCCGGAGCGGACGCGGTGAGCTCGGCTACTCCGCTCGCGGGCGGGGAAGGCGTGCTCATGGATATGTTCCTCGGCAATATGCCGGGCTGCACAGGAGAGGTATGCAAGGCGGCGATACTTTTGGGTTTTGTATATCTGCTGCTGCGGAGGGTTATAAGCTGGCGCATCCCGGTGATATACATGGGGGTTTTTACGCTGCTCATGTGGGCGATTGGCGGCTTTAAGCCCGATGCGTCCGCCATAGAGGCGCTGCTCGGAGGCAGCGTGATGTTCGGAGCCGTTTTTATGGCGACGGACTATACGACCAGCCCTATGACAAAGACGGGACAGGCGATATACGCCGCGGGCTGCGGCATACTGGGCGCGCTCATACGCTCTTTTTCGAGCTATCCCGAGGGGACCACGTTTGCGATACTGCTCATGAACATAGCGACTCCGCTCATAGATCGGTATATAAAGCCGAGGGTCTACGGAACGCGCAGGCAGAGGAGGGAAGCACAATGACGGAATACAAAGCGCCAAAGCTTTCAAGTGTGTTTTTAAACGGAGTGATAACCGAGAACCCGACGTTCAGGCTCGTGCTCGGAGCTTGCCCCACGCTCGCGGTGACGACGAGCGGTATAAACGGGCTCGGCATGGGAGCGGCGGCGACGTTTGTGCTCATAGGCTCGAATGCCGTGATATCGCTTTTAAGGAGATTCATACCCGACAGCGTGCGCATACCGGCGTTTATAGTCGTGATCTGCACGTTCGTCACGTTAGTGGAGATGCTGCTCGACGCGTTCGTTCCCGCGCTCGCGGAGAGCCTCGGTATGTTCATACCGCTCATAGTCGTGAACTGCATCATACTCGCGCGCGCGGAGTCGTTCGCGAGCAAAAACAGCGTGCTGCCGTCCATGGCTGACGGGCTTGGCATGGGAGTGGGCTTTACGCTGGCAATTACCGTGATGGGCTGCATACGCGAGCTCATAGGCGCGGGTACGGTGTTCGGCATGAGCGTGTTCGGACCGGGCTATCAGCCCATGCTCCTTATGATAATGGCTCCGGGCGGCTTTATAACGTTCGGACTGCTGCTCGGCATAGTGAACGTTATAACCAAAAAGGCCGGGAAAAAGAAAAAAGCCGCGCCGCGTCCCGAGGGCTGCGCGGGCTGCCCGGCGGCAGGGGGGTGCAGGCTTTGAGCGACGCGACGGGCATTGCGCGCATAGCGCTCTTCTTCGTGAGCTGCGTGTTCACAAACAACTTCATATTCTCCCGGTATCTCGGCTGCTGCCCGTTTTTGGGCGTTTCGGGCAAGATAGGCACCGCCGCGGGCATGGGCATTGCCGTAACGTTCGTAATGGGGCTCGCGTCGTTTTTCACGTGGATAATATACGAGCTTGTGCTTGTAAAGCTTGGGCTTCGGTACATGTATACGATATGCTTCATACTCGTGATAGCCGCGCTCGTGCAGCTTGTGGAGATGGTGCTTAAAAAGAAGCTGCCGTCGCTCTACTCCGCGCTCGGCATATACCTGCCGCTCATCACGACGAACTGCGCGGTGCTTGGCGTCACTGTCATAAACATGAACGCGGGCTACGACCTTTTATACAGCGTGCTCAGCGGAGTGTTCGGCGCGATAGGCTTTCTTATCGCTATCGTGCTGCTGGCGGGGGTGCGGACGCGGCTCGAGAGCTCGGACATACCCGAGTGCATGAAGGGCTTTCCGATAAGCCTCGTCACCGCAGGACTCATGGCGATGGCGTTTATGGGCTTTTCGGGCATGGTTTAGGCGGGGGTACGGTATGAGCTGGATAAGTGTGATGCTTGCGGTAGCGGTGCTCGGAGGGATAGGCGCGATATTCGGAGTGATACTGACCGCGGCGAATAAAAAGCTGAGCGTGAAGGAGGATGAAAGACTTCCCGGCATACGCGCGCTCTTAGGCGGAGCGAACTGCGGCGCGTGCGGCTTTGCGGGCTGCGACGCGTTTGCGGGCGCGCTCATAGCCGGAGAGACGGGGCCGGAGCGCTGCACTGTGATAAGCGCGGAGAACCGTGCGGGGATAGGGGAAATACTGGGCGTAGAGGTAGCCGTGACGGAGCCCGTGACGGCCTGTGTGCTCTGCGCGGGAAAGACCGGCATAGCGGTAAAGGCTTATGAATATGAGGGACCGAACAGCTGCCGCATAGCGGCGGGCATGGCGGGCGGACCGAAGCAGTGCGGTTTTTCGTGCATAGGCCTCGGCGACTGCGTATCGGCATGCGCCTTCGGAGCGATAAGCATAAGGGACGCGCTCTGCGTAATAGACGCCGACGCCTGCATGGGCTGCGGCGCGTGCGCCGAAATATGCCCGAGGGGCGTTATCGCGCTGCTGCCGAAAAGCCGTATCGCCACGGTCGTATGCTGCAACGAAATGTCTGCGCGCGCGGCAAAATCGGTATGCGCAAGCGCCTGCATAGCCTGCGGACGCTGCAAAAAGAACTGTCCCGAGGACGCGATAACCGTGGAGAACGGCTGCGCGCGCATAGACCCGTATAAATGCAGCGGCTGCGGAAAGTGCGTGCCGCTCTGCCCGGGCTCCTGCATAGAGCTGACCGGAGAGGGCTATATGTGCGTGAAAAACAGCGTTTCGGGCGATTTGCATACTTGACTAAAGCGGCTTTTCGGCGCATGATAGATATTGAATATTGGAACTAATTTTTAGGAGGTTCAAACCAAAATGCCACTTGTAACATCGACTGAGCTGTTTAAGAAAGCCTATGAGGGCGGATACGCCATAGGTGCGTTCAACGTGAACAACATGGAGATCATACAGGGTATCACCGAGGCCGCGAAGGAAGAGAACGCGCCGCTGATATTACAGGTCTCCAAGGGCGCGCGCAAGTACGCAAACCCGATATACCTGCGCAAGCTGGTGGACGCCGCAATAGAGGACACGGGACTTCCCATAGTGCTGCACCTTGACCACGGCGACAGCTACGAGACCTGCGTGAGCTGCATAGAGGGCGGCTTCTCGTCCGTTATGATAGACGGCTCGCATCTTTCGTTCGACGAGAACTGCGCGCTGACAAAGCGCGTCGTGGAGTATGCTCACGATCACGGAGTGGTGGTCGAGGGCGAGCTCGGCAGGCTCGCGGGCGTAGAGGACGCCATAAACGTAAAGGCGGAGGATTCCTCGTATACGCGTCCCGAGGAGGTACAGGAGTTCGTTTCGAGAACGGGCGTCGACTCTCTCGCGATAGCCATAGGCACGAGCCACGGCGCATATAAGTTCAAGCCCGGCACAAAGCCGCAGCTGCGCTTCGACATATTAAAAGAGGTCGAAAAGCGCCTCCCCGGCTTCCCGATAGTGCTGCACGGCTCCTCGTCCGTACCGCAGGAATTTGTAAGGATGATAAACGAGAACGGCGGAAACATGCCCGACGCAATAGGCGTGCCCGAGGAGATGCTGCGCGAGGCGGCAAAGATGGCCGTATGCAAGATAAACATAGACAGCGACCTGCGCCTTGCCATGACCGGCACGATACGAAAGTACTTTGCGGAGAACCCGTCGCATTTCGACCCGAGACAGTATCTGTCTCCCGCAAGAGCGGCTATTAAGGAGCTCGTACGTCATAAGCTCATAGACGTTTTAGGCTGCAACAACAAGGCGTGAGGGCGTCCGGCAAAACTGCGTTTTTGCCGGGAGTGCCGGGTTTTGACTTGGGCGTACATGCCGCCCTGCGCCAATGCTCTTAATTATTAAGGTCAAGGACTTTTTGACACAAAGAGACCGCTGCGGACAATTCCGGGCGGTCTTTTTGTACGAGTTTTATATAAGTGTGAGCGTATTATTTCCTGCTTTACGCGTCGTAAAACGTCTCTATGTCCTTTCGGCAGGCCATGAAGTATCTGTCGAGATCCGCGTCGAACTGCGTACCCATGGCGTTATGTATCGTATCGAAGGCCTCGTCGGGGCTCATGGCGGCCTTATAGCAGCGCTCGCTGACGAGCGCGTCGTATACGTCGGCGATGGCCATTATTCTGGCTTCGAGCGGTATATCCTTTCCGGAGAGCCCCTCGGGATAACCCTTACCGTCCACACGCTCGTGATGGTATCTGGCGAGGTTCTGCGCGGTGGCTATAAGCTGCTCGTCCTCGACCCCTGTGAGTGCCTTTGAGATTATCTCCGCGCTCCTTATCGGGTGGAGCTTTATTATCTCGTATTCCTCGTCGGTAAGCGGCTCGGTCTTTCTTAAAATGCTGTCGGGTACGGCTATCTTGCCGAGGTCGTGCAGAGGCGCGGATTTTATGACCATATTGCAGAACTCCTCGGTAACTCCGCTCCCGGGGTCGTTTCTCATTGCGTCGGTCATGGCGCGCACGATGCCGCTCGTGCGGCGGACGTGGTCGCCCGTTTCCATATCGCGGTTCTCGATTATATCGGACATGGCGTAAAGCACCTTCTCCTGCATGGCGATTATGGACGCCTGCCTTTGCCCAAGGTCCCTGCCGAGATCCTCTACCTGCAGCTGATCCTTTACGCTTTTTATGCTGGATTTAGTGGCGGAATAGAGTATGATGCCGTATGCGCCGAGGCTGAGCATCTGGGGCAGAGCCCAGTACAGTATTATCTGCGCTATGGCGTCCATCGCCTCTATGCCGTTTCCGGGAGAGGCGGTTATAGTAACGTTGCAGAAGGTCTGTATATACCCGGTCATAAAGTTTAGGTTCCATGTCCCCAAAAGATATGAAAGTACGGGCGCAAGTACGCAGCATGCGATCGAGCCTATGAGCGCCAGATTGGATATATTATATGAGCGGTACTGCGTGGCGAGCAGGATGGGCAGCCCGAAGGCGAGCACGGCGTGTATATTGAGAAGCACGGTGAGCGTGAGCACGAGCAGCAGAATGATGCTCATTATCACGAATTTTGCCGCGGGATGCTCTACCATTTTCGGGCTGTGTACTATAAAGCGCACGGCGACGCTTTGAAGGACCGATGCGCCGAGACAGATATAAACGAGCTCCTTATTAAGCTGAAAGATATTGAGCTCATTGAATAAATAAACTATGGCGACAACAGCGGTTATGGCTATGAGCACATTTGACGCATAGAGATTAGGTTTGCGCTCCGTTTCGTTCAGGAATATGCTTTTGTTGCTGTCGATTGGAGCCAAATCGTTGCCTCGATTTCTTTACGTTTTGTTGTGCGGATCCTTAGGAATTAGGGACGGAGCAAAAAAGGGTCAAATGTACGGGCTAAAGATCCGGGTCCATATGCGGGCGGTAGAACGCGTACGAGCCCTTGCCGCTGTTCTTCACATAATAAAGAGCTGCGTCTGCGTTTCTGCACAGCTCCTCAAAGCTCTCGCGTCCCACAATGCCGTATGCCGCGCCGACGCTGCCGTGAATGGGAATGTCGTCGAATTCGCCTATCTTCAGCGAGCATAGCTCCTCCGCAAGCTCCGCTATGGAGTTTCTAAGCTGCTCCTCGGAGAAGCTGCCGGTAAGGAATATCAAAAATTCGTCTCCGCCATAGCGAACGATGGTGTCATGCGTGCGGAAATGCAGCTTGAGCTGTGAAGCAAACAGCAGTATCGCCCGGTCTCCGGCAGAGTGACCGTGCGTATCGTTTATCTTTTTAAGGTCGTCTATGTCCGCTATTATGACAAGCACGCTCTGCCCGTAGGCGTCGGTGAGCGTCTTTTGTACCATTGCCTCCATGCCCGCACGGTTATAGAGCCCGGTCATGGGATCGGTCTCGGCTTCGTGCGCAAGATCCGCGACGAGCAGACTGTCGCGGCTGAACTGCATCCTTTGCAGGAAAAGAAAGGACAGCACGAGGCATATCATAAACGTTGGCATTATGAGCAGCGTGCCGGGGAATATGAGCTGAGCTATTATTCCGACCGCTATTATGACCGGAGTGGCGAGCAGCAGCCCGCCGGGATATCCCTTGGGGATATTCTTCCACCGGACGATTATAAAGACGAAAAGCGCGGCCGCATACGCCATGTAAAGCACGAGCATAGCCGCGAAGAACGGCCCGCGTGAATACTCGTTGTTTGCGCCGAGGCTGTATATCGCGCCTGTCCACGGATTAAGTATGACAAACAGAGAATAAAGCCCATATACGAGAAGGACGCTGTGCCTCGCGGCCTTTCCGCCTATCGATCCGGGGGCATACAGCATGGTCAGGACATACAGGCACCATTCCACGATGACGAGCTCTATGCTCACAAAATACAGCGTCATGAGAATATGGTATAGGGTGCGTGAAACCGGCACCTCCATGATAACGCTCGCGGCTATATCCACGACTGTGACGATAATGCCGGTCAGAAGACAGTACAAAAAGCGCCTGCTGCGAAGCTGCTCGGGCTGCTTCCTGCAGTAAACGTAGATCGCGCAGATCACTATAACGCTTACGATGTCAGTATCAATATGCCAGTACATAAGAGACTCTGCCGGTCAAAGTCGTTTTTGGTCGATTAAATTTTAGCATGACTGACTTGAATGTTCAACAACTAACACATATTTTACGTAAAAAATTTTTATCGGTAACACAAAAGTAACTATTCCGCAGTTTACGGGCAGTCCGGAAGAAAACTGTATATATGGTCAATATCGGTACTTGAGAAAGAGAGGATTTTGTTATATTATGATAAAAACACTTGCAGACAGTATAAAGTCAATTCCGCAGAGGAGGAGATACATATATGAGCGTGGGAATAAGCGTAACGCGAAAGGACGCCCCGGACAAGGTGACGGGCAGAGCGAAATACACCGACGATATTTGCGACAAGAACGCGCTTATCGCAAAGGTGCTCCATTCGACCGTCGCTCACGGCTATGTAAAGAGCATAGACGCATCGGAGGCGGAAAAGCTGCCGGGAGTAGTGAGGATAGTGACCTGCTTCGACGTGCCGGACAGACCCTTTCCGACCGCGGGACATCCGTGGTCGATGGACGTGTCGCATCAGGACGTCGCGGACAGGCTGCTTTTGAACCGGCATGTAAGGTATTACGGCGACGATGTGGCGGCGGTCATAGCCCGCGACGAGCTGACGGCAAAGCAGGCTCTGGCTCTTATTAAGGTAGAGTACGAGGAGCTTCCGTTCGTGCTCGACTTGTTCGACGCAATGAAGGAGGGCGCGCCTCAGCTGCATGAGCGCTTTCCCGGCAATCTGCTCGCACATACGTCGACCGAGGACGGAGACTATGACGAGGCCATAAAGGAGGAGGGGCTCGTATGCGTGGATAAGTGGTATACCACTCCCACCGTACAGCACTGCCATATAGAGCCCGCCATTTCCTTTGCGTATGAGGAGGCCGGAAAGATAACGGTTGTGTCCTCGACGCAGATACCGCACATAGTCCGCCGCGTTGTCGGTCAGGCGCTGGGTATCCCGTGGGGCGATGTCAGAATAATCAAACCGTATATCGGAGGCGGCTTCGGCAATAAGCAGGACGCGCTGTACGAGCCGCTTAACGCATATCTGTCACAGTGCGTGGGAGGCAGGCCCGTAAAGCTCGAGCTCACGCGCGAGGAGACCTTCTGCAGCACGCGCGTCCGCCATGCGATAAAGCTGCATCTCACGTCCTATGTGAGAAAAGACGGCACACTCGTCGCGCGCCGCTGCGAGTCGTATTCCGATCAGGGCGCATATGCCTCGCACGGACACAGCATTGCCGCAAAGAGCATAACCGGCTTTAGGCAGCTCTATCACGACGAGAAGGCGACCAAGGGCGACGCGTATACGGTATTCACGAACAAGCCCACGTCCGGAGCGATGCGCGGATACGGCATACCGCAGGCTATGTTCGCCGTGGAGAGCCATGCGGAGGACACGGCCCGCGCGATAGGCATGGATCCTATAGCGTTCCGGCGCATGAACATGATGCATGTTGGCTTCTATGACGATTTCTCCAAGAATGTGAATTATTACGACAGCCTCAACCAGTGTATAGACGCCGGCATGGAATATATACACTGGAACGAGAAGACCGAGAAGTATAAGCACCAGACCGGCGACGTGCGCCGCGGCGTGGGTATGGCGATATTCTGGTATAACACGGCAGTCTGGCCCGTATCGCTCGAAATGTCGGCGTTCCGCATGACGCTCAATCAGGACGGTTCCGTGCAGGTCATCACCGGCGAGACGGAGATAGGTCAGGGTGCGGACACGGTCTTTGCGCAGATGACGGCGGACGCGGTGGGCGTCCCCTATGAGAGCGTGCACGTCAGAAGCGAGCAGGATACGGATATCTCCCCGTTCGGGACGTCGGCCTACGCCTCGCGTCAGACATATATCGGGGGCATGGCGATAACCAAGACCGCCGCGGCCTTCCGCGCGAAGATACTCGCGCATGCGCATGCGCTCACGGGCATAGACGAGAGCGAGCTCGATATAAAGGGTGGCAATATCGTAAAAATAACGGATAACGACAGCGTCATAATGACGCTCGCGGAGCTTTCGACGAGCGTGCTATACAGCCTTGAGGCCTCGGAGCACATAACCGCCGAGGAGACCTATCAGCTGAAGTCGAACGCGCTGAGCCTCGGCTGCTGCTTTGCGGAGGTGGAGGTGGATATTCCGCTCGCAAAGGTGAAGCTCATAAACATGGTCAATGTTCACGACTGCGGCAGGCTCATAAACCCCATGCTGGCGGAGGGCCAGGTACAGGGCGGAATGAGCATGGCGATAGGCTACGGACTCGGCGAGCAGCTGCTATTTGACCAAAAGACAGGCAGGCTGCTGAACGGGAATCTGCTCGATTATAAGCTTTGCACTACCATGGACATCCCGGATCTCGGAGCGAGATTTGTGGAGAATCACGAGCCCACGAGCCCGTTCGGCACAAAGGCACTCGGAGAGCCGCCCGCGACGCCGGGCGCGCCCGCTATAAGAAACGCGATACTGAACGCGACGGGAGTGGCCGTGGACTGCGCGCCCATAACGCCGCACGTTCTGTTCGACAGATTTAAAGAGGAGCATCTTATATGACATTTTATCCGGCAAAAAACTTCGTTTTTTACCGGGAATGCCGTGTTTTGACTGTGACCGCTAAAGCGGTCACGGCCGTCAAAACACGAATTGACAGGGACATGGAATATAACTGCTTGTATACTAAAAAAGGAGCGACACGCGTATGTATGATATAAAGGCGCTTTACGAGGCGGAGTCCGTCGGCCATGCCGTGGAACTGAGGCAGCAGCATCCGTCCGCGATAATCATCGCGGGAGGCAGCGACGTGCTCATAAAGATGAGAGAGGGCAAGCTCGCCGGAGCCGAGCTCATAAGCATATACGGGCTCGACGAGCTTCGTGGAGTGTCCCTTGACGGGGACGGCACGCTCAGGATACTGCCGCTGACGAGCTTTTCGCATCTGACAAAGGACGAGACGGTCAAAAAATACATAGGTGTACTCGGCGAGGCCGCGGACATGGTCGGCGGACCGCAGATACGCAATATAGGCACGGTGGGCGGAAACATATGCAACGGAGTGACCTCCGCGGATACTGCGTCCACGCTCGTCGCATGGGGCGCCGCGGTCGAGCTCACGGGCGCGGAGGGCATAAGAAGACTGCCGATAGAGCAGTTCTATCTCGGCGCGGGCAGGACGGACGTGCGAGAGACGGAGATAATGACGGCGATACTCGTGGATAAGGAGAGCTATGAGGGCTGCTTCGGACACTATATCAAATACTCGATGCGCTCGGCTATGGATATCGCCACGCTCGGCTGCTCGGTCAACGTCAGGCTTTCCGCGGACAAGCGCATCGCGGAGCGCGTGCGCATAGCCTTCGGTGTGGCGGGCCCGGTGCCTGCAAGGGCGAAGAACGCAGAAGCCGCCGTGACGGGGAAAGAGGTTTCGGAGGCTGCCGCGGAGCTGCTGAAAACAGCGGTGTTAGAGGACATAAGCCCCAGAACGAGCTGGCGCGCAAAGAAGGAGTTCCGCGAGCATCTTGCCGGAGAGCTGGCTATGCGCGCCTATAAGGAAGCGGTCAGAAAAGCGGGAGGCGATATATGATGCAGACAAAGCTTATAAGATGCACCGTGAACGGAGAGCAGGTCGAGCGCGTCATAGACGTGCGCGCGTCGCTGACGGATCTTTTGCGAAACGATTTTTCGCTCCAAAGCGTGAAAAAGGGCTGCGAGGTCGGGGAGTGCGGAGCCTGCAATGTGATAATAGACGGCGAGTGCTATAATTCGTGCATATATCTTGCCGTATGGGCGGACGGAAAGAGCATTCGTACGCTCGAGAGCCTATTGGGGCCGAACGGTGAGCTTTCGGATATACAGCAGGCGTTCATAGACGAGGGAGCGGTGCAGTGCGGCTTCTGCACGCCGGGCTTCATAATGTCCGCGGTGGAGATATTGGAGAGCGGAAAAAGGTATACGCGAGACGAGCTGAGAAAGCTCATGAGCGGGCATCTTTGCAGATGCACCGGGTATAACAATATTATCAACGCCGTAGAGAAAACGATGCTCAAGAGGCTCGGCGATGCGGTCGAATAAGCACCGCCATACGCTTGCGGTCATATCTGCGCTGCTGCTTTCGGCAGCGCTTCTTCTGTCTGCGGGCTGCTCCGGCGATAAGCTCGAAATATTCACGCAGGAGGTCCTGGGACAGACATATTCGGGCGGGAGTGAAGAGCCCGCACCGGACGAGGGAAAAACTGCATCCGGCGAGGAGCAGGCCGTATCGGACGGCGCGGTGCCGTATCGGAGCGATACTCCCGTTCCCTTCGACGAGGACGGACTTATCTCTGTGCTCGAGGCCGCCGTATTTGACAGAAGCCCGGAGGCTGTGCTCGCATATACCCCGGGTCAGGGCGCGGCTCAGCGCATAGACGACGTCATGAACGGCATATACAACAGATTCGTTTTCGGAGAGTTTGTGGAAAGAGTGGCGTGGGAGACGGCGGAGCGCCTCGGCAGGACCGTGCTTACGGTCACGCTTGAATACGGCGGCAAGCCGGAGCCCTTCGCCGTGGCTGCGGAGGAATACTCGCAGGAGGCGTTTTTGCAGGGGCTTCGCGCGGCGATACTTGCGGGAGAGGACTCCTATGAGGCGGTATATATATCGGAGGAGGGGCTCGGAGACAGGCTCGGCAATGCCTCTGCGGATTATATCAACTCCGGAGACGCCGTGCCGGCGTATTATCTGTCGCAGACTAGCCGAATGATATCGGAATACAGCGACCTCACGCGCTTCACGTTAGAGCTCGGCTACAGGGAAAACAGGCTCGCGCTCGGCGATATACCCGTATGCGCGGACGAGGCGGAGGCGGAGAACGCGCTCATAGAAGGATGGGAAAGGAACGCGGGCGGCATGGTCACGCTAATAATGAGCGGCTGCGACGACGGCGTTATAAAACGGATAATGAGCCGCGCGGACGCCAACTTTGTGACGTGGCCCATAATATGCGGCACATATTCATACCTCATATACGGCAGCGGACAGAGCATAGTCGAGATAACGAGAAACGATTTTTACGATGCCGAGACTATAGAGAGGAACAGGCTCGAGCTTATAGGCGCAATAGAGGATTTTCCCGTTATGAGGACGGAGGCAAGAGATAAATACAAGGAGATATACGACCTCATCATAAAGCATGTCAGCTATGACGACGCGCTCGCCGATCTGAAAACGCAGACCGCGGAGTCCTGCACGGCCCGTTCGGCATACGGAGCGCTCGTGGCGGGCAGGACGGTCTGCTCGGGCTATGCCGCCGCATTCAAGGCCATATGCGACCGCGAAGGGCTGGAGTGCAGAGTCGTTGTAGGCACCAAGGAAGGCGAAGCGCACGCGTGGAACAGCATCGAGCTCGACGGGGAGACGCTGTATATCGACGCCACGTTCGGAGATTCGGACACGCGAAAGAGCTATTTATTCATGAGCTCCGGGGATACGGAGGAGAGAGAGTATACAGAGGGCATTGCGTAAATAATGCGCAGTCCGTCAAAAAACTATGTTTTTTGACGGGATTGCCGGGTTTTGACTGTGACCGCATAAGCGGTCACGGCCGTCAAAACCCGATAAGTATAGGCTTGGGCGTACACGCCGCCCCGCGCCTATGAGATTTGAACTTCTAAGGTCAAAGGCTTTTTTTACACTCTGGGCATTGCGTAAATAATGTGAATTAATTAACAAATATTTCGGCGCGATGCCTTTGCAAAAGATTTTGCGGACGGCGGACGGCCGGTGTTTGATATTGTGACGTTATATGACACATACATTTGCAGGGTAACGAGCGTCTTTCACAGACTGCGGAAGAGCGGCATAACCGCTCCCGACCGTTTGATATGAATTTTTGCTATACGACAAAAGGTGATTTTTTTCGCAATTCCTCAATATGCCGTTTGACACAAATATACTCATAATGCTATAATCATATGAGCTAAAACCGACAAAATATCCGCACTTGTTGCGGATATGAAAATCAATACAAATGGAGGAAAGACATGTTCTCTCAGGATCAATTAGACAAACTGCAAAAGGTTATCGATTCTTGGAAGTCCAAACGCGGTCCGCTGATCCCCGTGCTTCAGCAGGCACAGGATATATGCGGTTATCTCCCTATCGAGATACAGAGCATGATAGCCAAGGGTCTGGGAATATCTCTCGCAGAGGTGTACGCGGTGGCTACGTTCTATGCGCAGTTCACTCTTACCGCAAAGGGCAAGAACCAGATATCGGTGTGCATGGGCACAGCCTGCTATGTAAGAGGCTCCCAGCTCATACTGGACGAGCTTGAAAAGGAGCTCGGCATAAAGGCGGGCGAGACCACCGCCGACGGAGTGTTCACGCTTCAGGCGACACGCTGCCTGGGCTGCTGCGGACTCGCGCCCGTCATAATGATAAACGACGAGGTGTTCGGCAGACTTACTCCCGACAAGATACCGGACATACTGGCAAAGTTCAAATAAACCGGCAAACGGAGGTAGCCTTTAAATGACGATCCGTAAGATCTCGGAAATACTGCAGGCTGACGTGCTTTGCTGTGAGGATAACCTGGACGTCGAGGTCCATATGGCGTGCGGAAGCGACATGATGAGCGATGTACTGGCCTTTGTAAAGGATCAGGCGGTATTGCTCACCGGCCTTCTCAACGCACAGGTCATAAGGACGGCTATGATGATGGACATGAAGTGCATCGTCTTTGTCAGAAATAAAAGACCCGATGCAGAGACCGTGGAGCTCGCGAGGGACAACCACATAGTTGTCCTGAGTACGGCGGAGCGTATGTTTGAGGCGTGCGGAAAGCTTTATGCCGCGCATCTCGGACATGAGGAGTCTGCCGGAAATGAGTGAAACGCTTAGATTCCATTATGATGTAGACGGGGAAAACTTTACCTCGGCCGGAGAAGCCTCCGTGATGGTCAAAAAGAAGCTTCGCCTGCTGGGGATGTCACCCGAGGTCATAAGGCGGGTGTCCATAGCGATGTACGAGGGCGAGATTAATATGGTGATACACGCGCACGGAGGCGAAGCCGATGTGTTCGTATACCCGGATAAGATCGTCATAATACTCACCGATAAGGGACCGGGAATAGCGGATATCGCTCTTGCCATGCAGGAGGGATACTCCACAGCGCCGGACAATATACGCATGCTGGGCTTCGGCGCAGGAATGGGCCTGCCCAACATGAAGAGATATACCGACGAAATGACAGTCGAGTCCAAGGTCGGAGAAGGCACAAAGGTAACAATGACGGTAAACGTTGCGTAAAAACAGGAGCGTCTGATGTCAGGGTATAAGCATTCGGTGTCTTTGATGGTGGATAAGTGCAGAGGCTGCACACACTGTCTGAGGAGATGCCCTACAGAGGCCATAAGAATAAGGGACGGTCACGCGGTCATCAACTCCGAAAGGTGTATAGACTGCGGCGAGTGCATTCGCGTCTGTCCGTATAACGCCAAAAAAGCGACTTTCGACGCTTTTGACGACGTAAAGGCCTCCGGAAGATTTCTTATAGCGCTGCCTCCGCCCTCGCTTTACGGTCAGTTCTCGGCGCTCGAGGATGCCGACGACCTGATGCAGGGGCTTTTGGAAAGCGGCTTTGACGACGTATTCGAGGTCGCGCGCGCAGCCGAGCTCGTGACGGAATACACGCGCAACTATATAAAGCGCGGCGGTGTGGAATCGCCCATTTTGAACTCGGCGTGTCCCGCCATCACCCGCCTTATAAACCTGCGTTTTCCGTATCTGGCAAAAAACATCATTCCCATGCGGCCGCCCATAGAGGTCGCGAGCGTTATAGCCAAGAGAGAAGCCCTTGAGGCGCATCCGGAGCTTAAGCCCGAGGATATAGCGACAGTGTTCATATCCCCGTGTCCGGCAAAGGCCAGCTTCATAAAGAACGGCTTCGACGGCGGAGAGAAGAGCAGCATAGACTATGTCGTCGCTATGAACGAGATATACTTCCTCGTGCTGAGCGCTCTCAAAAAGAAAGAAATACCGAGGCTCACCAGCCAGACCGGCATGATAGGAATGAGCTGGGCAAGCACCGGCGGCGAGGCCACCGCTCTCATGAACGACCAGTATCTGGCGGCGGACGGCATTGAAAACGTGATACATGTTTTGGACGAGATAGAGACCGGCAACTTCCCGAAGCTTCGCTTTGTAGAGCTGAACGCCTGCAACGGCGGCTGCGTCGGCGGAGTGGCCACGGTCGAAAACCCGTATATCGCGCGCGTGCGCCTGCAGACGCTGAGAAGGTATCTGCCCGTATCGAGGAACCGCATCACGCCTGAGCCCGGAAAGCCTGCGGATTATGTGCCGGAGAGCTTCTGGTTCGACTCCGCTAAAAGGGGCGACTCGGCGTTCAGCCTTGACTCGGATATGAGCGAGGCGATGAAGATGATGTCCCGTATCGAGACCATATGCGAGGAGCTGCCCTCCTTAGACTGCGGCTTTTGCGGGTCTCCTACCTGCCACGCTTTTGCCGAGGATATCGTCCGCGGCGAGGCGAGCATAGACGAGTGCATAGTCCTCATGCGCGAGAAGATACAGAAAATGGGTGCGGAAGAACAAGGGGAGGATAACGAGCAATGACGGTTGCCGGACTTGCTGAAAAGCTTTCACTGACGCCCGTGGTCGAGGCCGATCCCGACCGTGAGGTAAAGGGCGGCTATACGGGGGATCTGCTCTCGTGGGTAATGGGCCGCGCACAGGCCGATAACGCCTGGGTGACGATAATGTCCAACCTCAACGTGGTCGCGGTGGCGACGCTCACAGACGTGGCGCTCGTCATATTCGCGGAGGGAGTGAAGCCCGAGCCCGAAGTCGTTGCCGCCGCAGAAAAACGCGGCGTGAACCTCTACTCGAGCGAGCTTGCGAGCTACGCGCTCTGCGGGGAGCTTAACGGTCTCATATGACGCGCTACAGCTACGACCTGCACATGCACTCGTGCCTGTCTCCGTGCGCGGACGACGATATGACCCCTGCGAACATTGCGGGCATGGCGGCGCTGAACGGACTGCAGATAGCGGCGCTCACGGATCACAACAGCTGCGGCAACTGCACATCGTTTTTCGAGGCGTGCAGACCCCACGGTATAATACCCGTGCCGGGCATGGAGCTGACGACGGCGGAGGAGATACACATGGTGTGTCTTTTCCCGGAGCTGGAAAACGCGCTTGCGTTCGACGCGGAGGTTGCAAAACACCGCACGCCGGTCAAAAACCGGGTGGACATATACGGCAGACAGCTTTATATGGACGCGGAGGATACAGAGCTCGGCGAGGAGGAGCAGCTGCTCATACTCGCGACGGATATAGACCTCGACGACGCATACAGGCTCGTAAGGAGCTTTGGCGGAGCCGCGTATCCCGCTCATATCGACCGCGACGCAAACGGCATAATCGCCATTTTAGGCTGTGTGCCGGAGACGCCGGATTTCAGCTTTGTGGAGTATCGCGACGCCGCGAACAGGGAGGCCTATACCGAAAGGTACGGCCTGTCCGGCAAGGGCAGCGTATGCTCGTCCGACGCGCACAATCTCTGGAGCATAAACGAGGCCGTGAACTTTATGGAGCTTGACGACGAGCCCTACAGCTCGTCAAGGGTCAGACACGAGCTCATAAGGACGCTCTGCGGAGGAGAGATATGAAGGAACTGTCGCTCAATATACTGGATATCGCGCAAAACTCGATCTCGGCCGAGGCAAAGAACATAGGCATAGTAATAGACGACGTCGGCGGCGTCCGTACCCTCACCATCACAGACGACGGCAGGGGCATGAGTCAGGAGTTTGTGGACAGCGTCACAAACCCGTTCACGACTACGCGAAAGACGAGACCCGTGGGATTGGGACTGCCTTTTTTAAAGCTTGCTGCAGAGCAGGCCGACGGAAAGCTGACCATCCGTTCAAAACAGGGCGAGGGCCACGGCACGAGCGTAAAGGCGACGTTCAGGCTCGGTCACATAGACTGCGTTCCCCTGGGCGATATAGCCGGCACGATAGTAGCGCTCATACAGTGCAATCCGGACATCGACTTCACCTACGAGTATAAAAACGACGAGGGTGAAAAGAAGCTGTCCACAAAGGAGATGCGCGAGAATCTGGGCGATCTGCCGTTAAACGAGCCGGAGGTGCTCATGTGGGTATCGGAGTTTATAAACGAACCGCTTGTTCATTGAACTATTATTGAATAGTTTCAATTCATATAAACAAGTTACATTCTAAGAAAGAAAGGAAAAGTGATTATGAAATCATTGGCAGAACTTCAGGAAATCCGTGACAGGATGAAGGGAACAGTCGCTCTGCGCGAAGGATCCGACGAGATCCGTGTCGTCGTAGGTATGGCTACCTGCGGTATCGCTGCGGGCGCACGCCCCGTTCTCGGCGCTTTCGTCGAGGAGGTCAGCAAGGCCGGCCTCAGCGGAAATGTTAAGGTCACACAGACAGGCTGCATAGGCATTTGCCAGTACGAGCCCGTCGTAGAGATCTATGAGAGCGACAAGGAAAAGACAACGTATGTCAAGATGACAGCTGACAAGGCAAAGCGTGTAGTAGAAGAGCATATAAAGGGCGGCAAGCCTGTTTATGAATATACTATCGGCGCAGCACAGAAGAAGTAAAACGGAGGTAAACCCATGATTCGTTCACATGTACTTATTTGCGGCGGTACGGGATGCACGTCTTCCCGCAGCACCGTCATCAGAGAAGAACTCCAAAAGGAGATAGCAAAACAGGGACTGGCGGATGAGGTTCAGGTAGTCATGACCGGATGCTTCGGTCTGTGCGCAATGGGCCCGATAATGATAGTCTATCCCGAAGGCACCTTCTACAGCCGTGTAAAGCCCGAGGATGTTCCGGAGATCGTCTCCGAGCATCTGCTCAAGGGCCGT